>DATMWA010000028.1:0-145063 GCA_035562755.1 Anaerolineales bacterium
CGTAGAGATGGTTATGCCGGGCGACAATGTTAACCTGACGGTAGAACTGATTGTACCTGTGGCTTTGGAGCAAGGCGCCAAATTCGCGATTCGCGAAGGCGGTTTGACCGTGGGCGCTGGCGTAATCACCAAGATCATTGAATAGGACTTGTCATGAAGCAAAAAATCCGCATCCGATTAAAGGCTTACGATCATCGAGTACTTGACCAGTCAGCCAAGCGTATTGTAGAAACCGCCGAACGTTCAGGCGCCAAAGTGGTTGGTCCAGTACCCTTGCCAAGTAAGAAAGAAAGGTATACAATACGTCGTTCGACATTCATCGACAAGGATTCTCACGAACATTTTGAGATTCGAACTCACAATCGGATGATCGACGTGATGGAACCTGATTCCAAGACAATTGACATGCTGATGAGATTAAATCTCCCGGCTGGAGTTGATATCGAAATAAAGATCTAAAAAAGTTGGAAATTTCTGGCTGGCTTTATTAAAGCCAGCCAGTGAATTCGCGGCCGCTCAAGAACCGATTTGTTGGTAGGTAAAAAAATAACAATTACCGCCACGGACTGGTTGACTGGGTAACCGAGAGATGATGCAGCCATAGCCCGGCTGACAGTCTCGAAAAATAAATTATTGAAGGAGACAATTGAGGATGTTGAAAGGGCTGATTGGAAAGAAGATTGGCATGTCCCAGATCTTCGATGAGAGAGGTGTGGCTTATCCCGTAACTCTTATCGAGGCTGGGCCTTGTTATGTTACCCAGATCAGACGCCCAGAGACAGAAGGCTACTCCGCAGTGCAGTTAGGTTTCAGCGAGACGCACCCAAAGAAGATGACCGGTGGTGAACTTGGTCACTTAAAAGGGGCGAATTTGCCTCCTCTGCGCTTTTTGCGTGAGTTTAGAACGAAGACTTTGGACGTAAATGTGGGTGACGTGGTAAAGGCGGATGTTTTCGCTGTTGGAGAGCGTGTGGACGTGGTTGGTACCAGCAAAGGTAAGGGTTTCGCCGGTGGCGTTAAACGCTTCCATTTTGCCGGTGGGCCAAAAACTCATGGTCAATCTGACAGGCATCGCGCCCCCGGCTCCAATGGTTCAGGTACAACTCCAGGCCGCGTTCTTCGCGGTTCTCGACGTCCTGGACACATGGGTGATGAACGCGTTACTGTGCAAAGCTTAAAGGTTGTTCTGGTTGATTCGGAACGTAACCTGATCGGCGTTCATGGCGCCGTGCCAGGCTCCAAAGGCGGCTTGGTGATCATCAATGAGGCGCGCAAACAGTAAGCGCGGTAACGGAGAGACGCTATGAAAATCGATGTGTTGAATATGGAAGGCAAAAAAGTGGATTCGGTGGAAGTTCCATCCTCCATTTTTGAGGCCAAGGTGAATGTTGATCTTATGCACCAGGCGTATGTTCGTCAATTGGCGAATGCCCGTCTCGGTACTCATGATACCAAGCTTCGCGGTGAAGTTGCTGGCGGCGGTAAAAAACCCTGGAAACAAAAGGGAACTGGCCGTGCTCGACAGGGTTCCATCCGGGCAGCCCAATGGGTTGGCGGCGGTAGAATCTTTACACCCCATCCGCGATCTTATGAACAGAAAATGCCGGTAAAAATGCGCAGAGCTGCGCTTCGATCCGCGTTGACTGTAAAAGCGGCTGAATCCGGCATTGTGTTGGTCGATAATTTGGCACTTGCTGAAGCGAAAACCAAGCTGATGGTAAAAGCATTAAGTGCTTTAGTCGGCCAGGGTAGCGCTTTGGTTTTGATTCCAGAGAAAAACGCTCAATACGAAAATGTCGTGCGCTCGACCAATAATCTTCCTGATGCGAAAGTTTTATTGGCCAGCTACTTAAATATCAGCGACTTGCTCAAATTTGATAAGGTTGTCATACCTGTACAGGCTATTGATGTCCTTAAGAGTAGTTTGGAATAGGAGAGATCATGACGACGCTATTTGAAGTACTTCGCCGTCCGCTGATCACAGAAAAGTCGAATTATCTGTCCAGCAAATTGAATCAATACGCGTTCGAGGTGAGCAAAAAGGCAACCCGGACTTTGGTAAAAGATGCTGTGGAAACGATCTTTGATGTAGATGTGGAGCGAGTAAATATCGTGAATGTCCCCGGTAAACGAGGACGAAAAGCGAAAAGCCGACGGTTGGTAATTCGTAAAGCCGGATACAAAAAAGCGTTTGTTACTCTAAAAGAGGGACAAACACTTGAGATTTTTGAAGGGGTGCAGTAATGGCTGTAAAAAAATATAAACCCGTTACCCCCGGCTTGAGAGGGATGACTGGTTACACTTTTGAGGAAATCACCAAGAAATCCCCCGAGCGTAATTTAGTTGTATCTTTGCCTGCCCATTCGGGACGCAACGTTTATGGCCGGGTAACTGTTCGCCATCGAGGTGGCGGACATCGCCAATTGGTACGTCAGGTGGACTTTCGACGTGAAAAGCACGGCATTCCAGCCCGAGTTGCCGCGATTGAATACGATCCAGGAAGAACTGCCCGTCTAGCTTTGCTTTTTTATGCGGATGGAGAGAAACGCTATATTCTGGCTCCTTTGGGGCTAAAAGTCGGCGATACTCTGTTTTCTGGTCCAACAAGTGAAATTCGGCTCGGAAACGCATTACCGATTGCCAATATTCCTGTTGGAACATTGGTTCATAATGTGGAGATGCTTCCCGGAAAAGGCGCTCAATTTGTAAGATCCGCCGGAGCGGCCGCTCAACTGCTGGCAAAGGAAGGCGATTATGCCCAGGTTCGGATGCCCTCTGGAGAGGTTCGCTTGATTCCGCAAGGATGTTACGCGACGATCGGACAGGTAGGCAATTTGGATCACGGTAATATCAAATTGGGAAAAGCTGGTCGCAAACGCCATATGGGCATCCGTCCAACCGTTCGCGGCACCGCGATGTCTCCACGTGACCATCCACATGGTGGTGGTGAAGGCAGACAGCCGGTAGGTAAGCCAGGACCGCGTACCCCTTGGGGTAAGGCAGCCCTCGGTTTGAAGACCCGCAGAAATAAGCAGACGGATAAATTCATTGTTCGCCGTCGCAGTAAGACCAGCCGCTAAGGCAGAACGTAAGGATAGAAAATATGTCTAGATCCCTCAAAAAAGGGCCGTTCATCGCCCCAAAGTTGTTAGAAAAAGTTGAACAGATGAACCAACGCGGTGAAAAGAAAGTTTTACGCACCTGGAGCCGCGCGAGTGTGATCTTCCCTCAAATGGTTGGTCATACCATCGCAGTACACGACGGCCGCCGTCATGTACCAATTTATATTACTGAGAATATGGTTGGCCACCGTTTAGGTGAGTTTGCTCCTACGCGTACTTTCCGTGGCCACATGTCCGAAAAGTCGACGAAAGGGAAATAAGCCATGACAGACGTACGTGCTCATTTGAGCAATCTCTCTGTTTCGGCCCAAAAAATTCGCCTGGTATTAGACCTGGTACGTGGTAAGGCCGCGAATGAAGCCTTGGAAACATTGCGCTTCGTCCCAAGCCTTGCATCAGTTCCAGTTTTAAAACTGTTGAAGTCGGCAGTCGCAAACGCTGAAGAGAACATGGGTGTCAGTAGAGATGATTTATATATCTCTACCATCTTTGCTGATGAAGCTCCCACCCGAAAGTGGAGGCGGTTTGGTGCTCGCGGTAGATTTAAACCGTTGCTGCGCCGCTCATCCCATGTGACCATCGTACTCAGTGAACGCGAAGGCAAGAGGTAAGGAGAAAATATGGGTCGTAAAGTACATCCAGTTGGGTATCGCTTGGTGGTAAGCCGTGGTTGGCAAGGCCGATGGTTTGCGGAAGGCAAGCAATATCGCGATCAACTTAAACAAGATTTTGAAATCAGAAAACTTGTCCATAAACTCTCTAATCGATCTGGTATCTCACGGATTGAGGTTGAGAGATATCCCGGCAAGGTCAAAGTCACCATCAATACTTCCAAACCTGGCATCCTGATTGGCCGCAAAGGTGAGGGTATTAAAAAATTACGTGATGGTTTACAGAGTTTGATTGGTGAAAATGTGGAATTGGAACCGAAGGAGATCCACAATCCTGAAACCGACGCATATCTGGTGGCGGTGAGTATTTCGGAGCAATTAGAACGCCGAATCGCATACCGTCGAGCGATGAAAAAGGCTATCCAATCCGCCATGCGGGCTGGCGCCAAAGGCATCAAGATTGAGGTAGCTGGTCGTTTGGCTGGCGCTGAAATGGCTCGAAGCGTATGGTTGCGTGATGGTCAGGTTCCTCTCCAAACCCTCCGCGCGGATATTGAGTTCGCGAAAACCGAAGCCCTGACTACTTATGGCAAGATCGGGATAAAGGTGTGGGTCTATCGCGGCGATCTGAAAACCGAGCTGGACGAAAAAGCTCAAACTACTGAAGGCGTATATGTTAGCGAGTAATCGCCAACATATACTGTGAAAAGAGGTACTAAAAATGTTAATGCCAAAAAGAGTGAAATGGCGTAAACAAATGCGCGGACGTATGAAGGGGAAAGCCCTTCGCGGCGCCGAGGTAAGTTTTGGCGATTTAGGCTTGCAAGCCTTGGAGCCAGGCTGGGTAACCGCTCGTCAAATCGAGGCCGCTCGCCGTGTAATTGTTCGTGAAATGAAACGCCGTGGAAAAGTTTGGATCCGAATTTTTCCAGCCAAGCCGTATACCCACCGCCCACCTGAAACCCGTATGGGTAAAGGAAAGGGAAATGTTGAGTACTATGTGGCTGTTGTAAAGCCTGGCCGGATGATGATTGAGGTTGGCGGTATGGGAACCGATGAAGCGTTGCGTGCCCTGAAATTGGCTCAATACAAATTTTCGATTAAGACCAAGATTGTACAGCGTGAGGCAGGAGCTTAAGCATGAAAGCGAAAGAAATTAGGAACTTATCAGCGGAAGAGATCAAAACCAAGATCTCAAATAACCGCGAAGAGTTAATGAAACTGCGCTTCCAGCAAGTTACTGGACAGCTGACCGATACCAGTCGATTACGCACCATTCGCCGAGACATTGCCCGATTGGAAACAATTCTGGCGGAATCTTTGGACAAGGCGAGTTAGGAAGGTTAATTATGAATAATCGTCGACGTATGACTGGTGTCGTAACCAGTAACAAGATGCAGAAGACCGTAGTGGTCGAAATCACGAGATCTTTCCGCCATCCAATTTATAAAAAAGTTGTTCACAGTACGGAGAGGGTTAAAGCCCACGATGAACTTAATTGCCAGATTGGTGATCAGGTACAAATTGTGGAAAGCCGACCGCTCTCCCGTGAAAAGCGCTGGGTTGTGGAACAAATTGTGAAACAGGAAACCAAAACCGCTGATTCAGGCGTGGAGGTATAAGGATGATCCAGCAAGAAACCAGATTAACCGTAGCGGATAATTCCGGCGCCCGTGAACTACTCGTCATCCACGTGCTGGGCGGTTCAACCCGCCGATATGCTCGAGTCGGTGACATTGTCGTGGCGACCGTTAAGGCGGCTACACCACAAGGCGGCGTCAAGAAGAGCGAGATTGTTAAAGCTGTTATCGTACGTACCTCAAAAGAGTGGCGTCGCGAGGATGGTTCATATATCCGATTTGACGACAACGCGGCTGTAATATTGGACACAGATGGGCAGAACCCTAAAGGTACCCGTATCTTCGGACCAGTAGCCCGCGAACTTCGCGAAAAAGGCTATATGAAGATCGTTTCATTGGCCCAGGAAGTAATTTAGGCTGGGAGACAGGAATCAATGAATATGAAAATTCGAAAAGGCGATACTGTTGAAGTTATCAGTGGTAGCTTTGAGGACAAGGGTAAAAGGGGCGAAGTGATTGCAGTTAACGTTTCTGACCGTAAAGTCGTCGTTCAGGGCGTCAATGTTCGCACCAAGCACCAGAAGCAGACCCAAACAAGCAGCGGTAGAACCATCAACCCTGGGCGGATTAAGTTTGAAGCCCCCTTAGATGTTTCCAATGTGATGCTCGTTTGTCCGAAATGTAACGAGCCGACACGCGTTGGCGTACAGCGGGATGAGGCTGGCGCCCATCGTGTATGCAAGCACTGCCAGGCGTTGATAGATTAAGATGCCTGGACAGGAGAGCAGAGATGATAAGTAAATTACAAACAAAATATAACGAAGAAGTAGTTCCGGCTTTGCAAAAAAGCTTTGAATACGGCAACGTCATGGAGATCCCAAAGATCCAAAAAGTTGTTGTAAACATCGGCTTGGGCGAAGCGATGACCAACTCTAAGGCGTTGGACGCCGCGGTTGCGGATATGACTACTATCACTGGCCAAAAGCCTATTCAGAATCGTGCCCGCAAGAGTATCGCTAACTTTAAGTTACGTGAGGGCATGATCATCGGCACAAAAGTAACCTTACGCGGCTATCGAATGTGGTCTTTCCTCGACCGTTTGATAAACGTAGCTTTGCCCCGTGTTCGCGATTTTCGTGGTGTAACTCCAAAGGCTTTCGATGGCCGTGGTAACTACACCCTGGGTTTGAAAGACCAATTAATTTTCCCTGAAATCGAATACGACAAAATCGACAAATTGCGCGGTATGGAAATAACCATTGTTACATCCGCGAAGAACGATGAGCAGGCTCGGGAGATGTTGCGTGTTTTAGGTATGCCGTTTAGGAAGGATGCGTAAGATATGGCAAAGAAATGTATGACATATCGTGAAGAACGCCGTAAATATCAAACCCGCGTTCGAAACCGTTGTAACAATTGTGGACGATCGCGTGGTTATATTCGACGCTTTGGTTTGTGTAGAATTTGCTTCAGGACCTTCGCGTTAGAGGGCAAGCTCCCCGGCGTTGTAAAGGCGTCCTGGTAGGCTGAATGGAGGTATAAAGATGAGCGTAACAGATCCTATTGCTGACATGCTGACCCGAGTCCGAAATTCAGTTGCGATCGGTCAAGCAACCGTAGCGATGCCCTACTCGAAATTAAAAGAGGAAATCGCCCGTATTTTGAAAGAAGAAGGTTTCATCGAAACATACGAAGTAGCCGAAGGTGAGAGCCTTAGCCAACGATCGTTGAAAATCAAGATCAAGTATGTTGGTGAAAGGCGCGAACGCGCTTCCGTAATTTCCGGAATTGTGCGTGTAAGCCGCCCTGGCCGCCGTGTGTATACGAAAAAACAAGACATCCCGTGGGTTTTGAATGGTATGGGCGTTTCCATCCTTTCGACTCCCAAGGGCGTTATGACAGGACAACGAGCACGCCAATTAGGCGTTGGCGGCGAGATCCTGTGCAAAGTTTGGTAAGGAGGTAGCGCCATGTCTCGAATTGGACGCTTGCCTATTGAAGTTCCAGCCGGCGTGCAGGTGGAACTGAAGGGATCGAACGTAAAAGTTAAAGGTCCTAAAGGCGAAATGCAAAGAGATTTTTCACCGCTGATTGGAATTTCCATGGAGGAAAATAAAATCACGGTAACCCGCAACTCAGATGCGAAGAATGAACGCGCGTTGCATGGAACTACCCGCGCGGTTTTGAGCAATATGATTACGGGTGTGAACTCCGGTTTCGAACGCATTCTGGAATGGGATGGCGTTGGATATCGGGCGGAAATGAACGGTAAAACCTTGGTATTACATATGGGCTATTCAATGCCCAAAACCATGGAACCACCTGACAATATAAGTTTCGATGTCGATCCGAAAGCCCGCCAAATCAAGGTGATGGGTTTTGACAAAGAAGTCGTTGGACAGGTCGCCTCCTTGGTGCGAAAAATTCGCCCACAGGAACCTTATCTGGGAAAAGGTATTCATTACCTTGGCGAACAGGTACGGCGTAAGGCTGGTAAGACCGGGAAAGGGAAGAAATAAGAATGGCTAAGTTAACTAAATCTGACTCCCGAAATAAGAGGCACTTACGCGTACGTAAGAAGATTTTTGGCACTGGTGAGCGTCCGCGTTTAGCGGTTTTTAGAAGCAATAGCGAAATCTACTGCCAGATTATTGATGATATTGAAGGGCATACCCTGGTGTCGGCATCCACGATCGATGGAGAAATTCGAACCCAGATGAGTGGCCTTAAAAAATCAGAACAAGCAACCTTGGTTGGAAAGACCGTAGCTCTACGCGCGAAATCCAGCGGTATTGAAACGGTTGTGTTCGACCGCGGCGGTTTTCGATATACCGGACGGGTTAAGGCTTTGGCTGATGGCGCCCGTGAAGGCGGATTGGACTTCTAAGGCTGATTGGAGATAATGATGGCTGAATACGGTAAAAAAGAAGTAGACGAATACCAGGACCAATACGAAGAGCGCGTAATCGAAATCGCCCGGGTGGCTAAGGTTGTAAAAGGCGGCCGGAGATTTCAATTCCGAGTTACTTTGGTGATTGGAGATGGAAAAGGTACAATCGGTTTGGGTACAGGCAAGGCAAACGCGGTACCAGACGCGATGCGAAAAGCCTCTGAACGAGCTCGAAAGAATTTGCACAGAGTCACTTTACTTGGAACAACCATCCCACACGAAGTTCTTGGCGTTGTGGCTGGCGCACGGGTACTGCTCAAACCAGCTTCTGCTGGTACTGGGGTTATCGCCGCTGGCGGCGTTCGCGCGGTTTTAGAAGTGGCTGGTGTATCTGATATTCTGACAAAGTCGATGGGTTCCGCAACTGTGTTGAATGTGGTTATGGCTACTTTCAAGGCGTTGGAATCCCTTAAATCTCCTGCGGTCGTCGCAGCGCGACGCGGCAAGCCTGTTGAAGAGGTAACCCCCTTCTGGGCGAGGAGGAATAATGGCTAAAAAAGTTGAAAAGAAAGCTGTTTTACGGGTAACTTTGGTAAAAAGCCCAATTGGGTTTCCTGAACCACAAAAACGAACCGTTAAAGCGCTTGGCTTACGAAAAATGAATCAAACTGTAGAGCATGAAGATACCCCGGCTTTACGCGGTATGCTCAATGCTGTAATCCATCTTCTTAAAGTAGAAGAGTAGGAGAAGTAAATGAAATTACACGATTTGACACCAAATCCCGGAGCAAAACGTCCGAAGAAACGAGTCGGTCGCGGCATTTCCGCAGGCCAGGGTAAAACCGCGGGCCGCGGTACAAAAGGCGCTGGCGCTCGTTCTGGTGAAGAGGGTAACCTCTATCGCCAAGGCGGTAACCTTCCTTTCTTCCGCCGTTTACCCTTCATGCGTGGTGAAGGATTTACTCCGCCATTCCAGGTGACATACAACGAGATCAACTTAGATCAACTCACCGCCTTCAAAAGTGGCGCTGAAGTAAGTCCTGAGGCGTTGGCTGGAGCCCGTTTGTTGAGGGATCCAAAAAACCCAGTAAAAATTCTGGGACGTGGTGAACTTAATGTTGCACTGAAAGTAAGAGCGCATAAGGTTTCGGAAGGCGCAAAAGCCAAAATCGAAGCCGCTGGCGGTTCCGTAGAGATCCTTGAAGCATAATTTTCGCAACACAGGAGACCTTTTATGAATAAAACCTGGTCAGCCTGGCGATACCTCTGGAAATCTGAGGATATTCGTCGCATGCTTTTAATGACCGTTCTACTGTTGGTCATTTATCGACTTGCGGCGAATATTCCTACGCCAGGTGTAAATACCGAAGCCCTGATCGCAATTCAAGATCAGCTCGCCACGTCAGGTGGAAATTTCTTTAGTTTTCTTGATCTGTTGTCCGGTGGTACGGTTTCGAGATTCTCGATTCTTTCCATGGGTGTTTACCCATACATCACCGCTCAGATTATCATCCAACTCTTGATTCCTATCATTCCTGCTCTTCAACGCAGGATGGAGGAAGACCCAACTGAAGGTAAAAAATTGATGGAAAAGTGGACCTATTGGCTCACTATTCCAATGGCCGCGCTATCCGCGATCGGCCAAATTAACATTTTTAACTCAATGCTGACCACTGGTAAAATCATTGATTTTGGTTTTAGCGGCGCACAACTGCTGCCTTCACTGACAGCATTATTTTCCATGGTGGCTGGTACTATGTTCGCGATCTGGCTTGGGGAGTTAATCTCCGAATATGGTATTCGTGGACAAGGCCTCTCCCTCATTATCTTCGCGGGTATTGTTGCCCAAATGCCTCAGAATATCATGGCGATTATGTCGGATGAGCAAAGCCGTTGGGCAATGTTGGCGATGATGGTTATCGTGATCGTATTGACCATTTTCGCGATTGTCTACGTTCAGCAGGGTCGGCGCAAAGTTCCTGTAATTTACCCAGGACGTCGGGTTGGAAACAAGATGTCAATGCCGGTGAAGGCAAGCCTGCCTTTGATGGTAAATATGGCTGGAATGATCCCCTTAATTTTTGCGAGCGCGATCCTTCAATTTCCTGCCATCCTATCAGCCTGGTTCATTAATAATGAAACCAACTGGGTAAAAAATCTAGCCATGAGTACCCAAAGTTTGTTCAGTGGAAATTCAACCGCCTACTGGATCATGTATTTCTTCATGGTTGTAATTTTTACGTTTTTCTATACTGATGTGTTATTCACGCAACAGAATTATGGTGATAACCTCAAAAGAGTTGGCGCTCAGGTACCTGGCGTAAATCGGGGAGCGCCTACACAGAAATATTTGACCAAAGTCCAACGACGGATTACCTTACCGGGAGCACTTTTCCTCGGCTTGGTTGCCATCCTGCCATTCCTGCTTAATGCGGTTCTTACAGCCTTCGGAATTGGCGCCGGCACAAACGCGGGTTTGTTCCTTGTTTCATCTTCCGGTTTGTTGATTGTTGTTGGTGTGGTGCGAGATTCTTTCTCAATTATTGACGCAGAATTAAAACTACACGGTTATCAGGACTCGATCCTGGTAAGATAGAAAGGTTTTTTCATGCCAACATACATTGTTCTGTTAGGCCCCCCTGGAGTAGGGAAAGGTACACAGGCAGGTATACTGTCAAAAAAATTGAATCTCCCGCATATCTCCTCTGGAGATCTATTTCGGGAAAATATTAAGAACAATACTGAGTTGGGATTGATAGCCCAGGATTATATGAATAAGGGCGAGTTGGTTCCTGATGATGTAACTATAAAAATGATTCGGGCTCGATTTAAGCAACCCGATTGTGCGCAGGGAGCCATTTTAGATGGCTTCCCACGCACCCCTCCTCAGGCTGAAAGCCTGAGTGGGCTGTTAAAGGAATTCGGTGGGCAGGTTGACCTCGTCCCATTTTTCAACGCCCCCACCGAGATCCTCGTTGACCGCTTGGCAGGTAGATGGACTTGTAAAGCTCATGGACACATCTTCCATAATATTTACAATCCACCGAAGATAACTGGAATTTGCGATTACGATCAATCCCCTCTGTACCAGCGGGATGACGATAAACCTGAAACGGTAAAGAAGCGTATTATTGTCTACACTGAACAAACCGCTCCCTTGATCGAATATTATCGTCAAAACGGGGTTTTGGTTGAAGTAGATGGAACCGAGACGATTGATCAGGTCGCGGAACAAATTTCATTAATGTTGGAAAAGAAATAGGAAACAACATGGATTGGTCAAGGAAAATTACGCTTAAGAAACCTGCCGAAATCGCGATCATGCGCGAAGCTGGCAGAATTAACGCGACTGTTCACGCGACCATCCGTGAAATGTTAAAACCTGGAGTGACCACGTATGAACTCGACGCGGCTGCCGAAAAAGTATTAGGTCAATTTGGGTGTGTGTCACCTTTTAAGGGATATGGATTTCCTCCATTTCCAAATTCGATAACCGTCTCCATTAATGAAGAATTGGTTCACGGTATTCCGAGCAAAACCAGAAGGTTGGCTGAAGGCGATATTGTTTCGATCGATTGCGGTACTTACTACCAAGGCTATGTGGCGGATAGCGCGTTCACAGCCGGGGTGGGTGAGATCTCAGATCTTGCGAAACGTTTGCTCGAAGTGACCGAAGGCGCCTTGTTCGCGGGAATCGAAAAAATGCGTCCTGGTTATATGACCGGAGATGTATCAGAGGCGATACAAAAATTTGTGGAGGGTAACGGATTCCATGTAACTCGGGAATATACAGGACATGGCGTAGGCAAGCAAATGCATGAGGGACCACAAGTGCCTAACCACGGCGAAGGTGGAACCGGAATGTTGCTTCAACCTGGACTGGTCATTGCCCTGGAACCGATGGTTCTGGTTGGTACCCACCGAACAAAAGTTGGAAAAGATAATTGGACGGTAGTTTCTGCTGACAGGTCGTTGACGGCACATTTTGAACATTCAATAGCCGTTACCGAAGGAGAACCCCTAATCCTGACTGTCCTATGATCCCGGGCAGAGCTGCGAATGGATAGACAAATATTGAAAACCGAGTATAATTATAACTTCGGCTGTTGGGACCTATTTTTGTCCTTTTTAAGAGGAGAAAGTCACAAATGAAAGTTTCACCATCAATTAGAAAGCGATGCGCGAAGTGTAAAATTGTTAAGCGCAGCGGCAGGTTGTTTGTGATCTGCGAAAATCCAAAACATAAACAGAGGCAAGGTTAACAACCATGGCACGTATTGAAGGTATTGACCTCCCTCGAAACAAACGCGTTGAGATTGGTATCACATATCTCTATGGTATTGGTCTTACACGCGCGCACGAGATCTTGAAATCCACGAACATTAATCCGGATACGCGCATCAAGGATCTCACCGAAGCTGAAGTCGCGGCGATCCGCGAATTCATCGCCAAGAACTATACTGTTGAAGGTGATCTTCGCCGTAAAGAGCAATTAAACATTAAACGTCTCATTGAAATCGGCTGCTACCGCGGTCTACGACATCGCCGTAATTTGCCGGTTCATGGTCAGCGAACCCGTACCAATTCCCGCACACGCAAAGGCCCTAAGAAGACCGTTGCTGGACGTGGTAGAAGACGCGGCGCGAAGAAATAGTGGTTATTGGCAGGAGAGAATAAAATATGGCACAGAATGTACGTCAAACTCGACGTTCAACGGCAAAAAAAGTCAAACGATCCTTATCATCCGGTCAGGTTCATGTTTTTGCGTCTTTTAATAACACCATCGTAACCATTACAGATTCAATGGGCAACACGGTGGCGTGGGGCAGCTCCGGCTCAGTCGGATTTAAAGGCTCCCGCAAGAGTACTCCTTTTGCGGCACGTCTGGCTGCTGAACAGGCTGTAAAAACCGCCCAGCAAATGGGTTTGCAAGAGGCTGACCTGGTCATCAAAGGACCAGGACCCGGACGAGAATCCGCTATTCGAGCGGTACAGTCAATGGGTATTAAGGTCCGATCGATCCTGGATAAGACTCCGGTGGCTCACAATGGATGCAGACCGCCCAAAAAGCGTCGTGTGTAATAGTTAACGAGGTAAGAATAAATGGCAAAATATACTGGTCCGGTATGTAGATTGTGCCGGCGTGAAGGTGAAAAATTATTTTTAAAGGGTGAACGATGTTTCACCGCAAAATGTGCGTTTGAAAAACGATCCTTTGCGCCTGGTGTTCATGGTAAATCCGGTGGCCGATCCAAGGGCGGTACCGGTCGGGAATCTGACTTCGCGAAACAGTTGCGCGCGAAGCAGCGTGCTCGGCGTGTTTATGGAACTTTGGAGCGTCAATTCCGCGGATATTACGATTCAGCCCGAAAAACAAGCGGTTTAACAGGTTTGAATTTGCTGCAATTGTTAGAATCCCGCTTGGACAATGTAGTTTACCGAATGGGTTTCGCGTCCAGCCGATCGCAAGCCCGTCAACTGGTTTCGCATGGCCACTTCAGCGTTAATGGCAGAAGAACCGATGTTCCTTCCATGTTGATTAAACCCGGTGACCTGATTGAGGTTCGCCTGGGCTCGCGGTCTGTAAGCTATTTCAAGGAACTCGCTGATTTAGCTCAAAAACGAGTTTATCCAGCCTGGATTAACAGAGACCTTACAAGCTTGTCTGCCAATGTCCTTCGCCTCCCTGAGAGAGCGGAGATCGATGGCAATTTGAACGAGCAGCTTATCGTCGAGTATTACTCCAGAAGATAGGTTTTTGTGGCCAAGCCCCCCGTGATCTAAGGCGGGGGCAGTGATTTACTGTTTTTGTAGTGTAAGAGGTGAACCTTGAGCGGAAATTGGAATATGCCACAAGTAATCGAGCGCGAAACTGTTGCGGAAGCTCGTAATTATGGAAAATTTAATGTATTTCCACTAGATCGTGGTTATGGCGTAACCCTGGGCAATGCGCTACGGAGGGTTCTGCTTTCCTCACTTGAGGGCGCGGCGGTGACTTCGATCCGCCTTACGGACGTCCTCCATGAGTTTAGCGATATCCCTGGCGTCAAGGAAGATGTCATTCAGGTAATCCTGAACGTCAAACAACTCCGTATGAAATTAATCGGCGTCGAATCAACCCGCATGAGCCTTTCAATCAAAGGCGAAGGTGTTGTTACAGCGGCGGACATTAATGTCTCCTCTGACGTAGAGATTATCAATCCAGATCTTTATCTGTTTACCGTGGATGATCCGAACACTCGTGTGGATATTGAATTCACTGTTGAAAAAGGTGTCGGTTATTCTCCCGCGAATGATCGTTCTGGCCATTTGCCGATCGGTGAGATGCCGGTTGACGCGATCTTCAGCCCTGTAAAAAGGGTAAATTGGGATGTAAATAGCTATCGTGTAAAACAATCAACAGATTTTGATAAACTGACGATTGAAATTTGGACCGATGGAACGATTACGCCCGAAAAGGCGCTCAGTTCTGCGGCCATGACCTTGATTGAACATTTGAGATATTTAGCTGGTTTGAGTGAAACAGTTGCCCCGATCGTAAAAGAAGTCGAGTCTTTGCCGGCTCGAACCCAAAGTGGTTTGACCGATGTCTCAATTGACCAGTTGGACCTGTCTGTTCGTGTATTCAATTCACTGAAACGCACAGGAATCCAAAATGTAGCAGATGTTCTCGATCTTCTCGAAAAAGGTGACCAGGCGGTTATGTCTATTCGTAATTTTGGAGACAAGAGCTTGGATGAACTTCGTCAGAAGATGATCGAAAAGGGCTACCTTAAAGTTGATCAATCGAATAATTTGGAGTAATACAAGATGCGACATCAAGTAGCAGGATATAAATTAGGCAGGACAAAAGGCGCGCGGATAGCATTACGGCGCACTTTGATCAAACAACTTTTCACGCACGAGCGAATCACGACCACCCGCGCCAAAGCGGACGCGATTCGCGGCGAGGCGGAACGGATGATTACTGTTGCCCGACGCAGCGCGGAAGCGACTGATATCGCCAAGGTTAACGCTCGCCGTTTGGTAGCGGAAAGACTGGGCGGCGGTAATGAGGTGGTAAAAAAGATTTTTGATGAAATCGCCCCTCGATTCGCGACTCGCCCCGGCGGTTATACCCGCATGGTAAAGTTGGGACCGCGCCAAGGTGATGCGGCGCAAATGGTAATTTTGGAATTAGTGGAAGAATAGGTCGCGTTTCTCGCATCGCGAGGATGACCTTGTTAGAACGTTACAAACTTATATTCGCCTACGACGGCACAAATTATTTTGGCAGTCAAAGGCAAGCCAATGCTCCAACGGTTCAAAAGACGCTTGAAAAAGCGTTGACTTCGATCGGTTGGCAGGGAAGATCCATTTATCTGGCGGGTCGGACAGATTCCGGCGTACACGCGAGCGGTCAAGTTGCCGCCTTCGATATACGCTGGGAACATGCCCCTCAGGATTTAGTGAAGGCACTTAATGCCAATCTCCCTGACGATATGGTAGCGATAAGAGCTGAAAAAACCGATAAAGATTTTCATCCGCGTTTTGATGCTCTCTCCCGCACCTATCAATATGAAGTTTATTTTGAACCTTTTCGCGACCCATTCATCGATCGGTTCGCGGCTCGAATTTGGCCTCCCTTAGATTGGGAGGGACTGAACACTCGAGCGGGTCAGGTGATAGGCACGCATGATTTTGCTGCGTTTGGAACCCCGCCCCGGGCTGAACAAAGCACGATTCGCAAGCTGACCACCTCCGTTTGGAGCAAGGAATCTAACCGCATGAGATATCATGTTCAGGCGAGTGGATTCCTCTATCATATGGTTCGGAAGTTGGTATTTTTACAATTGGCGATCGCTCAGGGCAAAATACCTGAAGATAGCCTTACAAGCCTCCTTTTGAATCCAACGCAGAAAATTCTGCCGGGTTTGGCTCCCGCCAGAGGTCTAAAGTTAGTGAACGTTGAATACCCTGAGCGATCAGGAATTATCAATCGAAGAGAGTAATGGAGATACGACCGTGTACAAATCGTACTATCCGAAAAAAGATGAGATCCATAACGACTGGATCGTGGTAGATGCTTCAGGGCAAACCCTGGGCCGTTTAACCGCGCGTATAGCAACAATTTTGCTTGGCAAGCACAAACCCACCTTTACCCCCGGTGTACCTATGGGTGATTATGTGGTCGTGATCAATGCCGCTAAAGTTGCTGTGACCGGAAAAAAATTAACTGAAAAATGGTATCACAAACATTCCAATTATCCGGGCGGTTTGAAATCTGTGACTTTGAAAGATCAGTTACAGAATCATCCCGATCGTGTGATCCGAGATGCCGTTTGGGGAATGCTTCCCAAGAACAAATACAGCCATGATATTATCAAGCGGTTGAAAGTTTATGGCGGCACCGATCACCCTCACACAACCCAGGTTGATCAGAAGTAGAAGGAGAAAGAATGGCACAATATTATGAAGGCGTAGGTCGCCGTAAAGCTGGAATCGCCCGGGTTCGGGTAACCCCCGGGAGTGGAAATTTTGTCGTCAATGGCAAGGCTGCGGCTGATTTTTTTACCCGCTCAGGTGATATGCACGCGATTCTCTCCGCTCTTTCTGCGGTCGGTCAGCCTCAAAGCGCCTACGATGTTTCCGTGCTTGTCAAAGGCGGCGGTGTGAGCGGACAGACCAGCTCGGTTTCTTTAGGACTGGCTCGCGCGTTGGTCAAGATGAACAGCGAATGGACCTCCGCGCTACGCAAAGCTGGCTTATTGACCCGAGACGCCCGGATTAAAGAACGTAAAAAACCAGGTTTGAAGAAAGCCCGTAAAGCTCCTACCTATACCAAGCGTTAGGATTAAATCTTACGGAATTTGGAGCGTAAAACCGGTCAGGTAATTCTTGGCTGGTTTTACGTTTTTGTTTAATTTCATTTGTGGGAGTTATTCATGCCAAAAATTAACCCATCCATATTATCCATCATTCCAGAAGATGTTAATCGCTTTAATGTCCTTGATCTAAAAGCGCAGGGTAGATTTGATAGCCTGCCATTCGATCCTGGATTTCCAGCGCTCCTGTATAACCTTGACCAATCGAGCGTGAATCAGCTTTGCTCAAAATTAAACCCTTATAAAACAGTGGAAGTCACGACCATCGACAGTGATGGAAAAGTACAAATAACCTCAATCGATCAGATAGTTACTGCGAAGCGTGAGGCTATTTTTGTCCCGACCCTCCAGCCGGCAGGTTCTTTTGATCAATTCAGAGACATCATCGCCCGGCTTCGAAATCCTGAGGACGGTTGCCCATGGGATACCAAACAAACTATCGCGTCTTTAAGAAGCAATTTACTGGAAGAATGCTACGAGGGTTTGGAGGCAATCGATACCTCCCGTTATGAGGACTTGGAAGAGGAATTGGGAGATTTGTTGCTGATCATTGTCCTTCTTTCGCAGATTGGTGAGGAAAGCAAGATATTTAATGCCGCGGGAATGATCCGCTCAATCTCTGAAAAAATTATTCGGCGACACCCGCACATCTTTGCTGATACGGTAGTCGCGGGCGTTGAGGACGTTTTCTCAAATTGGGAGGAAATTAAGAAACAAGAGAGGGCTAAAAAAGATGTACAACCTGAGAGTATTCTCGAGTCCATTCCTGTTTCGTTGCCCGCTTTAAGCCAGGCTGAACTATTACAAAAACGAGCCGCCCGAGTTGGTTTTGACTGGCCAGATATTGACCCGGTTCTGGAGAAAATCCAGGAGGAGGCAAATGAAATCAATAACACAACCAATCAAAACGAGTTGGAGGATGAGATCGGTGACCTTTTCTTTGTGTTGGTAAATTTTGCCCGCTGGAAAAAAATTGACGCTGAAACGGCGCTGCAAAAATCAAATCGAAAATTCAGAAATCGCTTTCGATTTATCGAAAATCAGGTCGCCAGGGAAGGGCTCGAATTGAAAGATAAATCTCTTGACGAACTCGATGCATATTGGAATGAAGCTAAGAAAGTTGAAGGCGGTTTATAAAAACACACCTTCAACCTTGAATGGCGTCTCATCCAAAGACTCAGGATTTTCAAAAGTTCGAGCAGCGCGATGCCCGGAATGAACAGCCTGGGCGATGATATTTGGCGCTTCGGCGTCGCCGATTAATTTCAGGCTATCCAGATGCCCATTTTGGAGAGCTGGTAAGAGCTCGTAAAACAATTCATCATTTGAAATTCGGTCGGTAACGGTTACAAGCGCGTCACATTCAGTAAATCGTTTTGCTCCGGTAAGCTGGTGAACAACCGATACTCCTCCGCTATCAAACTTGTCCAGTGTATGCTTGGTAAAAATTTTCACCCCAAGATTTAACAACCTATTTTCAATTTTATTCTGCTCTAATGTAAATTCGGTCCAATAGGATACAAGCGGGGCAGGCGTAATCAGTTCAACTGTGCATCCATGCTTAATCAGAAGTTCCGCCAGTACGCCTCCCATATAATAGTGGTCATCATCATACAATACAACTTTGCCTGAGGGGAATCTGCCTTCCATTAAGTCGTCCGGAGTGAAAACCGCGGTTTTTTCCAAACCTTCCGGAGTTTTCCGCAAGGTTCTTCCCTTGCCATCTCTCCGATAGGTCGCACCGGTCGCGATGATGACATTTTTGATCCCCGATTCAAGTATTTCAGATGTGGTCATCGGACTGGATGGGTACATTTCAATATTTTTCAATTTCGAGATTTGAGTAAGGCGCCAATCCGCCACTCGTCTCCATTCCATTAAACCGGGTAAGGCAGCCTCACGGATTACCCTCCCGCCTGGCTCTCGGCGACTATCGACGATCATAACTTGATGACCAGCTTGACCAAGTCCGCGGGCGGCTTCCAAGCCGGCTGGCCCAGCCCCAATGATAAGAATTTCACGAGGTTCTCTGGCTGTGGGCATTTTTTCCGGATGCCAACCCCTTCGCCATTCCTCACCCATGGTGGGGTTTTGGGTGCATCGCAATGGCACGTAACGGGTATCGCCGGTTACGCAGATATTGCAACCAATACATTCGCGGATATCTTCCAACCTTCCTTCGCGAATTTTGTTTGGCAAAAACGGATCCGCAATGGAAGGACGGGCAGCCCCAATCAAATCCAAGACACCGCGCTCGATGGCTGAGACCATCGAGTCAGGAGATGTGTATCGGCCTACCCCAACCACTGGTTTTGTAGTTAATGTTTTAACAAAAGCTGTATATTTTTCTTGATAGCCTTCCTTTTCGAAACGTGAAGTGGCAGAATCATTGGACCAACCGCTGACATTTACGTCCCAAAGATCGGGAAGCTCTGCCAACATCGATACAATTTCATAGCCTTCACCGTGACAAGTTATTCCATCTTCACCTAACAGTTCATCAACCGCCAGGCGGGCGGCTACGGCGCAGGTATCCCCCACCGCGTCACGGGTATCTTCAATCAATTCGCGGAAGAAGCGAATCCGGTTTTGAAGGCTGCCGCCGTATTCATCATTACGGTCGTTTGTGCGCTGGGTGATGAATTGCATGGCAAGGGTAAGCCCATGCCCAGCATAGGCGTAAATGATGTCAAATCCTGCCTTTTTCGCTCGAATGGCGGCATTCCGATGCCACCTGCGGACATTACGAATATCTTCCTTGTCCATTCGACGAGATTGGACAGGCTCGAATCCTGTGCCGCCAACACTGCCCATGGAGATGGGTCCGAGCGGGGCGACCCGGGAGTAAAGATTGTTGCTATCCAGACCATTGTGGACAAGCTCGATTGCGGCTAGAGATTTAAACTCATGAACAGCATCGACCATCAATGCCAGGCCTGGTATATCCTGATCATTCCAAATCCTGCCTTCGAAGTAAGGGGCAATGTCACTGGTGTGATGGATTTCGACCTCTTCGGTGGTAACGACTCCCCAGCCGCCTTCTGCCTTCAATCCACGCATGGTCGCCAAACCTCGCGGCATACGGTATCCGAAACCATTACAATGCGGAACCTGAAAAAAACGATTTGGCGCGGTTACAGGGCCGATCCGAATTGGATCGAACAAAATGTCGTATTTGCTTTTCATCATTTCCTCAAATATGATAAATCAGGCAGTTCCAAATTGGCGGTCGCCGGCGTCTCCCAGACCAGGTAAGATGTAACCTTTTTCGTTTAATTTTTCATCAATGGCGGCAAGGTGGATCGGTACGTCAGGGTGAGCGGTCTGCATGGCATGGATGCCTTCTGGCGCTCCGATGAGGCCGACATATTTGATTTTCGTCACTCCCCAACGTTTAAGCAGGCTTACCGCCGCGGTGGCGGATCCACCGGTGGCTAACATTGGATCTAAAACCAGACAAACAGAGACCGTTGGAGCGGTTGGAAGTTTATTGTAATATTCAACTGGTCGAAGTGTTCGTTCATCGCGATATAAGCCGATGTGCCAAACCTCTGAACTTGGCATAAGCTCCCAAATCCCTTCAACCATTCCCAATCCTGCCCTCAGGATCGGGATCAGACCGATTTTTTCCTGTAACTCCCAGCCATTGGTTTTCATCATCGGGGTGGTAACTTCTACCGGACTGATGGCAAGGTCAGCGGTCGCTTCGTAAGCAAGCAAGGCAGCGATCTCTTTTACCAGTTCTCTAAATTTTTTGGGATCTGTTTCAATACTTCTCAGGCGACTTAATTTGTGTAAAACAAGGGGATGTTTTGATTCATATACATTTTTCATACGTTCTCCTGAAAAGTTTTTGTTTAATTATAAGTTGGAACATTCCAATTCTATGATGATCGATTCAAAAGTTTCTTTGGGAATTTCATCCTCTATTGTATTTTCTCGAATTCGGTTCCATAAAGCACACAAAGAGGGTGAGGTAGAAGCCTTGGAAAATTCATGCACTTCGCGAGTTAAACTCACCGCGGTTTTCCAATCGCCAAGGTTCGCTGCCGCCTCGATGAAGATTAACTTTTCCATGGGTGACTGTGCACTCAAGCCTTGTTCTTCCGCTGCGCTGTAGTAATTCATTACTTCTATCCAATTACCTTCAACCGCGGCCAAGGAGGCACTTTGATATAGATCACACCAGGGATTGGACACTTGATTGAGATGATCTGGTATGGTTATGGAGTTTGCGTTACCTGCCAGGGTTGGTAAGCTCAAGGCCGACGCTTCACGCAGATCTGGCGGGAGGAGCTTATTGAGAGGATCGATTTCAGGATCCAGTAAACGCAGACATGCGGGCGGAGCGTATTCGAAAACGAGAACTTGGTCAGTATTACCATTAAAAACCTTGGCAAGGTAGTTTTGTGAAAATTCAAAACCGGGTTCAAAACCCGCGGATAAGGCACGGCCTTCCTGTGATCTCACGCTCGCATAATAGAGGATCGTATCCATTTCCCCTGGGCGGGAGTACAACCAGTTCAGTGTTCCGCTGAGGGAATTGTCACTGTAATACTGGAAGGGGAGATCATTGGTGATGATTGTAGTACCAATCGGTATGGAAGGTACTCTTTCAATTAATTGGCTGAAAAACCTATCGTGCTCTTCCCGGTCGCGAACAAATGCACGATTGATGGTAAACTGCCAGGCGGTTGAAAAAGCCACCAATATTACGAGAAGGATACGGCGAATATTTTGTGATCGAAGTAACTCGAGACTGAAGGCGGCAAGAAGGGCCGCACTGAACATGAATGGCAGGGTAAATCGATCGGTACTGAAATGAAGCTGGGGTAAAGTTCGGCTGCCAACCAACCAGAAAGCACCGCCACTAAAGACCCAAATGATTAACCCGATCAGGAAATCAGACCTGCGACTGGTTTGGGTTACGGTCGGCTGCTTGATGATGAACAACAATACCGCGATGATTGCTGCGAGAGCGATTGCACCCAGAAAGGTGGGGAAACCGGTTTTGGAAATTTCGAATATCTCGACAGTTCTAAACCAAACAGCGATGCTGGTATTCCAAAAGGAGGTTGCGACCATTTTGAGCAGACCAAGGAGTCCATCTAATGGTGAATTCTTGAGAGCTTCCAGTGTACCGTATGGGTAACTCGCGTTTTGATTCGGAAAATAAAACATCCTCCAGCCCGAGATCAACAGAAAACTGAGCATGTAAGGTGAAGAGTGACGCAGACTAGAAGTTAAGTCAGAACGGCGCTTGCCTAATACAACCCAGATATAGAGTGGCCGAAGTAGTTCAAGGAAGTAAAAATATTCCATCATCAAAATGTTGGCAATGGAGAGCATGAGGCTGGGTAGATGCCACCATACCTGTCGTTTCTGGATGGCACACCCAGTAAGTAAAAAAGAGTAAATAAAAGCGCTCAATACAATGTAAAAATGGGTGTACATGAGCCCCATGAAATTTTGACTAAGACCTGGGTAAACCAGAAAGAGAATGGAAGCGTTTCGGGCAACTGTGGGGCGATCTGGCCAAATTGTTTTAATCAGGGAATAGGATAAGTAAGCAGATAGGTAACGAAAAAAAACCAGACTGAGATGCCAAACCCAAGGATCTGAGCCCAAGATTGGCAGGGTAACCTGGTAAAGCATTCCCCAAAAAGGGCGGCTGGTTGAGAATGTCTGTGTGAGCGCGTCCGGTCCCAGGCGAAAATAAATCCAAGTCCAGGGGACCTCATCCCAATAAAAACCCCGCTCCCAAAAAAAAGGCGCGTAAGTAAGAATTGAGATCATCAGCAAAAAAGCGCTGAAAGGAAAATTTTGAAATTTTTTCAGCATATTGCTTTCTGAGGATCAAGCAGGAGAAACATACGATGCCGGCGATAATTGCCTTCCTTAAAAGTAGTCAACACTGAGAATCCATTTTTCTTATAAAATCGTTCGGCAGTTGTATTTTCCACTTCCACACTTAAAACACAAGATTGAGCTCCGTAAACCCGGGCGTGATCCAAAAAAGCCGTAAGCAGCCGTTCCCCAACTCCGGTTGATCTTGAATCCGGATGAACAGCAATGTAAGTCAACTCGATCTGACGTGAGGACATGTTGTTCGCGCCATTGGGTACAAGTTGACTGGTGAAATCAATCAAAAGGCTCGGCTTGCGAAGTGTTGCAATGGCTACGCCTTTAATAAACCACCAAAGATTATCTCGTAATTGGGAGAATAAGGTGTTTGGATCTGGCGAGCCTACCGCCCAGCCAAGTACCCTGCCGCCAGAATCAAGCGCGCAGACAGAGATCGCGTCCGGCGAGGAGGCTGCCAATCGGTAAAATCGTTTGAGAAAGGACTTGCCTAATTTGCTGAGGAGCGAGGGGATTGCTTCCTGATGAATCGCGCAGATCTCCTTGATCTGTCGATCAGAAAGTTGTGAAAGAGGAACAAGGTTAATATTTTGATTCATTTCAGGCGATCCCATTTATCAAGTGAGGTCCAATCTGGTTTACCAAAAATTGAGGCAGGCGTTTCCAAACCGCGATGGCAATTTGAAATTTGGGGCTCTTTTGGTTTAGCTCAGGAATGTCGCCGCCTTTTGGCAGGTAATACCAATAATTAAGGGACTCAACTTGAGGATTCCATTTTAATTTAAAAATCTCATTTCCAGAACCAATCAAGCTTCTTCCCAGGTCAAAGTATTCCAGACCTGCTCGGCGATAATTTTCAATCATGGACCAATAAAAAAACTCACCGGCGTAGAGCTGCCGAAAATCCCGCAGGATGTTCGCGTGAAGGTTGATGACCTCCTGCCCATGCCGAATGAACACACCTGCGCCGGCCACCAATTTCCCGTACCGAACGACCGCCAGATCAATTTTTCCGTCCATGAGGGAACACATCTCTGCCAGGTAACTTTTTGAATGGTAAGGTGACCCGAGTTCATGCATGGATCGGGAGAGACCTTCGAAGGCATCCTCGATCAGTTCCGCGCCGCCGATTTGAATCGCAAATCCTTTTTTTAAAGCCTTGCGGACATGGTTGCGGTGGTTGGGAGAGTATTGTTCCAAACCTAAATGGTTATCCAGTTCGATCCGATATGTTTGGTAAATAGTTGAAGCGGCCCAGCCATCCCAAACTGGAGAAATGTCTCCCCTGAAACGAACCATTGTGTAATTAGCCCTTAATGTTTTTGTTAATTTTTCAATCTCAATAGAAAGCAACTTCGCGGATTGTAAATCCTTAAACCACACTCCACCATAGGATGAGTATGGAGCGCTGGTAAGATATGAACCAAAAATGGGATGTTTAATATGGGTTAGTATCGCGAAGGCAGTAATTTGGTTTTCGTTTTCAACGCTGATTGGGTAGCTCTGATACCCATATATTTTTTTTACCAAGTTTGCCCAATCCGAAAGAGCGGTATAACCCGGCTCAGCGGAATAAGGGGATGGTGGAAATTTGTCAGTTTGGGTTGAACAATTTTCGGAACTGAGCTCGCTCACATGCTCTCCTTAAAAAATTGATCCATCCTTCCAACGGGGAAATTTTTTAATAATTCAGTCAAGAACGCTAATTTATTTCGGGTGAATGGGAGCAATTGAGGGGAAGTCACCAGATCAGGAAGAAGGTTTTTAAGAAAGCGCTCTGGTTTGATTAATTCGTAAGGGTGAAGAATCAACACCGGACTTAACCCAGCTTTCAGCTCGGATTCAACTCGCTTAAGGACCCATCCGGGCGTTAAGCCAGACATAAAACTCGAGCCGAAAGGTATTTCCCCATCTAAGAGCAGTCGAATATTGAATGGACGTGGCGCGTTATAAATTGCCCTGCGAGATTGGAGGGAGAAGGTGCTTACGGGAATTTCCAGAATACCGCTTTTTCTTTGAAGGCTGCCGGTTGGGGCATAGATGGAAGAGCTATAGGAGAAACCTTCCTTAGCCAACAGAGGGTAACCAGATTCGCCCAGTCCGACCATGGGAGCCCGATAGCCAGTCACACGGTATTGCTGGCGCCAGGATCGGGATCTTACCAAATCGAGTTCCAACTCGTCAGGATTGGTGAGTGAGCGGTGGAGCTGACAATGAAATCCCAATTCATGGCCGGCCGCGGTAATAGCCGCGGGTACCTGAGGATACCATTCGGCGATCTCACCGACCAGAAAAAAACTAATCGCATACCCGGAAAACAACTCCAGAATTTGTGAAAGGGCATCCTTGGTAAAACCGTGATCCAAGTCGCTTCTCATTTGAAGGTCATTCAGGCGATCATATTTTCGGGAGAGAGCAAACCATGGCTCGTAATCGATAGTCAGCAGCACTCGGGGGGATTGTTTCATAGATTTTTAATTATAGCTGGTTTGATGAGGATATAATTGAATAAGTTAATGGAGCAAAAGATGATTTCGATGATTAAAAATTTTTTTCGGCAGCATGAATATCTTTCGGTGTTTTTACTTTTTTTTATTATTGAATTATTTACCATCGGCATCAACATTCCTCGGCTCGGTTTTTACCATGATGATTGGTATTTACTCTGGAGTGGTGCCGCAAGAGGATCCACATCGATTATCTCGCTCTTTTCAACAGACCGTCCATTTATGGGTATCATCTATTCATACACCTATCGGTTAATAGGTGACAACATTATTTTGTGGCATGTCTATGCATTATTTTTACGCTTATTAGGTGGGTTCACCTTTTATGCCATCCTACGAAGAATTTTCCCAGATCAACCCGGCTTGAACTTCTTGATGGTTTCGGTATTTTATGTTTATCCGGGATTCTTATCACAGCCGGACGCCAATACTAAGCAAAACCATTTACTCGGTTACGAATTTGCGATACTCTCCATATATCTTTCGGTGGTAGCAGTTCAAACGAAAGAAAAATGGAAAAAAATTATCTCCACGTTTTTTGCGGCAGTTTTTGCGTTAGGGTATCTCTTTATTTATGAATATATGATAGGACTGGAGATTACACGGATAATTTTTATTGGTTTTGCACTATTTAAGGATAATGTTGACACGATTTATTCACGGGTTATTTCAGCATTAAAAACTTGGATTTTAATTCCTCTTGTTACAATTTTCTTCTTATACTGGCGATTTTTCATCTTTGATAGTTCCCGAAGCGCGACTAATATTGGAAAACTCGAGGATTCTTACCTCAATAATATCCAAGCTATGGGATATCGATTAATTTTTCAAACTTTAAGAGATTTTTTTGATATAACCTTCTTTGCATGGTTTGTTGAGCCTTATAGTCTGATAAAAAATGCTGATAATACGGACTTATTTATTGGACTTCTCTTTGGATTTAGCTTGGGATTAATCTCCTTCTTGTGGGTCAAGCATCACAATAAGTTAACTTCAGAAATAGCTCCACAAATTATTCTTGTGGCCGGCTTAATCATTATTCTCTCGGCGATTTTTCCTGTAATTTTGGCGAACAGGGAATTTGATCCAAATGATGCTTATAAAAGTTATGGTTTACACCCTACGATGGGAGTTGCTCTCGTCGTAGGAGGATTTGCTGCGATGGTTAATAAAAATTACCATCAAATAGTAATCATATCCATTTTTGTAATTTCCGTTACTACTCAATACTTGAATGGGGTCGCATGGGTAGAAGCCTGGGAGTTACAAAAGAGTGTTTGGTGGCAGTTAACATGGCGAGCCCCTGATCTTCTTGATGAGACCTTGCTGGTCATAAGAATGCCGGATGGTTATAGGTTCAGAGAAAATTATGAGATATTCGGCCCAGTGAATTTAATTTATCGACCTGGGCAATATGACAGTCCACCAATTTCAGCTGAAATTCCACACCACGATTTACTGACTTATGTTTCGAATAGCGAAATTCGTCAAACCCAAGTAAGAGATATTCCCTTAACCATGAATTATTCCCGATTATTGTTAGGTGTGGTGCCAAATAAAGATGCTTGTTTAAATATGTTGAATTCATCCGATCCTTTCTATCCAGAATCTACCCCATCGGATATTTTAGAGTTAATGCCATATACGAATAGCGACAATATTAATACCCATTCAACACAAAAATTTCCACCTACAAAAATCTTTGGTGAAGAACCAAACCATGGCTGGTGTTATTATTTTCAAAAAGCGAGTTTAGCATATCAAGATGGAAATTGGGCAGCCATTGCCGATTATTATCAACAGGTCAAGAATCAGGAGCTTTCACCTATTATCCAAGAAGAATGGTTACCATTCATCGGCGGCTTATTGAATTATGGCGATGCCGATGAGGCCACAAAGTTGTATAAGCAAACCGTTGCAAAAATTAAACGATTTGAGGTAACAACTTGTCAGAGTATAAATGATCCAAAATTTATTATCGATCTAGAAAAAAATGAAAAGTTAATTAACTTGATTTGTAATTAATCATTTGGGTTGGGAAACCAGTATTAAAATAAAACGGGTGCCTTGTTTTATCAAGCACCCGTTTTGTTTTAACTTATTAATTAATCCTGAACGATCCAGGTGCCGGTTTCGCCTTTGATGGCACGGCCAATGTTAACCGGGTTGGTAATGAGGGCCTTCCCTTTGGGATTGGCTTCAAGATACCAGATGATCGCCTGAATTTTAGGAGCCATCGACCCCTTGGCAAAATGAGTACCTTCAGTAAGGTAAGCTTTAGCTTCTGAGAGGGTAAGTTTGTCCAACCATTTTTGCTCTGGTTTACCAAAGTTAATGGCAACCTTTTCAACCGCGGTGGAGATTATAAAGAGATCAGCCATCAACTCCCTGGCCAGGAGGGACGAGGCAAAGTCCTTATCGATCACAGCCGCGATGCCTTCATAGTTACCATCACCAGGATCAATGACTGGAATCCCACCGCCGCCAACCGTAATTGTGACGATTCCCTTGTCAATCAGGGTCTCAACCGTTTCGAGTTCCACGATTTCCGTGGGCAAGGGTGAGGCGACAACCCGGCGATAACCTCTGCCAGCATCCTCAACCACATTCCAGGCTTGTTCCCGAACTCTTTTGTCGGCTTCTTCCTTGGACATAAATCCGCCGATGGGTTTGGTTGGGTTTTGAAAGGCAGGATCCTGACGGTCAACCAGGGTTTGGGTAATTACAGTCACAACTTTTTTGTTAAGTTTGCGCTGATAAAGAATATTTTGAAGATTTTGTTGTAAGGCATAGCCGATCGCGCCCTGACTGTCCGCTCCGCAGACATCCAAGGGTACTTCATGCATACCTTCCACTTTGGCGGCAATTTCACTTCTCCGCAAAATAAAGCCAACCTGTGGACCATTTCCATGTCCAATCGCTACTTCCCACCCGTCGCCAACCAGGTCTGCGATGTGAAGAGCGGTTTCCTTGGCGGCCATGTATTGGTCTTCGACTTTGACGTGTTTCTCGTCCAAAATGAGCGAGTTGCCGCCGATCGCGATTACTGCGAGTTTATTGCGCGCCATTTTCAGTCCTATCCCATGGTAAGAGCCATGACGGCTTTTTGAACATGTAAGCGGTTTTCGGCTTCATCAAATACCACTGAGTTGGGACCATCCAAAACTTTGCTGGTTACTTCGATGTCGCGATCCGCGGGTAGTGGGTGCATGTAAATGCAATTCGACTTTGCCACTGAAAGCTTATCGTCGTCCATGATCCAATTTTTGTAGGAATCCTGTAATTTTTTACCTTCAACTTTGTCGGTGGTGGTCAGCAAAGGACCCCACGATTTGGCATAAATCACATCCGCGTCTTTGCAGGCTTCTTTCATGCCATCCGCGGTGTCAATAATTTCAAATTCGGTTCCGGCGATGCGGGCTTGTTCCTGCGCTTGGGCGACGATCTCGGGCATGAGCTGGAATCCGGGGGGATATGCCAAAGTTACATCCATACCAAAGCGGGGCATCTGGAGAATGAGAGATTGAGGCACCGAAATTGGTTTGAGGTAGGAAGCCGCGTAAGCCCATGAAACGACAATCTTCTTCTTTCGAAGGTCTTTGCCCTTCTTCTCCTGAATTGTCATCAAGTCAGCCAAACATTGGAATGGATGATAAACATCACATTGCATATTCAGAACCGGAGCACGAGAGGCTTTGGCGACTTCGTTGAGATATTTATTTCCATCCCCAAAATCACAATGGCGGATGGCGATGCCATCGAAATAACGGCCAAAGATTTGTCCAATCTCAACCGGGGTATCACCATGGGAGATCTGGGTGGTGTTGGAATCGATAAACGCGCCATGTCCACCAAGTTGAGCCATGCCTGCCTCAAATGAACCACGGGTGCGGGTAGAGGAAAAGAAAAAGAGCATGGCGAGAGCCTTATCGCGCAGGTAAGGGGTTAATTCACCAAGGGCTCGTTTTTTCTTTAGATCCCAAGCAACTTCCAGAACAGTTTCAACTTCTTCCTTACTAAAATCGAGATCCCCGATAAAGTCACGACCTCTAAAATTTGTTTGCATATTAAATACTCCTGAAAAAAATATTAAGGTATCAAAGAAGGCAGTACAGCGTAGAATTCTGTTGCTTTAACCATATCGGTAAGGTTAACAGAATCGCGGACAGTGTGAGCAGTTTCCTCATCTCCAGGGCCAAAACCGATGGAAGGGATGCCAGCTTTCCCTGCCCAGTAAATGCCGTTGGTTGAGAAAGCCCATTTTCCGCTGGGCGTGTGTTGTAAACCAATCACGTCCCGGGCTTTTTGACCGGCTTCGACCAAAGGATGGCTTTCATCGTAAGCCCAGGCAGGAAAGTATTTGTCAACCGGAAAGACAAAACCGGTATAAGAGGGTTCTTCGTAAAACAACTCCTCGACTTTAACTGAACTTTTGAACTCAGCTGGAATAAGGTCTTCAACCTGTTTTTTAACTTCTTCCTTGGTTTCTCCAAAGGTCATTCGGCGATCAATGTAAATTACCGCTTCATCGGGGACGGCGTTAATGGATGGGGTCTGTACTTTCATGTCACTGACGGTGATTTTGCCATGGCCGAGGAAAGGATGATCGCCAAGTTTGGGTTCCAAATCTCGAATTCCCGCGAGGACTGGAATCAACTTGTAAATCGCGTTGTCGCCCAAATGATTCGACGCGGCGTGGGCTGATTTACCTTTTGCGGTTACTTTCATTTCCAAACGACCCTTGTGGCCACGATAAACATTCATCTTGGTCGGTTCACCAATCACTACAAAATCGGGTCGCACACCAGGATCTACCTCAACAAAGGTATTTGGGGCGATACCATCGCACCATTCTTCCATGTTTCCAAAATACCAGGCAGTCCAACCATTTAACATGCCGAGATCGCGCGCAAAGGCCAAGCCATACACCATACCAGGCGTAGACCCTTTCTCATCGCAAGCCCCGCGGGCATAAAGGACATCATCTTCCACTTTGCCGACGAAAGGATCCCATTCCCACTCGGAAGGATCACCGACACCGACAGTATCAATATGGGAATCATAAACGATGGTACGAGGTCCATTGCCGATTCTTCCAAGAATATTGCCCATTTTGTCAAATCGAACTTCATCGAAGCCTAATTTGCGCATTTCTTCAGCAATCCGCTCTCCAACAGGTCCAATCTGAGATTCCATGGAAGGAATCGCGCAGATTTCCCGCATGAACTTGACGATGTTCTCGCGGTTTTCCTCAACCTTTTTTTGTAATTCTGAAACGCTCACATTTCCTCCAAAAAATTATGTTTATTTTTTTTCAATATGCTTTTCTACCCGGCGAACTATGTGAAAATCAAAGTAACCTGGCAGGAAATAACTATAAGTAAAATCAACAACTTTGCCCGATTGGGTGAACAATCTGGCTTCAAATTTTAGTACCACATCGCCTCGCTGAATTTCCAATTTACGAGCGATCCGCGAATCCGCATTTTCGGCAGTTATCCGAGTATAGGAGATGGTTAACGCATCGCCCCGGTGGATTAAAAAGTCAAGAACTGAACCATCGAACTTCTTATCAATCTCTTCCGGGGTAAGAACGGTCGCAGGCAGGATATCAACCAGGTAGGCTACTGGACGATCCTCAGCGCTCATTGTCCGAGAGATTCGAATTAATGGAGAGCCGACTGGACATTCCAACTTGGCGGCGATCTCCTCATCGCAGGCGATTTCAGCGATTTTGACTGGTCCTGGTCCGATATTATGTCCTGTGCGTCGGGCAAGCGTTAACATCGATTCAAGGACTTCCAAACCGCTATCGAAGAGGATTGAGTTGCCAACTACAAATGTCCCTGAACCTTGGCGTCTTCGAATAAGTCCTTGAGTCTCAAACATTCGCATGGCTTCCCTTAAGGTTGCCCGGCTAACGCCAAAACTTTTAGCTAACTCAGGCTCAGATGGGAGCCGGCTGTTATGAGGCAAATTTGCGATGTACTCGCCCAATTTGTTTTGCAGTTCAATGAAAGAAATATTTGCCATTTTTGTTTGCTTTCTCGCTTTGCCAATTAATGGGTCAGGCGCAACGCGGCTTTATTATGTTTTTCAATCAACTTTTCGAGATCGATGGTTTGCAGAATCCCATATTTGACTACGAATCTTCCATTCACTACGGTATGATCTACATTTCTAGGTTGTCCGAAGACAATGGCCGAGACTGGATCATGTACAGCACCGCCGGCGAGGTCCAAAGAGTTCAAATTGACCGCAAAGAAATCAGCGCATTTTCCAGTTTCAAGCGAACCGATGTCATGGCGGCCAAGTACCGCCGCACCACCGCGAGTACCAAGCCAAAGAGCCTGGCGGGCAGTCATTAATTTTCTGTTCGGATCGTTGGAGAGAGAGAAACCGGTGATGCCTTCTTTAAGGCGCGCCATCAACATTGCCTGGCGAACCTCACCCAATAGGTGGGATCCATCATTTGAAGCCGCTCCATCTACTCCCAAGGCAACATTCACACCGGCTTCCATATATTGTTTGATCGGAGCGATTCCTGAAGCTAAACGCATATTGGAAGTTGGACAATGCGCCACACCGCATTGATGTTTTGCGAACAAGTCGATTTCCGCCGAATTGATATAAATGGAGTGGGCGTACCAAACATCATTGCCAATCCAATCCACCGCTTGCATATATTCTGCGGGACGATAGCCAAACTTTTCCAGGCAGAATTGTTCTTCGTCTTCGGTTTCGGCTAGGTGGGTATGAAGATGCACCTTATATTTTCTGGCAAGTTCAGCGGAACTTTTCATGAGCTCGGTGGTTACGCTGAAAGGAGAACAAGGTGCCAGAACAACCTGAGTCATCGATCCAGGGTTCGGATCATGATATTTCTGGATCACCCGTTCTGAATCTTTGAGAATGGTTTCCTCTGTATCGGTAACCGAATCAGGCGGCAATCCACCTTGGGATTCCCCAAGAGACATTGAACCCCGTGCCGCGTGCAGGCGTAAACCAATTTCCCGGCCCGCAAGAATTTCATCGTCCAGTTTTGAGCCATTTGGGAATAAATAGAGATGGTCAGAGGAAGTAGTACAACCGGAAAACGCCAATTCTGCCAGGGCGGTTTGGGTGCTTGTGTAAATATCTTCAGGGTTTAAATTTGCCCAAATTGGATAAAGCGTCTTAAGCCAGTGAAAGAGGTTGGCATCCTGGGCGGGAGGGATTACCCGGGTGAGTGTTTGGTAAAAATGATGATGGGTATTCACCAAACCGGGCATGACCACATGCCCGGAAAAATCATATACCTCATCCGCGGTGGCAGGAAGGTCTTCAGTTTTGCCAACTTTTTCAATGAATCCATCTCGAATAAATAAACCGCCGTCTGGGATTTCCGTCCGAGCGTCGTTCATTGTTACAAGATAACAATTCTTGATGAGCAGTGTTGACATGATTCACCTGAAAACTATAATTTGTCTGACAAATTATAGTTTATCAGAAGGGGCTAGACAAGTCAACAATTTTGAATTAGGAATTTGAGCTCGGATTTAATTTTGGAATGATAAGCTTAAGCTGGCTAAGCAGAACTGCCCCAAATATTACGAGACAACCAATGATCTGTAACGGGCTCAAGATTTGACTAAGTACTACCCATCCAGTGATGGAGGCAAAGACGGCTTCAAGGGAAAGGATTAAGGCGGCATCTGTGGGAGGAGTGTGTTGTTGACCCCATACCTGAAATGTGTAACCAATTGAGATACTAAAAATTGAACGGAAGGCTAAGGATCCAAGGAATAATGGCTCAAGGAGGACACCTGGATCTTCGATCAAAAAACCTACAACAAGATTTAACACTGCCCCAAACAAAAATTGGCCCGCTGAAAAGGTAAAGGCGTTATATCTGGAGGCAAATTTTCCAAGGATAACAATATGCAATGCCCAAAAGATCGCTCCGATGGTTTCATAAATATCACCGACGTGGAGAGTCATTTTCCCTCCAGTTGAGAGAAGGAAGGCACCAAGCACGGCTACAAATACCGCGATTACATCCAAAAGCGCCGGTTTTTCTTTGAAGAAAACTAAAAGAACAAAAGGTGTAAATACTGTGTAGAGGCTGGTTAAAAATCCCGCGTTGGCAAGGTCAGTTGTAAAAATGCCTATCTGTTGGAGCGCGCTGGCGATAAACAGAACAAATCCCGCGACTGCCATCCAAATCCACTGCTGGGTGGGAATCGGTTCTTTGTTAGGTTTAAAGAGAAACAGAAGGATAGAAGCAATCAGAAATCCGAAACCATTGAAAAGATATATGGATGAGAATGTAGCCGCGTAATACTGAGATAAAAAAGCGATTCCCCAAACGATGGAAACCATTAATAAAGAAAGATCTGCCTTAAGTCGCATGCGCTGATTATATCAAACGGACCCACAACTTTGGCTCAGGGTGATAAAATTTATACAACGGAAGGAAGAAATATGAATATTTTGATCATTGGTGGATCAGGATTTATTGGAAGAAACCTTACCAAAGCGTTGCTCGCTAAAAAACAAACGGTAGCGATTTTGTCTCGAGGTAAACCGCAGCCTGCCTCAGCGAATTATGAAGTCTTGCGCTGGAACGGAACGGACCTTGCCAGTGTCTTGGGAAATCGGGAATTCGATGCTGTAATCAATCTGGCTGGAGAAACGATCGGTAAATGGCCTTGGTCCGCTGAACATAAACGCCGAATATTGCAAAGCCGACAGGATGTAAGCCGTTCAATAACTTCGTATTTAGCCGAACAAAAATTCAAAGGTGTCTATATCCAGGCATCGGGTATTGGCTTTTATGGAGATTCTTATCTTCAGAACATTGATGAAACAGGTGTGAAGGGGAGTGATTTTCTGGCGGAGGTTTCCGGGCTTTGGGAATCAGCCGCTGGGCCATTAACTTCCACCCAACTGGGACGGGTATGCATTGCCAGAACTGGTTTGGTTTTGGCGGAGAGTGAAGGCGCCCTTCCATTGATGGCACTGCCGGTCAAACTAATGGTCGGCGGGAAGTTAGGAGATGGAAAACAGGGAGTTTCGTGGATTCACATTGATGATATTGTCAATGCCTATATCCACCTGATTGAGCATCCAACCTCCAGTGGCGTGTATAATTTCTGCGCTCCAAACCCAATCCGCAACGATGAATTCATGAAGACTCTGGGAGCGGTTTTAGGGCGCCCAGTCTGGTTGCCTGTACCCAAAATCGCCTTAAAAATGATTTTGGGTGAGATGAGTGATTTATTGCTGCATGGACAGTTTGCCGTTCCCGCGCGGTTGCTGCAGGAAGGATTTGAATTCAAGTATCCAACTTCTAAACAGGCTCTCATAGAAGTTTATGGAAAGGAAGTTTGAATATGACCACTCGTAAAGTGTATCGGCCAGAGATGAGCTCAAGAAATTCCGAGTATATTGCCTGGGGTTTGGCTTTGGCAACCTTGTTCGCGGTAATTGTACTTGGAAGGAACCAAGAAATACCGGCTTGGGCATGGTTTTTATTGGCCATGTTCATTTTTTCTGGGGCGGTGATTTCGCTTGGTAATTGGGTAGATCGAAAGACCCTGCTTGAGCTCGATGAGGAAGGCGTTCACTTCGCAAATGGCCTTCGTAATGTAACCATGAAATGGCATGAGATAGAGCATGTTTGGGAGGGCAAAGGCCGGGTTGGTATGATGGTTCAAGTTTTAAGCCAAACAGGTCATTTCTCATTTATCCTGCCCAGTGAGATGAAGTTTCAGGGTGAGGTAAAGTCGAAAGTTGGCTTTAGTGAAGGGGTTGAAATAAGGGATCAGATTCTTAAATTGGCAGGGTTGAATGAAACCAAAGATCATAATAAAGGCATCTTATATTCCAGAATGAAGATGAATTAAGGTATAATTTTTTATTATGGTCAACATGATTTCTGGTAACGTTTATTGCTAAAGAACCCAAACGAGTGGAGATTTTAATGCGCCAGCTCCACTGCTGGCGTTTTTATTTGGAAGGCAGGTATGGATGATGATGAAAATTGAAGAGCAGGTCGCGATCTTAATGCAAGGCACCGAGTACGGGGATTTGAACTTACATAAAAATATGGAGCGAGAGCTCAAGGAGCGCTTGATCGAAGCGGAGAAATCCGGCCGTCCGTTGAAGGTGTATTGCGGATATGATCCACGAACCGCTGATCTACATATTGGTCATACAGTCACCATGCGTAAATTACGTCAATTTCAGGACCTCGGTCATGAAGTTGTTTTCCTAATTGGCACTTATACCTCATTAATTGGGGATCCTTCAGACAAAGATAAGCTCCGTCCGCTGCTGACCCAGGAACAGACGATGGAAAATGCAGCATCGTATGCGGAGCAAGCCTTCCGGATCCTTGATCGTAGCAAAACAATCGTCCGTTATAACCACGAGTGGCTGAAGAGTCTTACCTTTGCTGATTTAATCCAACTGGGCTCAAATTTTACAATTCAGCAGTTCTTGACCCGCGAGGCTTTTCGAAAACGTTGGGATTCCGATGATCCGGTTTACCTGCACGAATTTTTCTACGCGATTATGCAAGGTTATGACGCCTATGCTCTCCATACAGACGTACAAGTAGGCGGAACGGATCAATTATTTAACATCCTTACCGCGGGACGAAAAGTCATGGCTTCGTTGGATGAAAAACCGAATATTGGCATCATCATGGCGATTCTGCCAGGGACGGACGGTGTAGTGAAGATGAGCAAATCACTCGGGAATCATATTCCACTCAACTCCACCCCAGAGGATATGTACGGGAAGGTGATGTCGATTCCGGATGAGGCTATGTCACAATACGCGAAGCTGGTTACCCGCTGGTATCCACCGCAAATATTGGAATTTGAGAAGGCATTAAAAGATGGCAGTATTCATCCGCGGGATGCGAAAATGAAATTAGCCTTTGAAGTCACTTCAACTTATTATTCGGAAGAACAAGCCAAAGCAGCCGAAAACGCTTTTGTGGCTTTGTTCCAACAAGGGTTTATTCCTTCTGAGATGGATGAACTTAAGGTAAGTGAGGGACAATCGGTCTTGGATATCATGGTGGCGGCTAACCTTGTAGGTTCTCGTTCAGATGGTCGGAGATTGATCGAACAAAATGGAGTTAAATTTGATGGATCGGTGGTTACAAAACCAGACACAATCCTGCCCAGGAGTGGAGTATTGCAGGTTGGCAAGCGAAAATTCGTGAAATGTCTGATTTAAGATGTAAATTCTTTGGCTTAGCATAAATTAAAAAGGACGCGGTTTAACCGCGTCCTTTGTTTTTATTTGAGGCGACGATGGGATTTGAACCCATGAATAAGGGTTTTGCAGACCCTCGCCTTAGCCACTTGGCCACGTCGCCATTTTAACAATACGGCTGGCATCTTGATCACACGGAACCAATCAGCCAGCCTATTATTGAGCGGGCGATGGGATTCGAACCCACGACCTACTCCTTGGCAAGGAGTCGTACTACCACTGTACTACGCCCGCGTTGTGCCGAGAGACAGAATCGAACTGACGACACTGCGATTTTCAGTCGCATGCTCTACCAACTGAGCTATCTCGGCGTTTGATATTCCATTGGTTAAGCGACAGATATTTTATAAGCTTAAACTGATTCTGTCAAGGCAAATCACAAATCGCGTCCGCTGAGCAATTCCGTTGGAGATAATAATTATAACGTACAATGTCCAATTAACTTGGACAAAGATATAATTGAAGCATGAACGAAAAAGAATTAATTCACCTCGCCCAATCTGGAGACCTTTTCGCTTTTAATGAATTGGTTTCTACCTATGAACGCCTGGTTTACAATGTTTGCTTTCGGGTTCTCTCCAATCGCCAAGATGCCGAAGACTTAACCCAGGAAACTTTCATCACGGCTTTTCAGAAAATTGGGCAATATCGGGGAGATTCCTTTAAAAGTTGGTTATTGAGAATCGCGACCAATCGTTCCATCGATTTAATTCGAAGCCGCCAACATTCAGTGGAAGTGCCTTTAGAGCCGGAATCAGTGGATGGCGAAGAAAACAGGAATATGGATTGGATGATCGATCCTAAGGCTGATATTGAGCAGATTATGGACCAGTCGAACTTGTCTTCTGTTTTACGCCGGTGTATCGAAAAACTTGGTATGGATCAACGGGTTGTAATTGTTCTGATCGATGTCTTCGAGATGGGTTACGTTGAGGTGACTGAGGTCGTGAAAAAACCGCTTGGAACGATCAAGAGCCGGTTGGTACGTGCTAGAAATCAGGTTCGGGATTGTGTTGATCGATCTCTGGAACATTTCATGACCACCGATCGTCATAAAGGGGAGGCATAATGAAAAAACTCCCTCCAAGAGATGAGCAAAATCTTCACGATTGGATCACAAATGGGATTGATCTTGATTCTGAGGGCGATGAAATCAAAACCGGAAATTTAGACTCGGATTTTGAAACGGAATTTCTTAAATATAAGTTGATCCGCAAAGCTCTCCGTTCATTACCCATGCTTGAACCACCCAGATCATTCCGATTGACCCCAGATATGGTTGGAGTAAAGCCGCCCAGACCTCGGTTTTCGATTTGGATGAACGCGGCGACTGCTTTTTTTAGTTTGGTGTTTGTTTTCAGTCTCGGGCTGAGAATCAATGGTATTCCGTATAGCCCTTTTACAAATTTTGACGCTGCGATGATGTCGTCTGAGGAATCCCTTGAATCCGCCGAACCGTCAGTTGCCATGGCTCCCGCGAGAGCAGCTGAACCAGTCGATTTACCCCCAACACCAGAACCTTTGACCTCTGGTTCCGCCCCCGCGGAGGGAGCGGCCGAATCTGAGCTTGAGATTATGGAAGAACCACCGGCGGATGTCGCGATGAAAGCGGCTCCACAGGCAGAGACCATGACCATGGATCAACCAATACCTGATGAACCTGAAATTCTGGATCCAGGTATCCAACCTTTAGATTGGTTGGTATGGATAAGTTTGTTGTTTGTTTTTCTTCTGCTTGCCTTTACTAAAAAAATGCGGGAACATTACGAGGACGCCTGGCGGGCGAAATGGAATAATGATCGAAAATGAAAAATTCCGTTGAGTGGACAATTTGCCCGGTTTGCGGAAGCGGACTAACGGCAGGGATTCGATATGGAAAATCGAGACAAGGCTGTGATTTATGCGGCTGGACAAGGTTTGCGGATCCCAAGGTCGCGGTCGCGGCATTTGTCGAGACCAATCAAGGGATTTTATTGGTTCAACGAAGAAATCCTCCATTCCAGGATCTTTGGACATTACCCGCAGGTTTCATGGATCGAGGTGAAGATCCCCGCCGGGCAGCAGAACGTGAATGTTTTGAGGAAACTGGATTGGTTATCAAAGTTTCATCACTGCGTGACATTTACTACGGTCAGGATCACCCCAATGGGGCTGATTTTGTAATGTTTTTTAACGCTCAAATCATCGGCGGAGAAGAAGAAGCGAAAGACGATGCCAAGTCTGTTGCCTGGTTTAATCGGAATAACCTTCCAGCTTTGGCTTTCCAATCAACCACATATGTATTGACCGGCATTGGGAGTAAAACCCATGAAAAAAATGATCCATGATGCTCGTCCTTCTCCAATCGCTGGCAGTTGGTATCCGGGGGACCCATCCCGATTGGCTCAATCCATTAATGGATTTCTTGCGACCTCGAGTGAAATTAAACTCAGCGGGAGTCCAATTGGATTAATTGTGCCTCATGCCGGACATCTCTACTCGGGGCAGACAGCTGCAAAGGCATTTAAGGCGATTGAGAATTTCAAGCCGGAGCTAGTCGTCATTTTTTCCCCGCATCACGCATACACTCCGCATGCCTGTTCCGCCACTGCCTATGGATACTATCAAACACCTCTTGGCAAGGTCTCAGTAAACCACGAATTGATCGATAAGATTTCCGATGAACTCGTCAGAAACGGTCACGATCCAATCTTTATCTCTCAATCGGAAAAGGAACACGCGATCGAAATTCAACTCCCGTTTTTGCAGAAAATCTTTTCACATGATTTTTCCTTAATTCCGTTGATGCTAAGAGATTTGTCTGGAGATTTAACGAGGGACCTGGCGAAAACGATGGTTGGGGTGATCGATGGCAAAAAATCCCTTGTGATCAGTTCGACCGACCTCTCTCATTTTTATCCGGTAGAAATAGCGAATAAACTGGATGGGTATCTGGTTAAGGCGCTGGCAGATTTTTCAGTGGAGGAATTGATTAAGGCAGTCAACGATAAAGGCTCTGAAGCTTGTGGAATTTCTGGATTGGTATTGACCTTGTTACTAACGAAAATGCTTGGGGCAAAAAGATGCCAGATCACTGGTTATGCAACTTCCGCAGAGGTAACCGGCGAAACCAGCTCCGTAGTAGGATATGTATCCGCTGTGATTACAACATGAGTTATTTCGATCGATAAAGCCTGTTTCTAAGAATATAATCAGCGACCTCGCCTGATACGAGTTCTTTGATTGTGAATCCGCTCAACATCCTTTGGCGAATTGCGGTCGATGAGATGTCGATTGGGTCCGATTTAATGAAATTCACTTTTTCTTCCATTCTTGGAAAGTTTTTGAGAAAATCACCTAACTCGAGTTCTTGTTCCCGTCGGCTGAAAACGCCGAGCTGTTTTATCTCTTTGAGTATAGACTTGGGTTTATGCCATAAATGAAAATTGGAAAGTGAATCCCCACCAATGAGCAAGGTAAGTTCTCGTTCAGGGGATATTTGCTTGAGGATGCGAATTGTGTCCAGAGTGTAATGGGGACCATCACGTTGTGACTCCAAATCACTTACTATAAATTGCGGGTAATCCATCACACATAAGTAAACCATCGCCAGGCGGTGATGAAAAGCGGTAATCCGTTCATCCTCTTTATGAGGAGGTAGAGGAGTTACCATCCATACGACCTCATCCAAACCGAGTGAATTCAATGCGCTATGGGCGAGCGCCAGATGCCCGTTGTGCGGTGGATCGAAAGTGCCTCCAAAAACCCCCGTTTTAATCGTTTTCCGCATTTTGGCCGATCCCTGCTTGGTTGGCATTTGTGTCAGGCGGAGCTATGAGGTCATTGGGTAAGCTTGGGTTTGACTCAGGATCATCATCAGATTCCGAGGTTTTTCCCGTTGTCGAAGAGATATTTTCTTGATTGGTTTCTGAAAACATCTCATCGAAGCGGGCTTGCAACGACCAATAACCTGATCCAGCGAGTGAGTCGGCTACCCGCTTCCACTTTCCGTCAAGGTCAATTACAACTCTGAAATCTAAAAATACGTGGGTTTGGTAGGCGTGCAATTTAAAATATAAACCCTTCTCAATAATCTCGTTCACAGGGCGAATGAATTCCAAACCGGAATTTACATCCCTGAATATCAGAAATTCTTCCGGATTCCATTTTAGGTTGAGAACATCCGATAGGCTCTTTTGCTTGAGCGTGTTGTCTGCCTTGTCCAACTTGGCGGCGGAAATTTTAATCCAGCCGCTGGTGTGGGCATATTTGTTGTGGTAAACCACCAGCCCTTTTTCAGTTCCCTTGCCATTGGCGTAAGTAAAAACATTTTCATTAACGCCTTCGTCGGTGAAAAAATCAAATAATTCAAATTCATCGGCTCCCGCGAAAAGATAACGTTTTTTGAAAAGCGGGAAAATTACCCTTTGATGGTGTTCGATAAAACCAGAGTCAGGGACCTCATCCCAATAGGCACGCCGATATTCCATGCCATATTTTTCCAAAAACCCTTCAATTTGGCCGTGACCGATCATTGGCAAACCTGGCAGGGTAGCCATCAGCGTTGCCACGCCAAAATATTTGTCTCCGTTTCCAAATTGTTCCCTCGCGGTTTTTTCGTCTGGGTTGTTCATGAAGTTTACGTAACGTTTTAAGATTTCGGGATCAAATTCAATGGTATTTTTTATAACCGCCCGATATTTGGTATTGTCCTCATCCCGCATCATATGCATGAATGCAGAATTGTAAACCCGATGCATACCAAGGGTACGCACAAAATAACCTTCCATCATCCAAAACGCTTCCGCTAAAAGAAGGGTATCAGGAGCCTCCCTCGCGACCCGATCGACTACCTCACGCCAAAACTCAACCGGGATGGCTCTTTCAAATTGTTCCCTGGTTAAGCCAAATTCAGACCTTGAGGCAATCGCGCCGCCGCTGCCAGGCTCAGGAAACCAAAGGCGTTGAATGTGCCTCTTGGCAAGAGTCATGGCGGCATCGAAGCGAATGATGGGAAAATTTCTGGCGACGTGTAAAATTGTTTGGATTACCTGTTCACGAACCTCTGCTTTAAGAAAATCAAGCTGGGCGGTGTCATTCCATGGCATGGAAGTTCCATCATTCCCATGGTAAATATACTTGCTATCGCCAGTCCAACGATCGTGGCGCTTAAATACTACAGCGGCGTCTGAACGGTCATAATAATGATCCTCTAAAAAGATACCAATCCTTGGGTCGGAGGAAAGATCAGCGCCCTGATATGAATAATTAGGATAGGGAGGATTTGGTATGCTTATAAACCATTCAGGGTTATTGATTACCCAATCAGAATCGATGCCCATGTGATTGGGGACCATATCGGCGGATAGTCGAATCCCTTTTTGCCATGCCCGGGTCCGCAAATTCTCCAAGGCTTGCCAACCACCGAGGTCTTCAGCGATTTGATAATCCTTAAGCGAGTAAGCAGAGGCAACAGCTTCCGGATTACCCATCATTTGTTTGATCTTCTGCGAAGCGCTGCTCCTTTCCCAAAGCCCGATCAACCAAAGTCCAGTGATTCCAGCCTCGGCGAGATGCTGCAATTCCTCTTCAGGAATAGCATCCAGTGTTCGAATGTCCCTTTCATACAAGCGGGAGAGTTGGTCCAACCAGACATAGGAATTTTTAGCCAAAAGGATTAAATTAGGCATCCAGTCTTTGTCTTGGCTGAATCTTTCGTCTTCCTCCTCATTCGAAGCCGTAAATTGAATGACAGGCGCGCTTCCAGAAAATCCGCCATCAGAATTCATGCGAATTTGGTTTTCCTTGAGATGGTCCATACCTCTTAAAAGTGATTGGGTGAAATCAAGGCCGAGGATAACTCCCCAATTTTCGAGAATGTAATCGAGTTGCCCTGACAACGAGTTGGGAGAAGCGAGTGCGGGTGAGCGCAGCAAGCTGATTAGGGAAATACCTTTTTCACCAATACTGCCCCAGCCTTCACTTTGATTTAGAAGTGTAAAAGCTTGCTCCATTAATTGCGGATAACCGGTTTGCTTTAAACCTGTTTCATCAAAGAATTCCCGGTAAGGCTTTATGGCTGGGTTGAGGTTAGTAATACGTAGAACCAGCATCTCCTCAAAAAGAATCTCTTTATTGCTTAATCCAGCGGTCTTAGCTTGGATATATTCATGCTCTGTTAAAGATCTTTCGTAAACCACCAGTGGAGGGAATTCCCAAAGAAAGGAAGACAGTACATTTTCGAGAGTCGTGACGTTATTAACTTCAAGCCTGGCCAAGGTTCGATTTATTACATCGGGGTTTTTCTCGGCATATTTTCTGATCATCAAGTGTAAGGATTCGTCGATTAATCCAAGGGCATAGACTTCGGAAGCTGGCAGGATTATTCCATCAACCTGAGCGACAATTTCGACAAATTTTCGAACGTTAGAATAATCGGCCAAAATCATTTTGCCATCCGATGAAAAAAACATCCGGTCGAAATTGTACTTGTCGCGGGTTTTTCTCGAAATATGAAATTCAAATGGCGGATAGTTGATCATCATTGACCTCCGATGTGATTTGTCGCTGCCTGGGCGAATGATCAAATCTGAGAAAATTATAGTCTGAAAACTATTAAAGAAACTGCGGCTAAATGGAGGGAGTTGAAATGAAACCGCAATGAGAATTTTGAATGACAGGATTGGAGGTAGGTTTATACTTGTATTGACATCAGATGTGGAGATTTTATGACCGAAGTATTGAAGGCGGAGTTAAATTCACTGGTAAATTTGATTAGTGAACTGCGGAGTTTTACTTCCTTTGGTGAGCTTTTAGCTTTCATTGAGTCTGGTTTAAGCAAACATTATGGAATCTTAAACTCAAAATTAATTCTTATCAAAAATGGCCCGCTTGCTCCGTTGGCAACCACTGGCGAACATACCCCAATCTGGATCGATCGAGATAAACTTCATAAAACAAAAATCCCATCTTTACAAACCCCGCAGGCTGCCAAGGTTTATTTGAATGATTCCGCAGATCTCTTGGGAGAAAATTCATCAGCCTGGATTTTGATTCCGTTATCATACTCACACCAACTGATTGGGTTACTTTGTGTGCTGCCAACTTCTGAGACGAATGAATTAAATAATGAGGTATCCATTGTTGGACAGATACTAGCAGAAAAACTAATTTCCAATGCGTTTCAGGTGATGCAACAGGAAAAGTCCGCTGAAGTGGAAGCTTGTCATGACCGCATCGAAACGATCGTTAAAGAGCTCAACAACCTTGAGCAAATAAAATCGGATTTTATCAGTGTCGCCAGCCACGAGTTACGCACACCGCTCACTGTAACTCGAGGTTATGTAGAAATCCTCCTCGAAGATGGCGATTTTTCGGTATCACAGAAAAAAATATTGGATGGGGTTTACAAGGGAGTATTAAAACAGGAAGAAATTCTTGATTCACTCTTTGAATTGGCAAAGTTCGATACTGTATCGCCAGTTCTGAACCAGGAGAGCATATCCATTGGAAGGCTTTGCAAAGAGCTGGTAAAGAAATTTTCAACCCCGATTCAAGAAAGGGATTTAAAAGTTACCGTTGAGGTTCTCACCGAAGAAAAAGCCATGGTTGACAATCAATCAATATGGAAACTCCTTTTAAATCTGATTCAGAACGCAATCAAGTTCACACCAGACCATGGTGAGATCACGATTCGGGTTCAAAAATGGCAAATGGCATTGAAACAAGACCGAGAAGAAAATGGGCTCTTGATCACAATCAAGGATTCGGGAGTCGGAATTGAGCATGACCAACTTGAGACAATCTTTACCCGATTTTATTACCGAAAGGACCGGATCAACACCCACTCCTCAGGAAAGACAAAATTTAAGGGCTCTGGATTGGGCTTGGGTTTGGCACTTTCCAGAGCGATTGCTCAAGCCCATGGCGGTTGGGTTTGGGCTGAAAGTCCTGGTTATGATGAAATTAAGATGCCTGGAAGCGAGTTTAAGGTATTTTTGCCGATTAAGAAATAAACAGTACTCCCGGGCGGGATCGAACCGCCGCAACCGGCTCCGGAGGCCGGTGCTCTATCCACTGAGCTACGGGAGCATGATTTGCGATTTTACCACAATTCCATTTATCCGGTTTTGGATAATCAAAGCCACCAATTCGATATAATGAATTAGGCAATTATGATCCAGATCAAATAAGGAGTCGATTTTGCCAGAATCCGAATTAGATAGATACAAAAAACTAATCGCAATCCTGCGGGATCTTGCTTCGACCTTGGATATGGATACCTTACTTAATCGGGTTGTCTCTGCGGCGAAGGAAATCTCCGGTTCAACCGCGGCTTCGATTGCGTTGTACGATCCATCGGAAGAACAGTTTTATTACCATGTTCGAAAAAATCAGGATGACCCAGGCATTGATTTTTCCATTTTATTAAACCTGGTATCTGCCAAAGTGATTGCCAATAAAACGACAATTATGATCAATGATTTAATCAATGACTCCGAAAAGTTTGGGATTAAACCCGCGGACCTTGGAAAAGTAAGAAATTTGGTTGTTGTGCCTTTGTTATCAAAAAGGGAATTAATTGGTGTGTTTGTGGCCGTGGATCGCGTTTCAGGTCCTTATTCTGAGACTGATGTAGAGTTACTGGAAGTTTTAGCGGTCCAATCGACCATCGCGATCATCAATTCGAGACTTTTTCACCAGTCTGACTTGATGGCTGAGTTTGTCCATGAGATACGTACGCCCCTGACCTCAATTGGGACGGCAACTTATCTGATTTCCAGACCGGACATGCCTGAGGAGAAAGTAAAAACCATTCTTGTAAACATCAACAATGAAATAAAGCGGCTCAATGATCTGGCAACATCATTCTTGGAATTGGCTCGATTACGTTCTGGGCGAGCTAGATATCAAATGAGCAGAGTCGACATTGAGCAGATCATCGATACCGCTTTCCAAGCACTTCAATTAACAGCGGATGATCGAGGGGTAAAACTTCAAAAGGTAATTCCCTCTACAAGGTCCTTGGTGTCGGTTGACCGAGATAAAATCACCCAGGTATTGATTAATTTGATCAGCAACGCTATCAAATACAACCGCGAGAATGGATGGGTAACCGTCCGCTTTGGACAGGATGAAACTGCCTGGTGGATCGAGGTCGAGGATAATGGAGTGGGAATCCCAAGTGAAGCGATACCGCGAATTTTTCAGCGATTCTATCGAGGAAGAAGTGTTGAGAGAGAAGTAACCGGCTCAGGTTTAGGTCTCTCAATTTGCAGTGAGATTGTGAAAGCACATGGAGGAAAAATTGAGGTCAACAGTCTGCTGGATCAAGGCACCTTCATTCGATGCATTTTTCCATTGCGGATGACCGCGGATCAGGGTTTAAGCAAAACCTTCAATATTCCCGGCTGAATCGCTTTGTTAAATGCTTCCAATCCATCCGCCAGTGGAAAGACCTCTTCGATGAGAGGCATTGGGTCCACAACCCGCATGTCCAGAAGACGCAAGGCGGGTGGAAAAGGTCCGCAGCGTGTCCCAATAATTTGCAGCTCATCCACAACCACACTTGACATATTCAATTCCATATTGCCTTTATAGGTGCTCTTGAGGATTAATTTACCTTCTGGTCGCAAGGCGAATCTGGCCAGTTCGAACCCGGCTGGTGAAGCAGTTACTTCAACTACGGCGTCATAATCACCCTTGGAAATTTCTTCGGCGCGGATAGCCGGGAGATTGAGTTTTTCAAGAATATCAAATTGTGATTGATGTTTGGCAACAACTGCCAGATCACTTCCAATTAAGCGGAGAACCTGGGCGATCAGCAATCCAAATTTCCCAGCACCAACCACTAGTACCTTTTCAGAAGGTTTTATATGCGCTTTTTCTAAAATCTCACATGCGGCCGCAACTGGCTCGGTAAAAACCGCCAATTTATCCGGTAACGAATCTGGTACTAGGACAAGGTTCCGCAAAGGAAGGGTTGTAAATTCAGCGTGAACTCCATTTCGGTTGGAGATTCCGAGAACTGATCGATTTTCACAGTGATTAATCAAACCTCTTCGGCAGTATCGGCAAACACCACAGCGGACATTAATCTCCCCGACCACTCGTTTGCCCAGCCACTGGGTTTGGTCTTTAATATGTTCTCCAAGCTCGATTACTTCACCAACGAATTCATGACCTAAAACACCTGTGAAAGGATAGTAACCTTTAACGAGCTCAACATCAGTCGCGCAAATGCCGGACATTCTTACCTTAATCAGCGCTTCATCAGGTGGCAAATTAATGGAATAGTCTCGAAGCGTGAGTTGATTGTTTTCGAGCCAAAGTGATTTCATGTGTGGTTCTCCCTTTCGCTAAATCGCGCCTCTGCGCCCAAATTGCTTTTCTAAAAGATCAACAGATAGGTGAATCATCGTTGGACGACCATGCGGGCAGGTTCTTGGGTTTTCACAATTCTCTAACTGGTCTAGGAGAAGCTGCTGTTCCTCCCGGCTCAGGATCTGGCCACCCTTGATTGCCATTCGTTTGCAAACTCTGCCAGCAATCCTTGATTCGAAATCGGCTTGGAGAGGTGTCTCGTCCTCCTCAAAATCTTCGATGATGCTGTTGATTACAAGTGCCGGGTCCTTATTGGCAAAGATGGCAGGCATACTTCTGATTTGGAATGTTGTGCTTCCAAAAGGCTGAATTTCGAAACCAAGGTTTGATAAAAAATTGATTTGACTGGAGACAAGCTCAAAATTTGAAAGGGAAAGCTCGACGATGGATGGGGTTAACAATACCTGGGAGGGAATATCGCGCATCGAAAATTGGCGCATGAGCTGTTCAAATAATATCCTCTCATGCGCGGCGTGTTGATCAATCAAATAAATGCCATCAATACCCTCAGCGATGATGTATGTAGCCCCAACTTGTCCGATCAAGTGAAACATGGAATGTCGAATGAGGGGTACTTCATGTTCTCCAGTTTCAAATTCTGGTGTTGATTCTGACCGATTATCAGTCTGAGATTGAATTTCCACATCCCTTTCCTGAGTAATTTGCCATTCGAGAAGGTTATTTTCCGGATTATTTTGGGGATTATCCAGCCAATTTGGAACACCCTCTGGTTTTCCCCAAAATCGCTGGGTTGAAGGGAACGAAGGAACAGGCGCATAGGCGAAGAGAGCTCGCTTGATCGATCGTTGGACAAAACTGAATACACGATCTTGGTCCTTAAACCTGACTTCCGCTTTGGTTGGATGAACGTTCACATCCACGTTCGAAGGTTCTAACCAAAGATCCATGCATACGATCGGATACCTACCAACCATCATGAACGTGTTGTAAGCCTGCATCACCGCTTGGGAAAGTGGTGTGTCTGCGACCCAGCGGCCATTGATAAAAAAAGTGATTTCTCTTCGATTTGAGCGTGAGATGTGGGCTGGACTGATAAACCCTCGCAATCTCAAGTCATTTTCCTCCGAAATCACTTCCAACATCTGTTTTGCGGTTTCGACATCAAATAGAGACGCTAAGACAGCTCGCATATCCCCATTGCCGCTGGTTATAAATTCCCGGCCGCGATCGTCCGTGAATTGAAATCGAATAGTTGGATAGGCAAGCGCGTATTTCGCGATGATCACATCGATCATTCTTCGCTCGGTAACATCTGTTTTTAAAAATTTTAAGCGGGCTGGAACATTGTAAAACAGGTTCTCAACCCGTATGGAAGTGCCAACAGGACAGCCAAAGGCTGCGTGTGAGAGGAGTTCCCCGCCTTCAACCACCAACTTGCCACCATTTTGTTTGTCTGGCCGGCGTGAGATTAAGGTTAACCGTGAAATAGAGCCAATTGAAGCTAAGGCTTCTCCGCGAAAGCCGAGAGAGCTGATGTGAAAAAGATCGTCAATCTCATCCAGCTTGCTCGTAGCGTGTCTTTGAACCGAAAGTGGTAATTCCTCGAATGAAATTCCACTTCCATTATCGGTAACTTCCATCATCGATTTACCCGATTCAGCAACCCGAATACTGATCACCGTCGCGCCCGCGTCAATAGCGTTCTCTATACATTCTTTAATCACGGACGCTGGTCTTTCTACAACCTCACCGGCGGCTATTTGTGAGGCAATCTCGGTTGGTAAAAGATGAATGGACATATTAAAAATTATAAACCAAAGCCCCATTTCAAATTGGGAGGCTGATATAATTTGAGTCATGAAAATTGAAGCTTTTTTTATTGACGCAGACGATACCTTATATCCAAATGATACCGGGTTGTGGAATGAGATTCGATCACGGATATTTCAATTTGTGGCGGACCAACTCGGGGTAACCACCGAGCGCGCGAAAGAATTAACCGCTGGCTATATGCACCAATACGGAGCGACTTATCGAGGGCTCGTTGCCAACTATCCACAGATTGCCGAGGAATATTTTAGGGTTGTTCATGACATTGACTTGAGTAAATATCTAAAACCCGACCCTGAATTGAGGAACATTCTGAACTCGTTTCCGGTGAAAAAATTTATTCTTACCAATGCCGATGCCGGGCACGCGAAAAGGGTTTTAGAGGCTTTGGGGATTCAAGATTGTTTTAACGGGGTGATTGATATCCACGACTTGGCGCCGAGCTGTAAACCTAATAAAGAAGCGTTTGAAATTGCGATGCGGATAGCACAAGTAAATAACCCCAAAACCTGTGTTTTTGTGGATGATCTCGTCCAGAATGTGAAATCCGCGGCTGAATTTGGTATGTATTCGATCCTTTTTGGCGAAAAAAATGCTGACATCTCTGAATGTATTCGAATGCAAAACTGGCGGGAATTACCGGCATTACTGGGAGCGAATGGCTTTGAGTGATAATATCTGGATCGTAATCGTTTTAGTCATTGTAATCATTGGTGGTTCCAACTTATTAATGATTGGAATGGTCAAAGGATCCAGAAACGCTAAATTTGACATGTTTAAAAACATGAGCAAAGGCGCTAACCCATGGAAAAAAGAAGACCAGAGTTTTGAAGAACTCAATGAGAAGGTAAAGAATCTTCGAAAATAGTTTTCCACCCGTTTGCTCTTATACGATTCAAATAAATTTTCTATATTCTCCACTCAATTGTTGAAAAATTTTATGCTACTATGAACAAGAAATATAGGAGGTATTTTTGAAAAGATTCTTACAAATTACTGCGATTATTTTGCTTTCCGGCACATTGTTGCTTACGACGTTTGCCGGTGGAGTTGTGGTTGGACATTTTGCCCAATATAGTTCTCTCTCAGCGCTCATCAATAATACCGACCTGCGTAATCTCACAATCGATATCCCGGCTGGTTCGACGGAAGCGACACCGCAAGACCTTAACCAATTGTTCAAACCGTTTTGGGAAGCCTGGGAGTTGGTTCATAAGGATTACGTGGATCAACCCGTCGATGATACCGCACTGATGCGCGGAGCCATCAAGGGGATGCTCGAAGCGCTAGGCGATGAACACACATCCTATATGGATCCTGAAGAATACGCTCAAGCCAATGAATCACTTTCCGGGGCTTATGAGGGCATAGGCGCTTACGTTGACACGAGCGGCGATTTCTTAACCATCATCAGTCCAATTAAAGATTCACCGGCGGAATCAGCAGGCTTACGTCCCGGGGACATGATTATCAAGATCGATGGTAATGATATGACAGGGATTAATCCCGAGATCGTCCGCCAAAAAGTTCTTGGTCCAGCCGGCTCGGAGGTTCTATTAACAATCCTTCGAGAAGGGGAAACTGAGACATTTGATGTTAAGATCGTTCGCGGAAAGATAACAATCGCGAGCGTGGAATTGGAAATGCTAGATGATGGACTAGCCCATGTAATGTTAAACACCTTCGGCGAAACGACTGCCGCGGAATTACGTGAAGTCATTGCTGACGCGAAGTCACAAGGGGCAAAAGGAATCATTCTCGATCTGCGTAATAATAGCGGCGGATATTTGTTGACCGCTGTGGATGTCGCCTCTGAATTTATTGGAGATGGCCCAATAGTTTACGAGAAGTACGGTGATGGCAGAGAGAATGATGTTTATTCGGCTGTTCAAGGCGGCACGGCACTGGATATTCCGATGGTTGTACTAGTGAACGAAGGTACCGCTTCGGCTTCAGAAATTGTGGCCGGCGCGTTACAGGATTATGGCAGGGCGAAATTGATTGGTGTAACAACTTATGGTAAGGGTTCAGTTCAGATTTGGACTCCACTGAGTGATGACCAGGGCGCGGTACGCATCACCATCGCTAAGTGGTTGACCCCGGAGGAGAGAACCATTCACCAACAAGGTTTGGAACCTGACGTGGTGGTAGAACTTACCGAAGAAGATCATGCCGCTCAAAAAGATCCACAGCTTGACGCTGCCATTAATGAATTACTAAAGATTTTGCCATAAAGCAATGTTTGAAAGAGAGGCGCCAAAATGATGTTTAGTCTTGATTATTTAATGTTCATGATCCCTGCTTTTATACTGATGGGATTTACAAGTTGGTACGTCAAACACGCTTATTCGAAATGGAGCAAGGTGCGTGCCACTTCGGGGTTAACTGGGCAGCAGGCAGCGGAGAGGTTGATGTCCGCTGGCGGTTTATACGGAGTTAGGATCAACACAATCGCCGGACAGATGACCGACCATTACGATCCAAGAAATAAAACCCTTAATCTTTCACAGGGTGTGGCGAATCAGCCTTCTGTAGCCGCTTTGGCTATCGCGGCTCATGAACTCGGTCATGCCATGCAAGACGCTGATGATTATTTTCCACTTAGGTTGAGGGGCGCTTTGGTTCCCATGGTGAATATTGGCTCCAATCTGGGATGGATTTTGATTATGATCGGATTATTTATTAATCTGACCGAACTCGCCTGGTTGGGGGTAATCTTCTTTGCTTTCGGAGCGGTTTTTGCGCTGGCGACTTTGCCGGTTGAATTCGACGCATCAGCAAGGGCAAAAAGATTATTGGCGGATTCTGGAATTGTCAACCAAGGTGATGAACTTGGCGGAGTCAAATCAGTACTGAACGCAGCCGCGTTAACTTATGTCGCGGCATTAGTAACCGCGATCCTACAAATCCTTTATTATGTAACTTTAATTGGAAGGCGAAGGGATTAGCTTTAACAAAAAGAAATTCAGGCTTATTCATTTGAATAAGCCTTTTTGATTTATGAAAAACATTAACTCAAAAAAACCAAGAGGCGCGATTACCCGCGGAAAAACAACCAAAAATCGTTTGCGACAGACGGATCATTTTCTGCTTTTGTACGATCGGAATTTGATTACCTCGCAGTCAGAAAGTGTTGTTGTCGACCTTGGGTACGGGTTTGAGGCGATCACAACCCTTGAATTAGCGGAGAAGTTTTGGAAGGTTAATCCCCACTTGAAAATCATTGGGGTGGAAATAGATCTTGAACGAGTTGAAAAAGCGAAACCCTACGAAAATCAATTGCTTGAATTCAGGCATGGTGGTTTTAATATCCCGCTTCGAACAGGAGAAACAATCCGTTTGGTACGGGCGTTTAATGTCTTGCGCCAGTATCCTGAGGATCAAGTCGTTTCGGCTTGGTCAGAGATGTCCAATGGGATGGTAGAAGGGGGAATTTTGATGGAAGGGACCAGTAATCCGAGCGGAGGAATTTGGGTTGCCAACATTCTAAGATATAAAAATAATAACTTATCCGATGAGGGTCTCGTTTTCTTTACGAATTTTAGACAGAAACTTGATTTGGATGATTTTAAAGCTCGTTTACCAAAAAATCTGATTCACAGAATGATCCCTGGAGAAAGAATTTACAATTTTTTTGAAAATTGGCAAACCGCTTTAAACATAACCATCGGCGAAAAAAGTTGGGGAGATAAACACTGGTTTGGCGCGGCTGTTTGCGAACTGCGCCGGATGGGAATTAATGTAAACACCGATAAAAAACTGGTTAATCGGGGTTTTATGGTGCTGAGAAATTTTTAGTTTATTTGATATTTTCGTAAACGTGATAATACGAACTGGGATCACAACCGTTTACCAACGGTGTTTGACCGATTTCTTGAAAATGTGAGAAATCTACATTCAACAAAATCGGGTTGTTCATCTTATTCTCCTCAATCAGCATATAATCTGTTTCTTCAGACCACTGTTTGGCAAGGTTTTCGTTCCAAAACCCGTATTGCGCGGCGAGGTCGTCTACGCTGCCTACTTTAAAACTAAACCCTTCATTAAATTGTTGCGGGTAAAACTGATTGTCAAGCCCAAGCAAAATCGCGGTTGACTCGCCTAACCAATAAACTTTTGAGCCATCCTCAATCAAGGCGTCCACAGTTCGAGTCGCAGCCGCATAGTCTGAGGGAATATTGGATTCGCAGGCGGCTGGCTTGGAATAGAAAAAACCGAGGTTGGTAATCATTGGGAGCATGGCTCCAAAGGCGAGTAAACCCTGTGGTAGGAACCTTGCTGACAATGAAGAAAATGTGAACCGCATTTTCACCCAATGCAGTATTAGCATAAAAAGCACAAAGGCGAAAATGCCGGCTGATACAGGAACGAGTATTTTTGAACTCTCGTAATCAATCCGAAAATTTTGCTGAATAACATCACTAAGAAATTGAAATCCGCTTTGATTGTGAATCGAAGTAATTTTGATTTGGGTTAACCAACGCAACGCCTGACGTGACTCAAACCATTTGCTGACGAAAAAGACTCCAATCAGGGAAATGTAGATCACAATATTAAATTTGGATGGCTGTTCAGCAAGCACGCGAATGGAGATAATGAGCAGGGTTATAGGAATTGGGGTAAAGAATGACAAGTAACTTGAGAAACAATAAACACAGGTTCCATCGTTGAGGGTTACCATCGCATGAATGATTGTCAGAAAAATGGTGGAACCGAGAAGAAAAAAATACGATTTGAAAAGGCCATGTTTTGAGAGTTCCCGCCATGGTTTAATTAACCATGGGAGGGCAAACGCCGCCAGCATGTTTACAATGTTACTGCTGATTCCCTGAGTTAAACTTCCCAAGCTGGTGATCAAGTCGGTGTTACGCCCGTCCTTATTCCACATCAACTTGCCGCCGCTTTTTTTTCTGAATTCATCCAGAAAAGGCGTGATTTCTTCCGGCATCCATTTTGCCCAAATTTTGAGGATTCCTGGCCAGTAAAAAAGATGACCAAGAATGAAAACCCCCGCGCCGGTGAAAATTGAAGGAATGGCTTTTTTCCAGCCATGTTCCCAGATTAAATACAGATCTAAAAAGACAACGAAGGGCGCCATGTTTTCACGCGCCAGGATCAAAATACCGGCGATTAAATTACCAACCAGTAAGCTAATCGGTTTCCGATCTTTCCCTAATGTGAAAACGAGGATGAGTGAGATGAGAAACGCGCTTATGATCTGCGTATTTCCCTGACTGTAAAAACTTGGCAGCTCGGGATTGAAAGCAAATAAACTGACCGCGATTACAGCCCCGAAATATCCGAAGAACCTCCTGCCCAGAATGAAGAGACTGCCAAAGATAATCACCTGCATGACTAAAGCTGCCACTCGAATTGAGATCAGACTTGGCCCGAAAAATTGTTGAATCCAGCCTGGAATCATGAAGGAAAGAGGCATTTTATTCGTCCATGGACCGTAATCTTGATAAGGAAAATACTCGCCAATAGCGAATAGATAGCCCTTGATCGAATAAGACCCCTCATCCATGATGGATGGGCTGGTAAACATTCCGTGAATACTGTTATTTAGAAAAAAGATGATCGCATAAATCAAAATAATCGTCAGTAAGATGTTTTGGCGGCGCTTAAGATTTATGAATTCGATAGCATTGCGTGTTATCTGAAACTTTGAATACGCCAAAATGACGATCATCGCCGTTCCCATTATGACCGAACCAGAGATGACGGTGTAAAACGAGAGGAATGGAGCGGCAATGAATAACCCCAAATATAAAAAAAACGCGTTAAGGAGGTCAAATAGATCCATTTTTCCGGCAATCCCCTCAAAAGAAAGCACCTTTATCACAAGGGTTAGAAACAAGGCGATTGGGAAATTAAGCCAAATGCTATTTAGGGTATTGGTTATCAGGAGCGCCAAGGAGGGCAACCTGAGTAGGAATCCCAATGAAACAATGAACACGTATAAAGTTATGAACTGAAAAATTTTATTGGTATTCCACCATCCAGGTAATGGAAGTTTGGAAAGTTTGTCGTTGTCATGATAAATTTGATGAGCAAGGAGAAGAGCCTGTATTAGAAAATATCCAATCACTACGAAATACCATTTGAGGCTTGAAAAGCTCAATGACGCCTGTGGTGAGAAGAAGGCAAGGTATATGGAATAAATTGTCCCGCCGAGAAAAATTAGAGACAGAATGACAGAAGATTTGGATTTTTGAAGCAATCTGAACATCGTTTTTTATTATAACCTTTGAATGTGTTGTATCTCATCCTGCATGAACGATGACTTGCTTGATGTTGATATCATCTATCTTGTACAATGGAATTGACGATCGAATTATGATGATTGTTATCCGAAAAAGTGATGTTACTAACTAACAAGTGGATTTGATACAGTTGATAATAGAATTCGGGTTCGAAAAAATAAATTTAAGTGGAGATGAACAATGGCTGCCGTTGGCTGGATTGAAGTCTCGGATTTATATTGTAAAGGTTGTGAATTGTGTGTTGCGGCTTGCCCACAAGGAGTTCTTGAGTTAGATAACTCAAGATTAACCTCTAAAGGGTACCATCCCGCCCATATCTTTAAGGATGGGTGCACTGGATGTGCGATATGCGCGGTCGTTTGTCCGGATTCGGCCATTACCGTATATAGAGAGGTGCAGAAGTAGTCTGCGTAGGTGAACCCTACGCTTTTTTATTTTATGACAGGAGATCACAGGAGATCTATTAAATGGCAAAGGAATTAATCAAAGGCAATGTAGCTATCGCGGAGGCCGCAATTCGTGCTGGTCTTGAAGCGTATTTTGGTTATCCAATTACGCCGCAGACTGAAGTTTTAGAGCATCTTAGCCGGCGAATGCCCGAATTAGGAAGGGCGTTTGTTCAAGCGGAGAGTGAAGTAGCGGCAATTAATATGGTCTACGGCGCGGCTTGTACCGGAGCGAGGGTTATGTCAACCTCTTCCAGCCCAGGTGTTTCTCTGATGCAGGAAGGAATTTCTTACATCGCTGGGACTGAAGTTCCGGCAGTACTGGTTAATGTAATGCGCGGCGGTCCGGGGCTAGGCAATATTGCCCCAGCCCAGAGTGATTATTACCAAGCGGTAAAGGGAGGCGGGCATGGTGACTACAATCCAATCGTGCTGGCGCCAGCGTCGGTTCAAGAAGCGATTGACATGACTGTTTTGGCATTTGATTTGGCGGAAAAGTATCGCAACCTGGTTTTTGTTCTGGCGGATGGCTCGATTGGCCAGATGATGGAGCCTGCCGAACTGCCAGAAATGAGACCTTTGGAACACAAATCACATGATTGGGCAGTGGGAGGGGATAAGACTGGCCGAGAAAGACGAGTTTTATCGTCCATTTATTTGGAACCTTATGATGAAGAGGTTGCCAATCTGAGAATGTTAAAAAATTGGTATCGCATCAAGGAAAATGAGGTGCGTTACAAGGAATATTACACAGAAGACGCTGAATATCTTGTGGTTGGTTTTGGCACATCCGGACGGGTGGCGCTATCGGCGGTGAGAAAATTCCGTGAAAAGGGGGTTAAGGTTGGTTTGTTTAGACCAATTACATTAAACCCGTTCCCAGAAGACCGCTTACGCGAGTTGGCTGAGAAATCCAGGGGAATTCTGGTTGTCGAAATGAACATGGGCCAGATGCTTGATGATGTGATGATGTACACAGGCAACAAACTCCCGATTCAATTTTATGGTCGCCCTGGGGGTGTGGTACCCTTTCCTGAAGAAATCGAACATGATATTCAGAGGATGATTAACTCTGATTTGAAAATCGACTTTGATCCGAGGAAAAGCTGGCTTAAACGGACAGTAGGAGAAAATTGAGGAGATTATGGTAACTTTAATTAAATCTGAAAACGTTGTCTACGAGCGTAGTCACTCGTTTACTGAAACCCCAACTCATTATTGCCCAGGCTGCACTCATGGTGTGGCACATCGCCTGATTGCTGAAACGATTGAAGAGATGGGTATTGGAAATCGAGCGATCGGTGTGGCTCCCGTTGGATGTTCCGTTTTCATATCCCATTACTTTGAAACTGATTTTGTGGAAGCCCCTCATGGGCGAGCCCCAGCAATGGCCACCGGGGTTAAGCGCGTATTACCCAATAATATTGTTTTTACCTATCAGGGTGATGGTGACCTCGCATCGATAGGTATGGCGGAAATTATGCACGCCGCCGCACGTGGTGAGAATATCACTGTTATTTTTATCAATAACGCGATCTATGGGATGACAGGCGGGCAGATGGCTCCGACCTCACTCCCTGGACAAAAAACGACCTCCTCACAACTTGGCCGGGATGTTGAAACTCAGGGATTTCCAATTCGGATGAGTGAAATGATCGCGAAAATGGACGGGGCAAGTTATGTGGTCCGGAGATCCCTCCACGATCCTGCCAATATCCGTAAAGCGAAGAAAGCGATCCGCATCGCTTTTGAAACCCAGAGGCGAAATTTGGGGTTCGCGATGGTTGAACTTTTATCCACTTGTCCAACCAACTGGGGCATTTCCCCCGTTGATTCAATGAAATGGGTCGAGGAGCACATGGTTCCGGTATACCCGCTTGGGGATTACAAAGTCAGCCTTGCCGTAGGCGACATGAGGATTTGACGAGGCCAAAATGCAAAAAGAGATTATTGTTGCCGGCTTTGGCGGACAGGGCGTTTTATTCGCGGGTCAAATTTTAGCTTATACCGCGATGGATAAGGGCAAGGAGGTAACCTGGTTCCCTTCCTATGGTCCCGAAATGCGCGGTGGTACTGCCAACTGCACCGTTGTAGTAAGCGACGAGGAAATCGGATCACCGATTGTGGCAAACCCAGCCGCGGGGATTGTAATGAACCTGCCATCTTATGATAAATATGAACCATTGATTCAGAAGAGCGGCATCCTGGTAGTCAATACCTCCATGATAGATCGTGGACCTAACAGGAGAGATATCTCTCAGGTAATGATCGATGGAAACAAGATTGCCGAGGAATTGGGTGATAGAAAATTAGTAAATATGATTCTGGTTGGAGCGCTTTTATATAGACTGCCTGAGCTAAGTCTTGAAGATGTTAAGAAGTCTTTGGAAATTCACCTGCCAAAACGTCACCATCGGTTGTTGCCAAGTAACTATAAAGCGTTGGAATTGGGTTATCAAGCTGCCCAAACCCAACTTGGTTAAAAGATACTTATAAAAACATAAAAAATGGGCTGCTATCAGAGCAGCCCATTTTTTATTGGAACTAATTCGGATAAAAAGGGTTTAATTAAGCAGTGAAAGGAGAATTTATCATGGACTTTTCGATTGTTAATTGGTGGGCAGTTTTGATTGGGGTAGTTTTAAGCATTGTGAGCGGTTTTATTTGGTATAGTCCTAATGTTTTCTTCAATACTTGGTGGAACGGCCTGCAAAAGAAAGAAGATGCAACCGGATCGGAGGAAGAAATGAAAAACTCGATGATCTATATCATGGGGTTAACTGTTTTAACTTCATTCACAATGGCGACAACTGTAGCGATGTTGACCCCATTGCTTAGCTCAGTCATGTCCACCGGTGAGGTTACGGTCACTTCAGGCGCCTTGACCGGGTTTATGCTCTGGCTGGGATTAATTGTTCCCTCAAATTTAGTAAATAAACTTTTCGCGGGATACAAACCGAGTGTGTTTTTTATTGAGATAGGCAACCATTTGATCAATATGGTTGTCTATGGGGTTGTGGTTGGATTATTCGCATAGGTGTAAGTTGTGATTCATATCGGAGCCTGACTTAAACAGGAAAGGGTCCAGAAAAACCCAAGCAATGTACCAATGAAAATTGCCGTGGAGATTCCTCCACGGCAATTTTTTATATGGAAGGTTATATTTATTCAACTAGTAATAGTGCTATAATTCCGCAACGATATGAGGTGAGATTAAATTATGAATTTTTTGATCACTGGCGCGGCTGGCTTTTTAGGCTCCGCGCTTTCTAATCAATTAGCCAAAGAGGGTCATCAGGTTCGCGGTCTGGACGACTTGTCCTCAGGGAACCCCAACGCGGTATCATCAGATGTTCATTTCACCAGGGGTGATGTGAATGACAGACCAAAATTGTGGACCTTAATGCAAGAGGTGGATTGTGTATATCATCTCGCCGCCAGGGTTTCAGTTCAAGAGTCAATCAATTACCCGCGAGAGTATGATGATGTGAATGTCAACGGCTCAGTAGCGCTTATGGAAGCAATGCGGGATGTTGGCGTAAAAAGGGTTGTTTTTGTGTCGTCCGGGGCAATCTATGGAAATCAGGAATCCCAGCCGCTCAATGAACAATTGGTACCTGATCCTCAATCTCCATACGCGGTTTCCAAGCTCGCGGCGGAATACTATGTAAAGACAATTGGAAACCTTTGGGGGATTGAGACTGTTAGCCTGAGGGTTTTCAACGCCTTTGGTCCTGGCCAAAAACTTCCACCTGCGTATCCTCCCGTGATTCCGTATTTTTTAAACCAGAGCCTAAAAAATGGTTCAATTGTTGTCCATTCGGATGGTTCCCAAACCAGAGATTACATTTATGTTGATGATGTTGTCACGGCTTTAGTCGCCGCCTCGACCGCGCCGAACATTAATGGAAAGGTAATCAATGTTGGAAGCGGGGTAGAAACCTCCATCAACGAGCTGGTAGAGTTGGTCGCGAGTATAACTGGTAAAAAACTGGATGTGATTAGAAACACCAATATCTTCAAAGGTGTATCAAGAATGCGGGCGGATATCAGCCTGGCGAATCAAAAATTAAACTTTAAGCCATCCATAAATTTACAGGAAGGTTTACGTCTGACCTTGCAGAAGGATCCTAGATTTAATGGCAACGGATAGGAAATTAAAGATTCTTGCAATAGGCGCTGGTGCAATTGGCACTTATATCGGCGGAAGCCTAGCCAATGTTGGAAACAAAGTAATATTTGTTGATCAACCCGCGATGGTTGAACGATTAAATAACCAGGGTATCTTCCTTGACCTGACGAAAAATCCCAATCTCGGTGGCGAAAGCAAAATTCATTTACACCCACCAGAAGTAGAGTTCAGTCCTTCACTATCTGATGCTTTGGATAAGGATAATTTCGATCTCGCCATTTTTGCGCTCAAATCGTTTGATACCCAGCCTGCTTTGGAAAGTATGAAGAAGGATTTGAACAGGTTGCCTCCAATTTTGTGTCTGCAAAATGGAGTCGATAACGAAAAGATAATCGCGAACTATGTAGGAGAAGACCGGGTGATCCATGGAACCGTAACCTCGGCCATTGGCAGGTTGGATGTTGGAAACATTGTCTTAGAGAAACTTCGGGGAGTTGGTTTGTTCGCGGGACACCCAATTTCATTGACCCTATTTGAACAGATGAGTTTAGCCGGACTTCTTCCGGTGATGTTTAATAACGCGTTAGAAATGAAATGGTCTAAGATGCTTACCAATCTGATCAGTAACGCCTCATCCGCAATTCTTAATCTTTCACCGATAGAAATTTTTTCCAACAAGGAATTAACTCGGATGGAAATGACTCAACTGGATGAATGTTTGCGGGTGATGAACGCGATGAAACTTAAACCTGTTGATCTGCCTGGTACACCGGTCAGGCTATTGGTTGCTTCTGTCAGGCTCCCGCTTTGGTTAACTCAGCCTTTGTTCCGGAAGATTCTTGGAGGAGGAAGAGGAGGTAAAATGCCGTCCTTTCATATCGATTTAGCTTCAGGGCGGGGAAAAAGCGAAGTGAGTTATCTCAACGGTGCCGTTGTTCGCGAAGGCGCCCGATTAGGAATTTCCACCCCGGTGAACAACTTTTTAGAAAAAACATTGATGGCGATGACCTTGAACGAATTGCCAAGGAATACTTATGCTTCCAATTGGGAAATGTTTTTGAAGGACCTTTACAAAATTGAAAATTAGACAAGTTACACCCTCAAACAACATCGAAGTTCACTTATCCAATGGAATAACCCTTTCTGGGAGTCGCGGAACCACAGCGGAGGAATTTTTTCAGGCGGCCAATGTTCCCGAATCTGATCTGATTGTCGCTTGTGTGATCAATAATACCTTGAAGGAATTAACCACCAAGATCAACCAGGAATCAGAGATCAAGCCGGTTACGATCCGTGAAACAGACGGCGCCAGAATTTACCGCAGATCCTTGACTTATCTGTTGAGCGCGGCATTCAGCACATGTTTTCCTAATTCAATTCTTCATGTTGATCATTCTGTCTTTCCAAATGGATATCATTGTCATGTCAGTTCTGATCTGGTTTTGGACGATGAAAAATTGGAAAAACTTAAATCTAGAATGCAAACCTTGATTGATGAAAGGTTACCATTCATCAAGCAGGAGACACCTGTCGAAGAGGCGATTGAATATTTTCAAAAAATTGGGATTAATGACAAGGTCGAATTATTTAAGTACAAGAAAAAAGACACGGTTACCTTGTATAAACTTAAGCAATATGTGGACTATCAACATGGGTTTATGGTACCTAATACTTCGTACCTAAAATGGTTTGATATCATCCGTGCTAATGGAGGTTTTACTCTTCGCTATCCTAGCCGGGGTAATCCATTTATTATCGATACCGTCAAGCAATATCCGCGATTACTGAATACATTTCAACAATATGGGCAATGGCTTAACAAATTGGGTGTCGAAAATGTTGGAGCGCTCAATCGGGCAATTGTTGAAGGCCGAACCCGCGAATTAATTCTCGTTTCGGAGGCACTCCACGAACAGCACATTGCCGCGATCACCCAACAAATCGCAGAGAAGAAAGGTCAGAATCGGATTATTCTTATTTCAGGGCCATCCTCCTCGGGGAAGACCACTTTTTCAAGAAAACTCGCGATTCAGTTACTCAGTAAAGGAATTTCACCATTCGCGATCGAGTTGGACAATTATTTTGTAAATCGGGATGATACTCCAAGAGACGAAAAAGGCGAACCTGATTTTGAATCAATCTCCGCCTTGAAATTGGATCTGCTCAACGAGCACCTATCCGGGTTGATTTCGGGCAAAAAAGTCCAATTACCAAAATTTAATTTTAAAACTGGGGTAAGTGAACCAGGCGAGGAAGTACAATTAAAATCTGACCAGATGATCATCATGGAAGGAATCCATGGTTTGAATCCATCATTGATTCATACTGACCTATCAAGCCATGCGTTCAAGATTTATGTCTCAGCTTTGACTCAATTAAATCTTGATAATCAAAATCGGGTTTCAACCACAGATACCCGCTTAATGCGGCGTATCATCCGAGACAACGCTCATCGAGGTTACAAAGCCGCGGATACAATCACTCGATGGGGCTCAGTGGAAAGGGCGGAGAAGAAACACATTTTCCCTTATCAGGAGAACGCCGATGTGATGTTTAATTCGGCATTGGTGTATGAGACTTCAGTGATTAAACCAATCATTGAGCCACTGCTGCGCCAGGTTCCGTACAATACCCCAGAATACATTGAAGCAAAAAGGTTGATGGCATTTTTGGATTGGTTTTTACCTATAGGATCAGAAATTGTTCCTGATATCTCGATCCTGAGAGAATTTGTAGGTGGATCAATTCTGAACGATTTTACGATTTGGCGGGGGTAAACTCTCATTTATTTCTAATCTGCCGTTCAGGTTAGATTAAACACTATCCTTATAATAAAGATTAAACATTCTCCTAACAAAAACCGCTCAGGTCTGGGCCGACCAAAGCGGTTTTTGTTCTTTAATAGGATAGGACTCAGGATTTTTCTTGCTCGTCACTTCGCAAATGAGGGAAGAGCAAGACCTCCCTGATTGAATGTTTGTCAGTCAAAATCATCGTTAACCGATCTACCCCCATACCAAACCCTCCATTTGGAGGCATTCCATATCGCATCGCGCGCAGATAATCTTCGTCCATGAGGTTTAGTTCTTCATCCTCAGCTGTGTAATCCCGACCCATTTCAATGAAACGTCTTTCCTGGTCAATCGGATCGTTGAGTTCTGTAAAGGCATTACAGACTTCGAATCCGGCGATGTAAGCCTCAAAGCGTTCTACGGTGAGCGGATCATCGAATTTGGATTTGGCGAGAGGAGAGATATCCCGCGGATAATCGTAAAGGAAGGTTGGTTGAATAAAAGTTGGTTCAAGAAATTCGCTAACCAGGTAATCAATCAGTTTGCCGCGGGTCGATCCAACCGGCGGATGATAACCCTTCGCTTGAATCGCATTGAGGAGGGATTCCGCGGTGATGTGTTCATGGATATCGATTCCGGTCAGATCAAGGATGCCTTGACGCATCTGGATGCGATTCCAGGGCGGGGTAAAATCAATTTCCTGCCCCTGGTAAGTGGTTTTATACGAGCCAGTCACTTCTTTGCAAACAGTTGAAACCATTTGTTCAGTTAGCTCCATTACCTGGAGGTAATCCGCGTATGCCCAATAAAATTCCAACTGGGTAAATTCGGGATTGTGTTTGAAAGAAACGCCTTCATTTCGAAAATCGCGGCCTATTTCGTACACTCTTTCCAGGTTGCCCACCAACAAGCGTTTGAGGTAAAGTTCAAATGAAATCCTCAGATAGAGTTCCTGTTTGAGTTGGTTGTGATAGGTTGTAAAAGGTTTAGCGTTGGCACCACCGTAAATGGGCTGCAGAATTGGGGTTTCCACCTCGAGAAAATCCCTTGAGTCCAGAAAATTTCTCAGGCTGGCAATCACTTTGGCACGTTTACGAAAGGTTTCCCTCACATCAGGATTAACCGCCAGATCGGCGTAGCGCTGTCGGGCCCGAATTTCATTATCTTCCAAAGCGGCGTGTCGGACAACGGTGCCATCTGCTTGTTTTTCGTCCTTGTCCGCAGGGAGCGGGGAGACTGCTTTTGACAATAATTTAAAATCATGGGTATGGACGGTGATTTCGCCAGTTCTGGTGCGCATTAAAGTTCCGGATGCTTGGAGAAAATCACCGATATCAAAATATTTATCAAAAAACTCCAGTCGATCAGGTCCGATCTCATTAACGCGGAGAAAGAGTTGGATTTTTCCCGACCCGTCCTCAATATGGGCAAAGGTCAATTTACCCATCGAACGCATGGCGCGAATACGGCCAGCTACAGTGACTTCGATAGGTTGAACTTCATCCGCCGAAGTTTGAGTGCTCTCGGCTTGTTCGAAAAGAGTGATTGCTTGCTTGGCAGTATGAGTTCTGGAAGCCCGGGGTGGATAGGGATCAATACCCGATTTGAGGAGTTCCTCGATTTTTTGAAGCCTGATTTTTTCAAGTGAATTTAGTTCTGCCATAATAAATGCCTTTAGTAAAATTATTAAAAAAACCCCGCTTGCGTTCAAAGAACGCTCGCGGGGTAATTTGATACCTCGCGCTACTGTTTAAGTAGTCTTTAAAATCTTAACCTTGAACTGACCATCCGGAGCTTCAATGGTTACAATATCGCCAGGTCGTTTGTTGATGATTGCCTTCCCTAAGGGTGATTCATTTGAAATTCGCCCAGTGCTGGGATCTGCCTCCGCGGCGCCAACAATGATGTATTTATCAACATTTCCTTCAGCATCCTCAATTTCAACCGAGTCACCAATCTGAACCAGACTTGGATCCATTCGATGTTCTTCCTCATCGATAATCTGGGCGGTTGCAAGGCTTAATTCAAGATCCTGGATTCGCCCTTCGGTAAAAGCTTGCTCATTTTTGGCAGCCTCATATTCGGCGTTTTCGATGAGCTCACCACCTTCCATGGCTTCATGTAGTCGGGTGGCTACCTCATGACGCTTGATATTGCGTAAATAATCAAGCTCCTCTTGGAGTTTTTTGTAGCCTTCCTTAGTCAAGTAATTTGATGGCATAGCTGTTTTACCCTTATTAAGAATTGAAGCACCCCAATAGTTGAGATGCGTTGATATGTTTCTTAAAATTTAGTTACCTACTATAACACGAAAAAGTTCTTCTTTCAAGAACCTTCGGGCAAAAGTATTATACCTTTAAAACGAGAATAATAAGCAGTGACTTGTTGATTTAACTCCGTTGAATCTTTGAAAAGTGAACTTAGCTGGGAAGGATAGGCTTGAATTGCCTCAATCCATTTTGTAATGTGTTTTTGTTTAAATGGGTATACAAAAGTCGCCGATGATTCATACCGATCTAGGATTGAAAAATCTGTTTTGAAAACATAGGGGACATCGGGGTAATAGAATCGCTTATTTGTAAGAAATTGGGCAGAATTCTTAACTATTTCGTGATCTACATGCCCGCCGATAGCCTGCGGAAGGATGATTAGGTCATCAGGTAGTAAATAATTCATCATTGAATGCGCAATTTCTTCCGCCAAACCACTTTCTTCAGGGTGAATGGGATCATAAATACTTTGGTAAAAATAATGAGCGTCTATTGAGCTTCTATAAATTGCATCCAGAAAATTTAGATGAATAGGCTTGCAGTTGAGAATGCGCATAGCGTTATTGTCTTCCACTCTGCGCAGTTTGACCGCTTCGGAGGAATCATTCAACTTCCATTGGTTCTGAACTTCATCAATCAGTGAGGATTTCGTAGTTAATTCGGGAATTCCAGCAGTGACAGTGATATTAATGCACTGAACACCACGACCAACCAGGTCACTAATCAATCCCCCGCAGGAAAGGGCAGCGTCGTCGAGATGGGGGGAAACAAAAACCCATCGAGGAGCATTCAATCCGGTTCACCATTATGTTTTGAAATGATCTGCTTAAATAGTTCAAGCAGCGCTTCCTTTGGAGGCGTATTCTGGTCGGATTTTGTCTCCAAATATTTTTGAAAGAGTTCAAGGTCGGACATCTTCGCGATTTCATCACTCGTACCAAGCCGAGCCCGGACACCGTATTGAGGATATGGATTAAATTGAAAATGGAATGCCTTATCGCCGGCGCTACGAATTGCCGCTAAATCGATTGAGTTTTTAAGTTCAGCGGGAAAAGTGAGATTTACTTTGACATACGCATCCTGAATTTGATCAGGTGGGGGTAGTTTTTCCAGAATTAATGCAGTAATGTCCTGGGGATGATCAACTTTCAGGTTGATATTGTAAAAGGGGCGGATTCCAGTCAATTCTCGCCACTCGATGCGAGTCTTTCCTTTTTCTACATCAGCGATGACGAAATACTTTTTATCTGCTCTCTCTCCAAAATCGAGTCTTTCGATCGAGCCAGGATAGATGACCGGCGGCTGAAAAGTTTCATTTGATTCCTCAGGTTCGGGACCATTAAGATTTTGAGCCTTATGAATATGTCCGAGAGCGACATAATCCAAACGAGGATCCTTGACCAGAGCACCTGGCAATTCCACCTCGTTGTTGAGGGTTAAGCCAACTTCATCGCCTTTCTTAGCGCCAGTAACGGTCGCATGAGCAATTAGGATGAGCGGGACATTTGAATCTGCCTGATCAATCGAATGACCAATAAATCTGGCGATGTGGGATTCGATTTCGGTGTCGATATCTACCGAAGAATCAAACTCCTTCTGAACCAACGTTTTAAAACGATCCCGATAGATCCAAGGGACGCCGATAACATTGACCGGAATACCGAGTTTGCTTTGGTCGAGTGTAGTCAGATTAGAAATGACATGGATATAAGGGGGTTTAAGGGTTTCAAACTCTTGCAATGCATGGGCATAACGGGATGGCTTTGGCATATCGTGATTGCCGGTTAATAAGATGGTCGGGATTTTCGCGGAAGAGAGTCTGAAGATTTGAGCCTCAAATAGCTTTTGGAAAGTTGGCAGAGGCGAGCGGCCTTTGTATGCGTCACCGGCAAACAATACAAGATCTACCTTTTCTTCTATGGCGGTATCGATGATCGTAATAAGCGATTTTTCAAAGTCAATAACCCGTTGATGCAAACCCCTCTGAGTATTAAACCTGCCATGTTGAGCATGATCTATGTGTACATCGGCAAAATGGAGAATTTTCATCAGGGTATCAGTGGCGCTCCTAATTGATTTAATTGGTCGATCGCGACAGTCATATTTGGATTGTAATAGACCGCGCTTTGCAAGTCTTTAATGCCAACATAAGAATTTCCAAGCGCTATATTTGCCAATCCCCGCCAATACAAACTCTCCTCAGCGCTTGGCTTGTCCATGGTCTCGTTTAAAATGGTATCTGCCAGAGCGACCACATCCGCATATCTTGCCGAATAATAATATGCTTTGTAAGGTGAAGTCTGATACCACATCATGCGATATGGGCGTTGGTATTCGGTATCATCCAGACTGTTATAAAGCGTAAATGCCTGATCGAACGCGGAGGAGGCATCCGGGTACATGGCTAAATTGACCAAACTCGTACCCTTATTAAACCAGGCGAAATATTGATCCATGCCTTCCATCTCGCTTATCTCAAATTCGGATCGTTCCAAAGCGATCCGGTTGGCTGTATCCGCGTCCAAATATTCACCTAATAGGTCATTAACCAGGAGCGCTTTATCATCCGGGTAAACAACCATGAAAAGATAATTGAAAGCCCTCCAACCCTCATCGAACTTATCGTAGGGTGAAAGGATATTCTCACCTGGTTTTAGGTAGGCATCCTGCACAATGAAGGCATTTTGGCTGTCATCATATCCGGTTACAAAGAGGTAATGCCCTAACCAGGAGATTTTTCCATTATAGTCACGCTCGTAATATCCCTTTTCAATTAGCACTGGGAGACCGTTCGCGAGAAATTTTTTGATTAAGTCTTTTGTGCCGCCAACTCGCTGTAAAGCGTTTAACTCCGTAAAGTCATTGACAAAGTCAACCATTTCATAAGGCATAACATTTTTATCAGTTTTTCCTCGTTGAATAAAATCAAGCTTGGGATTATTCTCTCCGGGTTTAATTTCTGCGGCAATGTCGTCCCGATTTCCCGCCCAACCCCAAAAATTTAGAGCCATGGATAAGTTGGCTGGTCCGCAATAATTCCAACGATTGTGTTGGTCAACATATTTCACGCCGTTAAGGGATACAAACTCTGGTAAAGGAGTGGGTGTGATGGTTGGAAGGCTGGTCGAAGCGGATGTTGCATTGGATGTCGGTTGAGGAGTTACGCTCAAACTCGGAATCAGCGTAGGCATGGGAGTGGAGGGAACAAATATCGCTTCCTCAGGTGGAGCAAAGAAATAAATGATTTTCCCTCTAAGGGTATCGATTCGAGGAGCCACTGCCGAATAAACAGGAGGAAGGTTGAGAATCAATAAAAGGACGAATATCACCAAGAGGGTGATGATCGTCCAAAAGAGTTGTTTGGGAATATTGAACATGACAAAAATTATACCTAACAACGACCTTAACAAGAAAGCGAGTGGTTTTCCACTCGCTTTGTTTTGAAATCTGAACTGGTTAAGCGTCTTTCACTTCACCATCGATCACGTCCCCATCATTACCGCCTGGGGCGCTCTGTCCACCCTCGGTTGGATTTCCAGGCTGCTCTTGGCCATATAGTTTTTGACTGAGGGCAAAAAAGGTTTGTTGAAGGTCATCTGATGCCTTTTTAATCGATTCAACTTCCTCGCTCTCAAGCCGGGATTTGAGATCGTTTACTTTGGCTTCCACATCGCCTCGCTCGCCGCTGCTTACCTTATCCCCAAGGTCTTTGAGCGCCTTTTCGGTTTGATAAATCAAATTATCAGCATTGTTGCGAGCTTCGATCAATTCTTTGCGCTTTTTGTCTTCTGATTCATGGGATTGAGATTCCTGAACCATACGGTCAATATCACCTTTATTCAAGTTGGTCGAAGCTGTAACAGTAATTTTTTGCTCTTTTCCGCTGGCTTTATCCTTCGCGGTTACGTGAAGAATACCATTGGCATCGATATCAAATGTGACTTCAACCTGGGGAACACCTCTTGGCGCCGGCGGAATGCCATCCAGGCGGAATCTGCCGAGGGACATATTGTCACCAGCCATGGAGCGTTCACCTTGTAAAATATGAATGTCCACCGCGGTTTGATTGTCAGCCGCTGTCGAATAGGTTTCAGTTTTCTTGACAGGGATGGTAGTGTTTCGTTCAATCATTCTGGTCATTACGCCGCCGAGAGTTTCAACACCCAAGGAGAGGGGGGTAACATCCAGTAAGAGGATGTCCCGAACCTCGCCGCCCAATACACCGCCCTGAATGGCCGCGCCAACGGCGACGACTTCATCCGGATTAACCGATTTATTGGCTTCCTTACCGGTAATGCGCTTAACCAAATCTGATACCTGAGGCATACGGGTAGAGCCGCCGACAAGCACAACTTCGCTCAGATCACTCGCCCGTAAGCCAGCGTCTTTAAGTGCGTTTTCAAATGGATGAACGCATCGGTTAAGCAAACTTTCAGTCATTTGTTCAAATTTTGCACGGGTGAGCTTAAGCACTAAATGTTTTGGTCCATTGGCGTCAGCAGTGATGTAGGGCAGGTTAATTTCTGTTTCCATCATAGCGGAAAGCTCGATTTTTGCTTTTTCGGCAGCTTCGCGTAATCTTTGAAGGGCTTGGCGGTCATTGCGAAGGTCAATGCCTTCCATTTTCTTGAATTCATCAGCAGCCCAATTGGTAATTTTTTGATCCCAATCATCGCCGCCGAGATGGGTATCGCCATTGGTGGATTTTACTTCAATCACTCCATCGCCAACCTCAAGAATCGATACATCAAAAGTACCGCCACCGAGATCGAACACCAAAATGGTTTCGTTCGATTTTTTATCCAGACCGTAAGCCAGAGCGGAAGCCGTTGGCTCGTTGATAATTCTTTTTACTTCGAGACCGGCAATTCGACCGGCATCCTTGGTGGCTTGGCGTTGAGAATCGTTAAAATACGCTGGGACAGTAATGACCGCTTCAGTAACCGATTCGCCCAAGTAAGCCTCAGCGTCAGCTTTTAATTTCGCCAGAATCATGGCGCTAATTTCCTGTGGACTGTAGTCCTTGCCAGTTACTGGAATACGGACACGTACGTCATCGGAGGGGCCTTCGATGACAGTATATGGAACCATCTTACGTTCCGATTCGGTTTCGTTGAAGTGCCGCCCGATAAAACGTTTGATTGAATAAACTGTGTTTTCAGAATTAATTACGGATTGGCGCTTGGCGGTCTGGCCAACCATTCGTTCTCCGTTTTTGTTAAAGCCAACCACTGAGGGGCATAATCTGCCGCCCTCCGCGGTGGTGATGACGGTGGGTTGACCGCCTTCCATTACCGCAACCACACTATTGGTTGTGCCTAGATCGATACCAATGATCTTGCCCATAGAATCTCCTAACTTTTATTTCGATGATTATTTGATTAAGTATTGGCTAAAATATAAAACACGAATGATAGAATAACGTTAACATAGCGTCGAATTAATGAAAACAGCGGCTGCCGGAAAGGCAGCCGCTGTTTTTGAGGCAGGACTATTGGTGTTTGCTATGGTTGAACGATCTCGAAATATTCGACATCAACATTGACGGGAATTGCGCTCAGGGAGGATACCCCAAAACCGACAGAACCTTCAGGTAAATTGTGAGTTGTATCCGTTACTGTCTTCACAATGTTGCCGTTGGCAAAGAAGGTAAGTTCATTACCCTCGCAAATGAAGGCATATTCATTGGTACTCTTACCCTGATTGATATTGGTCGATCCACCGTTGTAGATGTTGTAGTAACTGTTATCGCTGAATATATAAGCATAAATGTAGTATAAACCATCGTTTTGGATACTTAATTCGTACCAACCGACATCAGAATAACGGCACATCAGGGATGTCATGATGCTGTTGGCGCCTTTATTCACCGCTTTCAGTCCGATGGCGACATCTTGATAGTAGTAAGGCGCATAATAAACATAAACATACTTGTCCGTTTCATTAAGGGTGAAATTGATGAATCCATCTTCGATGGTTGGTGCGAAATCTGGGTTCGGTTCTTTACCATCGATCAGCTCATGAAATTCAAAGTAGGAATAATTGGAAACATCACCATCAAATTCTTCCAAGTAGAAATCAGGAGCCACTCCGCTCGTATCCGCAGTGCCATCTGATCCATCGAGGTTTCCGGTATCGGCGGTTTGTTCCTGCCCGGTGGTGGTTGTATCAAAATTACTGGTAACTTCCAACTCCCGGCCGTTTAATTGTCCTTCGAGCACTTCACCGGTATCATAGCGAATTATGGTCACATTAAGCGTATCACTTACATCATGAGTTTTTAAGATGTCACAATAATCTTTCATGCTTCCATCCGTAGCAAGCACGAGGTTTTCAAGTTGATAAATTACATCTCCGGCTTTGATGCCAGCCTTGTCGGCAACCGAGCCAGATTCTACCGAAGCGACCCAGATACCTGAAATGCTGCCGTCCTCGCTCATGACCGCTGAACCATTGATTCCGATTGAATATACATCTTCACCCTCGATCAATTTATCAATGACCGGTTTGCCGAGTTTCTGATCAATTGCAAAATTCTGACCAGCTTCCTTGTATACACGATAATTTACTCCAACCACCTTGGCGTCATTGGTGATGAGCGGTCCACCGGAGTTACCTGGATTGATGGTTGCGTCATGCTCAAGAACATAGTTAAGACTGGACCAGTACGTATCACCGTTGGCTTCTTCTTTTGAGATGATGCCTTTGGTCAACGTAAATTCAGGGTCCCCAAGCGGGAAGCCAGCTGAGTACACTTCAAGACCAGTGGAAACATCGCCATCGTACCACTCAAGATAATCGAATGGTCCGCCTTCGATTTTGATGACCGCCAAGTCGGCACATTCGGAGGAGCCAAGAATCTTGGCGTTATAGGTTTCGTCTCCGAGGAATACCTTGATTAAGGCCGCGCCAGTAACCACATGATTGTTGGTTACGATTAATCCATCCTGATCGATCAGAAATCCAGAGCCTCGACCGGCATTGTTCACAACCAACCCGAATTCAGGATCAACAAATGTGCCTTGCGATTCGATTTGGACGACGGCTTTCTTGGCGTTAGTCAACTCAGCGATCGCGGCGGATTCATCAACCACTGCTACTGGGTTTTCTTGGACTGGTTTTTCTTGATTTACCGGTTCTTCCTTGGCGGAGCAGGCGGATATGGCAAGGGCGCCAATCAGGATGAGATAGAGGATCGATCTTTTCATTGCGGTCTCCTATGACTAAACAATATTGGATGAAATTTATGAGTATTGTAGGATATTCTGAGCAAACTTTCAATCATCAAATTATCGAATTTTGAGATTATTAACTATATAAACTTTAATATATTTACTGTTTATCATTAATTTATGAGCAAATTTTGAAAAGATTAACTAAGAAAAAAATTCAAAGTGGAAGTTGAAATTAAACCATCTTTAAAAATAGAAACGGAGCTTTCTAAAAGGAAAGCTCCGTCCTGTGTGTGGAGATGGCGGGAATCGAACCCGCGTCCGAAAGATTCGACAATCAAAAATCTACATGCTTAGCTCATCGCTCAAGTCGTCCTGGAAAGCGCGAGGAGCAAAGCTTTTCCAGAACCTACCTCTCAGACCCGAAAGCCCTCTTTCACGCCGTTAGAGATATGGCGACGCGGCAATCAACCTTTGTTTCGCCCACTCGATGATCGGGTTGATCAACGATACCGGTGAACGCCGTCTCACTGTTGAAACGGACCGTTTTTGCCTTGCGCTGTTAGGCGGCTAAAGGCATTGCGGCGTAGGAAGTGCGATTGGCACTTAAATTTTTGAGCTGATTTATCGAGTTCGGCACCTCTCGGCATGCATTTCGAAGCCAGCCTCCCCCGTCGAAGCCAGGCATCCCCTGGTTTTCAGCAATGGAATCGCTTCATTGATATTATAGCACAAATGTTTAACTATTTAGGATCAACCCATCCTCGGGCTACATATAATTCAAAACCTAACTTCAAGGCATCGGCGATCTGTTTTTCGATCGTCTGATCCAGTTTTTTTATATGGAAACAGGATAACCCCTTTTTCAATTTCAATAGTTCTGGTTTAAAAACTTTAATCAGTTCTTCATCGGTGTAGACTGGCATAAAATAAAAACCAACGTAGCTCTTTTGGATGATTACGGAAGCGAAGTAAACCTCTTTCCGTTTTCGTCCTTCAATGACTAGATCCTTAATGCTCCAAAGATCATAATTGCGTTCACTGTTTTGTTTCACAGTGAAGGGCGGTGAATATTCGCCTATCATTGTTTTCAATCGGATAAAAATCTGATCTAAATCTTGGGCATTATTTTCAGTCATCACACCACCTTTTCACTTGCATCGTCTAATAATTTAATTTCCTCGATGGTCAAATCCCAAGAAACCGCTGACACGTTACTTTCAGCCTGGATGGCAGTTTTTGCGCCAGGGATGGGAAGTGTGTTTTTGTGTTTACACCAATTGATGGCAACCTGGGAGGATGATTTCCCGCCATTTTGATGGCCAATTTCAGTCATGATGGCAATCAGAGGTTGGAGTTTCTTTATCAAGTGGTTATAGCGGGCATCCCTGTAACTGTTTGAATGGTTTTGTGAGTTATATTTGCCGCTCAAAAAACCCATCGCCAACGGAGAATAAGCGATCACTTTGATTCCTAATTCCTGACAACGATTCAACAAACCATTCCACTCGATTGATCTATTAATCAGGTTGTATTCAACCTGATTTGAGGCAAGCGAAAGCCCATAGTGATCGAGAGAATTGATTGCCGCCATCATGCGGTTTTGATTGAAATTTGAGACACCAATCAAATTGATTAAACCCTCTTCCTTGGCTGCTTTGAATCCGCGGGCGTAAAGGTCAAATGGAATAACAGGGTTTGGCCAATGAATCTGATAAAGATCGATCTGATCGATTTGCAATCTTTTCAAACTTTGACGAACGGCGTTTACGAAGGAAGACACAGTGAAACGCCATGGATACGGAAAAAATTTTGAGGCAATGAATGGCTTGTTCCCGGTTTCCTTAATCATCTCTCCCAATAAACGCTCTGATTTTCCGGACCCGTAAACCTCCGCCGTATCAAAAAAAGTACAACCCAATTCAATAGATCCATTAAAAATAAATTTAAGGTCATCTTCCTGGTAACCATTTCCATAACCCCAGGTTAATTTGTCTCCCCATTGCCAGGTGCCTAAACCAATTTTATGTTGATCGAGTTCATTGAAATTCATCGTGAGTTGCTACCTTTGAGATTGTTGCGATTATTTTGCGGAATTGGTCTAATTATACGAGTAAAATTAATCTATCCATATTGTATGGAACTAATAGACCGCCTGCCCGTAACATCAGGTGTGGGTTGACGGTTTTTTGGTTCTGAGAAGGAGGGGTCAGATGAATTCTGATCGCAAGGATCTTGATGATATCAAATTAACGGTCGAACAGCTGAGGGATCGATTAGGTCTCCAATCCATTAAGGATGTAGGTCACCTGACGAATGCCTTGACGCATAGCTCTTTTGTTAACGAAAACTCAAATGCCCAATTCGATAATGAACGGCTTGAATTTCTTGGAGATGCCGTTTTGGATTTTGTGGTTGGCGCGTGGGCATATCGGCATTATCCCAAAATGAAGGAAGGCGAACTTACTCGCTTGAGGTCTTCATTGGTCAGAACGGAAACACTGGCGGAATTAGCGCGCAAACTTGGAATTGGGCAAGCAATGAGGCTGGGTAGGGGAGAAATTATCTCTGGCGGGAGAGAGAGGGATGTACTTTTGTGTGCCACCTTTGAGGCAGTTGTTGGCGCGATTTATCTATCCGCGGGACTCGAAAAGGCTCAAAGTTTCATCACCCCATTCCTCTTACCTTTGGCTACCGAAATCCTGGAGAAATTTAAGACGATTGATCCAAAATCGCGTTTACAGGAAATAACACAATCGCTCGGCTATGGAATTCCCACTTATATCACTGTAGATTCTGCCGGACCGGAGCACTCAAAAACCTTTCTGATTGAAGTCAGAATCAAAGGCGAGGTTTGGGGTAGAGGAGAAGGCTCTTCAAAACATTCAGCTCAATTAGCGGCCGCCAGAGAGGCGCTTGAAACGATTGCCAATAATACCAATATCGAAGTGAAAGAAAGTTAGCTGAACATGCCTTTAAGATTAACATCCCTGGAATTGCATGGTTATAAAACATTTGCCTCGAGGACAGTATTTGAATTCGCGGATGGAATAACCGCGATTGTTGGCCCAAATGGATCCGGAAAATCCAACTTCGCCGATTCTCTCCGCTGGGTGTTGGGGGAACAAAGTTATCACTTGTTACGAGCCAAGAAGACCGAGGATATGATTTTTTCCGGGTCTGAAAAACGTGCCAGAGCTGGCATGGCAAGTGTGACAATTACATTTGACAACACAACCGGATGGCTGCCAATCGATTTTTCAGAGGTCGCGGTAACCCGACGCGCTCATCGAGACGGCCATAATGAATACCTTCTCAATGGACAATCTGTCCGTTTGAAAGATATCAATGAATTATTGGCTCGTTCGGGCTTGTCAGAACGCACATACACAATTCTCGGACAAGGGATGGTTGACGCCTCTCTGGCTCTAAAAGCCGATGATCGAAGAAAGTTGTTTGAGGAAGCCGCCGGTATTGGTCTCTACCGCTCCAGGCGTGAAGAGGCTCTCCGCCGACTTGAAACTACCCAACGCAATCTTGAGCGGGTATTAGATATTTTGGCAGAGCTCGAACCACGGTTACGCGGTCTGGAACGTCAGGCAAGGAGAGCGGAGGAATACCGGATTTTGCAGGATGAATTGAGATTGATATTACGGGAATGGTACGGATATCATTGGCACACCTTCCAAAGAAACTTTATCGAGGCTCAAAAAGCTCTAAAAATACACGACAATCTGCTTGTTTCCGCCAGGGATTCTTTTTCAGAAATGACTTCCCAATTTAAAAAAGCCCGTGAAGACCTGCTGACCGCCCGTGAGCAGGTGAACGGTTGGACTCGTCAGCTTAATGAACTAAATCTTGAACGAGAATCGATCCGCAAGGATATTGCTGTTCTTGAAGAACGCCAAAAGGCGTTGGTTGATACAAAACAAAGGTCAGAGTTGGAAATTCAACGGCTTAAAGATGAATTGAGGATCGCTGGAGAAAGGGAAGCTGATGCACGGGTTGAATTTGAAACCATCGAGGCGGAAGTTGAAGAAGCAAAGAAACAGGAATCTGAAGCCAAGATCGCGCTGGATGGATTGAATTTGGAACGTGCTCTGCTGCAACAGAAGATTGATACAAGCAGGACAAATCTTAACGAATTAAATAATCGAAGGGCAAACCACCTGGCGCATTTGAACGAACTAAAAAACAGAATTGCCAATTATCGAGAACGATTGAAAAATTCAGATGTAGTGATTGCTAACGCGGAGGAGACTCGGATTTCAGCACTGAGCGCTTTTGAGGAATCCAATACAAAACAACAAGGCGCGGAAGCAGAATTAAAAGAAATCGAAGATGAATTAACCGCTCTGCGTGACCAAATTTCGGAACTTGAAAATCGGAAGCACGAACTCTTAGAAAAAAAGAATTCTCTGATCTCTGAACAAACCAAACTCCTGGCGAATTTGGAAATGATCGAACAAGCCGAGAGTTCCTTAACAGGTTTCACCGGAGGAGCAAAATTCCTGCTTGAAGCGGTAAAACAAAACCGACTTTCCGGCTCAAAAGGTCTCCTTTCCGCCGCGCTTGATGTACCCAAGGAATTTGAAGTCGCTGTCGCCGCGGTTTTGGGTGAACTGTTCGATTCCGTAGTATTGGACTCAGATAAGGCAATAGAACAGGCTTTGCACCTGATGGATGAGGCAAGCGATCGGGCGGTTTTTTTCTCAGTAGACCCTAAAATTTCTGGCGAGAAACAAAATGTTGGCAAGCTGGAAGGGGCGGTTGGAAAATTACCTGAACTGATAAAGGTAGATAAAGCTTTGCAACCATTCATGAATTCTCTTTTTGGGGATACAGTGATCGTCGAGAATCGGGCGGTCGCAAAACAATTGCGGGTGAAAAACCCAGGCTTTACCTTTGTTACCTTACAAGGGGAAGTTTTCAGACCAAATGGATTCATCTTTGCGGGTAAGGTGAACAAGGCGAGCACGCTTGGAAGACCGAGAGAAAAACGAGAATTACTTGAGCGGTTGAACGTAATTTCCGCAGAAGCTGAAAATGTAAATCAGAATCTGAGTGATCTCAATCAGGTTGTCGCGAGATTAAGAATCGAAATCTCCAAAAAGGAGATTGATATCCGTAATTTGCAAGTTTCGCTTAAGGGCATAAGGCAGGAAGAAAACAAACGATCTCTTGCCTATGAGGCAAGCTTGCGTCAGGTCGAATTTTATAAAAAAGAACAACAGACCTTATCCCAGGATATTAAAACGGCTGACAAGGACAAAACAGAAATTGGTTTACTTTTGGAAGAGGTCGAAGAGAGGATTTCTGTAGAGCATGAATCCTTGCGCGAGCTAAATGGATTGATGGCTGAGTTATCCATTGATGAAACCAACTCAGACCTCAATCTTTGGCAAGCGCGGGTGAGCGTTTCCAATCGATCATTGAATGATGCAAAGCAACGCCTTTCTGAAAGAAATACAATCCTGAACTCTATAGCCAGACAGTTGGAAGCCGGTGAGCGTCAATTTACTGATTTCGAAAAACTTAATACTGATTTAGAAATCCAGACCGAGGAAGCTAGAAGATCTGAAATTACCATAGTAGAAAAGCTTGATCATTTAAAGGTTCTTCTCGAACCAGGTGAAGAAGTTCTCGGCAACGCGGAGAAAAGGGAGAATGAACTCCAAGGTCAGGAATTAGATTCACAACGCAATTTAACTACTGTTGAGCGAATCCACTCCCAATTACAGCTTGAAGTTTCTCGTAAGGAAGAAGCGCTTGAGAATTTAAAACGTCGAATTGAGGAAGATTTTGGTCTTGTTCAGTTTGATTATGAACAATCGATCACTGGCGCGGTTCCATTGCCAATGGGAGATTTGGTTGAAACTTTGCCTTTGGTAATTGAACTCCCTTCCGATCTTGAAGATGCACTTAACGCGAAACGCGGCCAGATTAAGCGGATGGGCTCAATTAATCCGGATGCCCAGCAAGAATACCGGTCGGTCAAGGAACGATTTCACTTCATGAATGAACAAGTGGATGACTTGAACAAGGCTGAGCTGGACCTGAGAGAAGTGATCCGTGAATTGGATGAAGTCACTCGCAAAGAGTTTTCAAAAACCTTTGAGGAAGTCGCGGAGGAGTTTAAGAAGATTTTCACCCGATTATTCGGAGGTGGTTCAGCGCGTTTAATTCTCACTGACCCTGATAATTTAACAGAAACAGGTATTGATATCGAAGCAAAATTACCTGGCCGTAGAGAACAAGGTCTCTCCCTGCTTTCTGGTGGAGAGCGCTCACTGACCGCGATTTCCTTGGTATTTGCGCTGCTCAAGGTATCTCCGACTCCAGTATGTGTAATGGATGAGGTAGACGCCATGTTGGATGAGGCGAATGTTGGCCGCTTCCGAGATTTGCTTGACGAATTAAGCCGTTCAACTCAATTTATTATTGTTACCCATAACCGAAATACAGTTCAGGTCGCGGATGTACTTTACGGCATCACGATGGGTAAAGATTCAGCCAGCCAGCAGATTTCATTGAAGTTAGACGAACTCAGTGAAGAGATGTTGGGAAGTAATCAATAGCGGTATGAAATTCTAAAAAAAGGATGGATCGCAATCATGTCATTAGAAAATCTGGTTAATGTCGCCAACGGAACAATTCCAGCTGATCTTGTACTGCGCGGTGGAAAGGTAATCAATGTACTTACCCATGAAATCTATGAAGCTGATATCGCGATCTATGAAGATATGATCGCTGGTGTTGGAACCGGTTACAAAGGTGAGAAGGAAGTTGATCTTCAAGGAAAATTTGTATGTCCCGGCTTTATTGATGCTCATGTTCATATTGAAAGCTCAATGGTACCGCCGAGAGAATTTGCCAAAGTAGTCATTCCGCATGGTGTAACTACTGTAATATCTGATCCGCATGAGATCGCCAATGTTTTGGGACTTGAAGGGATCAGGTTCATGCTTGAGGACGCGAAATACGGTCCGATGAGTATGTATGTTGACGCGCCAAGCTGTGTCCCGGCTACTAATATGGAAACAAGCGGTTCGCAATTGGAATTTTACGATTTGGCTACCCTCCTGACTAATCCTTGGGTAATTGGCTTGGGTGAGGTGATGAATTATCCGGGTGTCATTCATGCTGATAAGCAGGTGCTGCAAAAAATTAAAACATTCGCGGGCAAACCAATCGACGGTCACGCTCCTGGAGTTACAGGTAAGGAAATTAATGCATACATCGCGGCGGGGGTTGGATCGGACCACGAATGCGTTGATTATGATGAAGCGCTTGAAAAAATGCGGCTGGGAATGTCCATCTTTGTTAGAGAAGCGACCGGAGCTAAAAATTTGGCAGCTCTGGTTGGCTTGTTTAACCAAAATCTTATCGATCGACTGTGTTTGTGTACCGATGACCGCCACCCGCACGACCTGATCGACCGGGGTTCAATCGACTTTATCATCCGTTCAGCTATTACAGCGGGGGTGGATCCTCTCATGGCTATCAAAGCCGGTACGATCAACCCCGCTAACTACTTTGGATTAAAAGATCGAGGAGCGATTGTGCCTGGTCGGAGGGCGGATTTGGTTGTATTTTCCGAATTGACAAACCTCCAGGCACAGCAGGTTTATTATGGCGGCAAGCTGGTAGCACAGAATGGACAAATGCTAGTCTGGGATGAGGTTCCGCCAAGGAACACCAAGGCGCGTGGAACCATTAATGTGCGTATGGATAAATTGGATTTTGGTATAACGGCGGAAGGTTTAAACACCGGATCACGTGTGAAGGTGATTGGGATTGTTCCAGAACAATTAGTGACTAAAAATCTGAAGGAGAAACCAACCATTGTTGGAGGACAAATCGTCTCGGATGTTACCCGCGACATTCTCAAAATTGCCGTTGTGGAACGCCATTTTGGGACTGGGAATGTTGGGCTCGGCTTGATAAAGGGCTTGAAATTAAAACGGGGAGCGATTGCTGGCACTGTTGCCCATGATCATCATAATATCGTGGTAGCCGGGGTGGATGATAATTCGATGAAAACAGCCATCAAGGAAATTATCCGAATGCAAGGTGGAATGGTTGTTGTGGACGGTGGAAAAGTCCTGGCAAACCTTCCGCTTCCAATCGCGGGCTTGATGTCTGATAAGCCGATTAACATTGTTCGCCAGCATTATGATGAATTAATCCACGCGGTTAAAGAGTTGGGAAGCGATGCTCAAGATCCATTTATGACCTTAAGCTTTATGGCACTTTCTGTAATTCCGAGCCTTAAATTGACAGATCTTGGTTTGATCGATGTGGATCAATTCAAGCTTACTGAATTAGTAATCAAGTAAATAAAATCGCCACCTGAAAAGGTGGCGATTTTTTGCATAATTATAAATTGCTATTGGAGGGCTGGTTCAGTTGGGACAATTGTCTTCCAAACATCATTGATCTCGACAGTTGCTTCATCCCTCAAGGTTTGCAGAAATTCATCGAAGAAAATCTGTTTCGCGTTCTCAAACTCAGCCTCTGCGAGCGGCTGCTCTTCGTGCCCGATGACTTGAATGATATGGAAGCCATAATCGGTTCCAACAGGTTGACTTACTGATCCAATTTCAATGCTGAAGGCTGCTTCTTCAAAGGTAGGCACCATCTCGCCTTTTCCGAACCAACCAAGATCTCCGCCGCGGTCCTTGTTGCTTGTATCCAAGGAGAGTTCGGCGGCAATGACCGCAAAATCTTCACCCGCTTCTAAACGTGCAAGTACGGCTTTGGCTTCATCTTCAGTGGCAACCAGAATGTGTCTGGCCCAGACTCGATCAGCAAAAGGCTTCATGTCTTTGGTAACATCCTTCATCAAGGCCTCTCGGAGGAGGTATTCACGATACAAGGATCTAAAGCCTTCTTCGTCAACTCCAACCTCAGTTTTGAAATCCTCGACTTGGGCTTTGTAAATTTCATCGAAACCAGCCTGATTTACTGCGGTGGGAGTGGGTTGGATAATCTCAGTTGGTACCGGCTCAAGCGTCTGTGTGGGAGTAGGGGGTACTTCTGGAACTGTTGTTGGAGTACCGGTTGGTAGAGCGGTAGGAGTAGGCGTGATCGTTACAATCGCGTAGGAGGTTGGATTGGGAACATTTGTCGAAAACGGTGTAACACTCGGGATGGCGGTGGGAGTCCCATTGGGGAAAAAGTTGTAACTTTCGTTGAGGAAACCTTGCAGATCGTCCTCGCTGATGTTAATCCCGCGGCGTTCGGCTTCCTGAGCGATCAATTCTTCCTTGATAAGTTTTTCGATCACAAACTCACCCATCTGATCAGTATTCGTAAGCAGATTCATATTCTCCGCGAGGATTTGTCCAAAGGTAGGATCGTTAACTGGATCAGCGATGCCAAGCTGCTGGGCAAATTGATAATACTGAGTATAAGTATTAATTGAACTGATTCGTTGCAGTTTTACAGTCGATTGGAATTTGGAAGCACTAATTTTCGTTCCGTTTACCGTTGCGACTGTTTTGTAAGGAACCAGGACAGTGGTGTTAAGATAGCCATAAAGAAGAAGTAACACAACTAAAGCTACAACAGAACCAAAGATCCATTTTATGGTGATGGTCTGGCGGCGGACTTGTTCTAAATGGGCAATATGTTTTTTATTGGTTTGCTTAGTGTCGCTCATAATTTTCCCTTGCTAATAAAAAAGGCATGGCAGGTAAAAGCCATGCCTTTTTGGAGTAGAAAGATTAATCTTCTCTCTGTCCGCCGACAAAGGGTAAAAGTGCGATTTGGCGGGCTTGTTTGATCGCCGCGGCAAGCGAGCGCTGGTGTTTGGCGCAAGTGCCGGTTTGGCGGCGAGGTCTGATCTTGCCTTCCTCGGTGATGTAGCGTTTTAGTAGATCTGCGGCTTTGTAGTCAATGACGATATTTTTATCTGAGCAAAAAGCGCAAATTTTGGGGCGTGAATAAAATTTCTTCTCGCCGCCACCAGCGGCATTACCGCGAGCGCCTGGTTCATATCTTTCACGGGTATTTTCCATGTTTGTTTCTCCAAATTTCGTTTGATGAAAGTCCTAAAAAGGGTATTCATCGATTTCTGATAGTTCATCACCGCCAACATTGAAACTTGATTGATCTGATTCTTTTCGATCTCCAAGAATGATCATTTCATTGGCGACAATTTCAACCGTGCTGTGTTTAATGCCTTCCTTGTCATCCCATTTGCGGGTTTGAAGCCTGCCTTCGATATAGACCTGTTGTCCTTTTTTTAATTGTTTGGCGCAGATTTCAGCGAGGCTGCCCCAAGCGACGATGTTGAACCATTCGGTGGCGTTGTGTTTTTCGCCATCCGAGCTATTCCATTGCCGGTTGGATGCTACTGAAAAATTCGCGACAGGGTTTCCGGAAGGTAGAAAGCGCAATTCCGGTTCCCGACCAACATTTCCAATAATCATCACTTTATTCAAACCAATGCTCATGGTACCTCCATTTCAAGACATATCCACGAATGGAATTAAACAGCAGACAGCATTGAGCGCATGATGGATTCCTGAAAGCGAATGTTGCGATTCAAGGTGCTTGTAGCCGCTGGATCCATGCTCAGGTGCAACAAAGCATATTGACCTTCGCGCTGTTTGTTAATAAGGTAAGCCAAGCGACGGCGACCCCAAACATCGATCTTGTCAACGTTTCCACCACTTTCACTAACCCAACCGGATACTTTTTCGACAACGGCTTGAAAATTCGCCTCGTCGAGATCTGGGTGAACAATGACTACCAATTCGTATTTACGCATTGTATTGATTCCTCCTTTCCTTGGATTTGTCACTATTAACGACCTAGGTGGCCATGTAGCGACGGAAAGAATCAGATCGAGGATCTGATCTACTTTACAGCTAAACAATTATACATTAAAAATGGCAGTCAAACGCACCATTATTAACGAATGTAAATGGGATTACTATAAATCCAGGCTGTCCTTTTTCCAAAGATGGATTTTCGATAAACTTCTACCCTGTAATTACCTTTTTCTTTTGCGTGAAAAATGATGTTTTGCTTGTTCTTCCAGGAATTTATCGGTTTACCATCTTTCAATAGAACACACTCTGTGACTTCGGGCAAGCTGATTTTAAAAGTAAACATGCCGTTAGGGCTGACTTCGTCACCCATCATCCCCATACATTCGTTGCCTTCGCAAGTAAATCGGAAACCAGCGGCTTTTTTGAAAAGATCAAGAGCCACGTAACAGTGCCCTTTGGAGAGTGCGTCCATAATGGCATCGTTGTCTTCTTTAGCAAATTCCTTGAGGGGCTTGTCAAGAAGGATGTGAGTCGTTACCGTTCGGAAATGAAACTCATAAGGAAAGACCTTCCTTTTGAGCGGTCCAGCGTGCGCATTAATTTCATGGGCATCCGCGCCTCCTATGGCCACCACTTTTTCTCCTTGGTTCAGAAGTTCATCCCATTTACTGAGAATTTGTTTTGAGGCTGTTTTGAAGAGCGTTTTTGGAAAAAACACATGAAAGACAACCTCGGCATAATTTCGGCTGTTTACTTTAAGGTCGCTCAGGCTGTTCCATAATTCTATTCCCGTAAAACCTTTTACCGTCCAGTCATACCAGCTGATGTCACCCTCTTTGATCGAAGGGCAAGCCGGGTCGTACAAATGGGCGATGAAAGATAAACCGCCTGTTTTTTGAACCTGGTCGATCAAACGCTGGGGAGATTGGGCAAATTGTGCTAATTCTTCGGAAGCATTTAAAACCAGAAGATGATTCGCCTGGGGTTGACGGGCTTGGTCATGAACCTCTTCTCCGATCAACATCAAAACCTTTTTCCCATCAGCGTACCAGTATTTTTGAAAATCCCTAACCAATACGTTATGGTCAGTTACGATTACAGCGTCCAACCCGGCATTCATTGCCGCCTGGGCGACACGTTGATGATTGCCAGATCCGTCGGAATAAATCGTATGGTTGTGCAAACTGATTGTAATTTCTTCCATGATTCACCGCTTTTACTCAGTTATAATAAACTTTCTATTTCAGTCTAATTTCGTTGTATAATTCTACTGTTAAATCTATTGGAGGAAACGATTCGGATGAAAACGTTTATAGAGATCGGGTTGATTATCATTTCACTTGCGTTGATCGTGAGTGTATTGTTCCAAAATAAAGGCTCCGGCCTTGGCGGCTTGACCGGTGGCGATACTGGCGGAGTTTATACTGTTCGCCGCGGAATCGAAAAAACATTATTTTATGTAACCATCGTCTTGAGTGTGGTCTTTTTTATTCTGGCGATCCTGTCCATTTTCTTCAACTAACTTTGACTTCGGATAAGGCAGATTGCCGCTTGCTATGATGTAAGCGTTAGTCAGCCTTATTTTTTTCTATGTTTACTAAACTACGTTGGCAAATCATCATTCTTGTTGTCACAGCGATCTCGGTGGCTGGTTTGTTGATGTTGCCCGAAAAATCAGAGGTTGCCTTTGCGCCCCAGCCTTCAGAAGGCGGCATTTACACAGAGGCTCTGATTGGTTCTTATAGTCGCTTGAACCCACTTTTGGATCTCAATAACTCGGCTGACCGGGATGTTGACCGCTTAATCTACTCCCGACTGGTAAGTTATGATGCGAGCGGTTTGCCAATACCTGATCTGGCTGATTCATGGGGTGTATCACAGGATGGAAAGACCTACAATTTCACCATCCGAAAAAATGCCAAGTGGCACGACGGACAGACCGTCAGCGCGGATGATGTAATATTCACGATTTCATTAATTAAAGCTCCTGAATCTTTGTTTCCTCAATCGGTTAAGGATCTTTGGTCAAAGATTGAAATTCGAAAACTTAATGACCAAGCACTTCAATTTGTTCTTCCCGAATCCTTTGCCCCATTTTTAGATTACCTAACTTTTGGGGTGCTTCCGCAACATTTGTTGCAGGGGGTTTCGGCATCGGGGCTTCCCGCGGCAGATATCAATCTAAACCCCATTGGTAGTGGACCATACAAATTTAATACTCTTCAGATTGAAAATGGTGTGGTAACGGGTGTCGAATTGGTAGTCAACCCTGATTATTATGGGAAGAAACCATTCTTAGACAAAGTTATTTTCAAGTATTTTGCTACTCCTGAAGAAGCTTGGCAGGCATACCAGGCCGGTGAGGTTTTAGGAGTAAGTCAGATCACCTCCGCCACACTTAATCAGGCACTTTCGGATCCTACGCTCAATGTGTACACTGCCCGGCTGCCAGAATTAAGTTTGATCCTATTAAACCTCAATGATCCGGAGCTGCCATTTTTTCAGGATGTCGAGTTTCGCAGTGCCCTTTTCCAAGGCCTAAACCGTAATTACATGGTGAGTTCAGTACTCAGTGGACAAGCCATTGTGGCTGATGGCCCAATCTTTCCACACACCTGGGCTTACAATGATAAATTAACGACTGTTCCATACGACCCGGAAGCGGCGATCCAGACTTTAAAAGATGAAAAATATCTCATCCTTGATAGCGGTGATAACATCCGATCTGATTTGGATGGAAACCGAGTTGAATTTACATTGAGCCATCCCGACGACGAGCTTCATACAAGACTGGCGCAAATCATCCAAGAAAATTGGGGAGTGATGGGCGTCAAAGTGACTTTAGAGCCGTTATCCTATGATAACTTGATCAATGATCGATTGGAAGGACGGGATTACCAGGCCGCTTTGATTGATATCAATCTGCAAAACACGCCAGATCCTGACCCTTACCCATTTTGGCATGAATCGGAAATTTCAAGCGGTCAGAATTATTCACAATGGGTAAATCGGGCTGCTTCAGAATACATTGAACGCGCCCGCATTAATCCAGATTACGCTGAAAGAGCGAAAAATTACAAAAATTTTCAGGTAGTTTTCAATAACGAAATGCCTGCCTTGCCCTTGTATTACCCTGTGTATAGTTTCGGGATTAATTCTATGGTTTGGAACGCTCAATTACCTCCGATGTTTGACACGAGCGACCGATTCCAAACAATCAGCGATTGGTACATTGTAACCCGACAGACCATTGACCTATCGGGTGAAACCGGTGAATAATGAATTATGAACGTTCGAAGGATTTTCTCCTAACCTCGATTCCCGATTTAGAACGTTACTTGCTGTCTGAATCACTTTATTGGCAAGAACGCGTAGATCTTGTGCCGCTGACAATTGGTAACCTCTTATTTGAAAACAAGATTGTTTATGCCTATCAGATTTCGGAAGCGCGTGAGTTTTCCCGGCAAATTGAATTGATCCGTGATAAGTGGCGGGTACATTGGGATCAAAAAGCCATCAGAGAAATTCAGAACAGGCTTAAACTTTGGGCAGATTTTTTAGATCAGAGCCGTAAGGATGATCCTGTCTCGATCGCTTATTTCAGGTCGAGTGTAAGACACCGGGTTATTATTTCACTCTTAATGCGAGAAAAAGAAGATCCTGAAAGTGGGACAAAATTGAGTGGGCTTGATTTACTGGTTCGTGGAATAAAACCTAAGCAGGGTTTTATTTGGGATCGTGAATTACGAGTGGTTTTTCCGGAAAATGAATTCTGGTATTTATATTAAGCAGACTGGAGACAACGCTATGAACGAACACTTACAAAAATCATTGGAGTATGCCAGAAAAAATGAAGAAACGTTTGTTGAAAACCTTGCGGAATTAATAAGAATTCCATCAATTTCAACCAAAAATGATAATTCCGCGGAGATGACAAGAGCCGCGAATTGGGTAAAGGATAAATTAACCGCAATTGGAATGAAAAACGCGCAAGTAATGCCGACGGATTTACATCCGGTAGTTTATGCCGAGAGCCTGGATTGCCCTGGTCAACCAACCGTTTTGGTGTATGGTCACTATGATGTGCAGCCAGACGAGCCGTTGGGATTATGGGAAACTCCTCCATTTGAACCAACCAGGATTGGGGAATTGATGGTCGGGCGCGGGACTTCGGACATGAAAGGTCAGGTAGTGGCTACGCTGAGCGCCATTGAATCGATTACCAGAACCGGAAAGCTTCCGATCAATCTTAAATTCTTGTTTGAGGGTGAGGAAGAGATTGGTTCTCCCTCGATCGAAAAATGGATGAAGGCGAATAAGGATTTGTTAATAGCAGATTTCTGTCTTAATCCTGACGCGGGCATGTTGGGAGAGGATATTCCCACCCTGACGAAAGGCTTGCGCGGAATTGCTTATTATGAACTTTGGGTGCACGGACCAGATCATGATCTTCATTCTGGTATGGCGGGAGGGGCTGTACACAATCCCGGTCAAGCCATGGCAGAGTTGATCGCTAAAATGCACAATTCGGATGGAAGCATTGCCCTGCCCGGCTTTTATGATGATGTTTTTGTAATGACCGAACAGGATCGCAAAGAATTTGCCGCGTTACCACATTCAGATGAAGATTATAAAAAATTATTTGGCGTATCTGAACTTTGGGGTGAAGAAAACTTTATCGTTGCTGAACGACTTGGCGCCAGACCGACTTTGGAAGTCAATGGCATTCTCTCTGGCTTTACTGGTGCAGGGCAAAAGACGGTTTTACCTTCTTGGGCAATGGCAAAAATTTCCTGTCGATTGGTTCCCAATCAAGATCCGACAAAGGTTACTGAACAATTCAGGAAGTTTTTATCTGCCCATGTTCCATCAACGGTTCATTGGGAATTGAAACAGCTCTCGGGAGCCAAAGCATCCGTTATTGAAAATGATCAGCCCGGTTTGGCACAGATGGCAGCCGCTTTGGAATCAGTTTGGGGCAAAAAGCCCTTGTACCCGCGTGAAGGTGGCTCCATTCCGATTGTTGGATATTTCCAACAAATCCTGGGTTTGGGTTCAGTTTTGACCGGATTTGGATTGCCCGGAGACAATTTGCACGCTCCGAACGAACATCTCCACCTGCCAACCTTCCATAAAGGTATTCAGGCGCTGATTCACTTTTTCTTTAATTTTTAACCATTCAAGATAACATATAATACACAACATGGAAGACAGGATAATTTCTTACGGTGGCCAGGCAGTATTAGAAGGCGTATTAATGCGGGGAAGAAACGCGATGGCAATAGCCATGCGTGCTCCCAGCGGGGAGATTGTTGTTCATACTGAGCCGATCGCCGGCTTGTACCGATCAGGAATCGCGAAAATTCCATTTGTTCGCGGATCAATTCTATTATGGGATGCGCTTGGATTAGGGATGAAGGCTCTGACAATTTCCGCCAATGTTCAAACCGGTGAAGACGAAAAACTGGAGGGCCCGGCACTTTACCTGACCTTAGGTATTTCCTTGCTTTTCAGCATTGGATTATTCTATGGAATCCCATATTTGGTGTACTTGCTTGCGGATTATTTAAACGCGAGTTCGTTTTGGGCAAACTTCATCGAAGGTGTTTTTCGCCTGCTTCTGATTATTGGTTACATGTGGGGCATTGGTCAGATGCCTGATATCCGTAGAGTGTTTCAATATCACGGAGCTGAACATAAGACCATCAACGCCTACGAGTCTGGCTCGCAGATGACACCTGAAGAAGTTGCCAAATATCCACTGGAACATCCTCGATGTGGGACTTCGTTTATCCTGACTTTGGCTGTGGTTTCGATTTTCGCTTTTGGATTTTTACATGAATACAATGTGGCGATCCAGTTCATTGGCCGGCTTCTTTTGATTCCAGTATTGGCAGGGATTTCTTTGGAATATATCCGCTGGATGGCGAATAATTTGGACAAGGAATTTGTCCGAATCCTCATTAAACCAAACCTCTGGTTACAAAAATTTACCACTCGGGAGCCTGACCTTAGTATGTTGGAAGTTTCAATTCGATCATTTAATGAGATGATGGCGAAGGAAAATCCATCATCCTGATCTGGCGAAGATGATAAAAATTTTCAAATGGATCGGGATCGTTTTCATGGTTCTGGTCCTTTTTTATTATTGGGGTCGTCCCTTACCCATTGAAATGCGTGAGGAGTACTATCCCTGTGTGGTTTATTACCGCAAAGTGCATTGGGCACCGAATTTGATGATCGCCCATATCCTGACCGTCGATTTGACCTGCAAACAAGTGGAAATGTTCGCGACTCCCCCCGATCGTCCAAGGGGTGATGCTCAATTGGACGCTCGAAAGACCTCTGAATTTGTTAATCAGTATGAGTTGACCTTCGCGGTCAATGGAGATGCTTTCCATCCGTGGCATTCGGATTTTCCATTTGATTTCTATCCTCACGCTTTGGATGATGTTCAACCTTACGGCATTTCTGCTTCTCAAGGTGAAATGTACGGTGGTGATCTTGGAATACCTCTTTATTTTTCTGACAAAGATGAAGCCTCCTTTGAAAGGCCGATCCGTAAGGTTTATAACGCGATTTCAGGTACGAACTGGCTTATTCATTATGGAATCTTAAATCCGGATTTGAATGACCGAACTTTGGCGCCGCGTACGGCAGTAGGGCTGGATTCCGGTGGGACAAAATTAATTATCGTTGTTGTAGATGGCAGGCAGCCTTTTTACAGCAATGGGGCAACCATCCAGGAAACTGCCGAGCTGATGCAACTATATGGAGGAGAAAACGCTATCTTGATGGATGGCGGAGGATCTTCAACTTTGGTCATTCGAGATCCAAAGACTGGAAAGGCAAAAGTAATGAATTCACCGATTGATTTGGGAGTTCCAGGCAGGGAGCGTTATATCGCGAACCATCTGGGAGGATGGATTAGACCTTCAGAAGGCGATTAGAATTCCCGTTAAATGGGAGTGAATTAAAATCAAATACCCGGCATTGCCGGGTATTTGATTTTAATTCTTTAACTTGCCAAAACCGATCTTAGACGATCGGTTTTAATTCACAGGTAAAGTGTCTGAGTAACTTTGGAGCATAAGTAAGTTCAAATCCGCGCAATCCTCGAGCGTTTTCAACAATTTCACCCATTACTTGGGCGACAAAATCAAAATGGCTTTGAGTGTAAACCCGCCTTGGAATCGCAAGGCGCACCAACTCCAATTTTGGATACACCATCTTCCCAGTTTTCATGTCTGGCTGTGCAAACATTAAGGAGCCAATTTCTACGGCCCGAATCCCCCCGCGCTGATAAAGTTCTACGACAAGAGCCTGACCAGGAAACTCAGATTGAGGAATATGTGGTAACAAGGTCCCGGCATCGATGTAAACGGCATGCCCACCGGTTGGCTCAATCATCTTAACCCCAACCTCTTTTAGTTTTTCTGCCAAATAAGCGGTTTGTCCCAATCGATAGGCAAGGTAGTCTTCTTCCAAACCTTCGTACAAACCAATGGACATGGCTTCAAGGTCTCTGCCGGCTAAACCTCCATATGATACAAAACCTTCACGAAGAATGAGTTCGTTGGAAATTTTTTGGAATACTTCCGGATCGTTTGTTCCGAGCAAGCCGCCGATATTGACGATCGCGTCTTTCTTGGCGGACATGCAAAAACCATCCGCATAGGAGAACATCTCCCGGGCGATTTCGCGGATCGAACGATCTTGAAAACCAGCCTCGCGTTGTTTGATAAAAAAGGCGTTTTCGGCATAACGGGCAGCGTCGATATAGAAAGGTAATTTGTAGGAATGATAAATTTCAGCAACCTGTTTGATGTTAGCCATTGAAACCGGTTGACCACCGCCAGCATTATTGGTAATGGTGATCATTCCAAAGGGAATATTCTCAACGCCGGTTGTCTCGATGAAGTTTATCAACTTCTGAGGGTCCAAGTTTCCTTTAAATGGGAGAATTGTAGCGGGATCGAAGGCTTGATCGATGACCAGATTTACCGGATCACCTCCCCGGGCTCGGATATTTGCGTCTGTTGTATCAAAATGCATATTGGAAGGAACTGAGTTGCCCGGTTTTACGAGAACGGCTGCTAAAATATTTTCCGCGGCTCGGCCTTGGTGTGTGGGTAAGAAATGTTGGAAACCAAAAATATCTGTAACCGCTTCTTTAAGTCGGTAATACGATCGTGCGCCCGCGTAGGATTCATCACCCTGCATGAGGCCGGCCCATTGGTGATGGCTCATAGCGCCAGTCCCGGAATCGGTCAGCAGGTCAATAAACACGTCCTCCGCGCGAAGTTTAAAAGGATTGTATCCAGCTTTTTGGATAGCTTTGGCTCGCTGGGATGCCGTAATGAGGCGAATAGGTTCTACTACCTTGATACGAAACGGTTCTGGCGGATATATAGGCATTGATCATCTCCTTAATTCTGAATTCTACATTCATTGTTTGTTTTTATAAATAGGACGAACATCACAAAAGATGGGAAAAGCCGATTGAAAAACTGTACAATCATTAAATGAAACTTCGACAAGGGAGTAATTGGCTTTTCTGGTTTTCTCTGGTTGGCTTATTGGCGGGAATACTAGGACTTGCTCTGTGGATTCTTCCATCGAGCCAGAGAGTTGAGCGAATAACTTACGAAAACGTTGAGCCGTTGAATCCAGAAAGCGCATTGAACGTCGAGGTAACATTGCCGCGACTTCCAGTTGAAGGCAGAGATGAGATCATTACTCTAAGCGTGAGTGGAGCAGAAGGTGTCGCAAATCAGGTCTATATGGCTAGAATGGAACTGCCGCTCACCGTAACGCCATCAGGCGATGTGATTGAAGTATCCGGCTCGAATTCAGAAGCCATTTTTTATTGGCGGTTTACTCCTGAAAAGGATGGCGATGGTTCTGGAAGAATATGGCTTTATTCGTTGGGGGATTCAAGTGAGGTGGAATCGGCGGAATTGATTGGAGGAATCCCAATCGAATTGACGATTCCATGGTGGACCAGGGGTTGGATGGCCGCGGGGTCGGGATTTGTTCTCTTATTGAGCTTTGTTGGCATAAAATATTCAGACCGCAGAGAGAAACCCACAAGCTCGATTTGGTGACAAACATCATGGAAATTACGTACAAGGTTAAGTTACCTATGGACCTCTGATGTGTTAAAATTTCAAAGGCATAAATGTCTATAATTGTCTTAACAAGAAGGAGTTTCTATGCAGAATTCTTGGTTGTACATTGGATTGTTCCTGCTGGTGGGGCTGGCAATCCCGATCCTCCCGATCGTTTTTTCTGCATTGATTGCGCCAAGGAAGCCAAATCCGATCAAACAAAGTACCTATGAGTGCGGTATTGAAACAGTTGGCGAAAGTTTGGTGCAATTCAATGCCCAGTATTACATCTTTGCTTTGGTATTCCTCATCTTTGATGTAGAGACCGTATTTCTCTTCCCATGGGCCGCTTCCATCAACGCGTTGGATTATTTTGTTGTGGTTGAAGGCGTGATCTTCATTCTCATCCTTATCGCCGGGCTTACTTATGCCTGGAGAAAAGGCATGCTGGAGTGGATGTAAATTTATAATCCAAATAGAACAGGCTGAAGGGTAAACCATTCAGCCTTTCTGTTGATTAACAAAGGAGAATCAATGTTTTGGGCTGATCCGATCAATACAATTTACGAGTCGTGGATGACAGGCCTTACCAGCCTGGGCCTAAGTGGGAGTTTGGCTCAGGTGCTTTTGTATCTTTTGGGAATAATTCTCATTATTACTGGCGCCATGGTACTGGACATCATGTTGGTTTGGGTGGAAAGAAAGGTTGTCGCGCGCTTTCAAGGCCGTTTAGGACCGAATCGCGTTGGACCTTTTGGATTATTACAGCCGTTTCCGGACATCATCAAACTAATCATCAAGGAAGATACGACACCTGCTGGCGCGGATAAATTTGTTTTTAATTTAGCGCCTATCCTCTCCCTGGCTTCGGTGATATTTTTATGGGCGATCATTCCACTTGCTCATAATATTTACGGGGTTGATTTGAATGTCGCCTTGCTATATTTGGTTGCTGCCGGCGCGCTTGGAACCTTGTCAATTATTATGGCTGGATGGTCCTCCAACAACAAGTACGCCCTCCTGGGTGCCTTTCGACAGGTGGCTGCAATGATATCTTTCGAAATCCCCATGATCGTTGCCTTGTTGATTCCGGTAATTTTTACGGGCAGTCTCAGTATGAATACCATATCCTCTTACCAAGCGGATAATTATTGGTTTGTACTGGTATCGCCATTGGGCGCAATACTCTTTCTGATAGCCGCGATTGCAGAATTAGGTCGTTCTCCTTTCGACCTCAATGAAGGTGAATCCGAAATCGTTTCTGGTTACCACATTGAGTATTCGGGCATGAAATTCGGTTTGTTTTATGCCGGGGAATTATTACACGCATTTACTTTCGGCGGCTTTTTGTCAATTCTCTTCTTTGGCGGTTGGCATGGGCCTTTTGCTGAGGAGATCCCTCTGCTGGGAATTTTTTATTTCGTCATCAAAGCCATGATTGGTTACTGGGTAATCATGTGGGTTAAATATACGGTCCCACGTATCCGTATTGATCACATGCTTATGTTTAATTGGAAATTCCTTACCCCAGTCGCATTCGCGCTCCTGATCGTTACCGCGGTTTTTCACCCTTTATTGAAAGGGTTAGATAGCTGGATTTACATTGTTTCGATGTTCCTGATCAATGTAATCCTCGGTTGGGTTGTGGTTGAAATCTTACGATCTAAATCCAAAAAAGAACGCGCGGCCGCTGAACCTGTCAGCGTATCCGCGGCACATTCCCATTAGTGAGGAGATAAGCAATGGAAGCTCCACAGATTATTTTTATCCTGAGCGCGATCCTCATCCTGAGTTCCGCCGTATTGGTTACAACAAGTAAAAACCTTGTTCACGCGGCCTTATGGTTAATTTCCACTTTATTTGGGGTCGCGATCTTATATGTACTCTTAGAAGCGGGCTTTCTCGCGGTGGTTCAGGTGGTGGTATACATCGGCGCGATTGCCATCATGTTCATCTTTGCTGTCATGCTCACTAGACGCGAGCTTTTGGAAACCAGTGAACAAATTAATAAGAACTGGCCTATGGCAGCTGGAGCGGCGATTTTATTGATGGTCGCACTTGGTGCTTTATTAGCCAAATGGGATGGCCTTTTCAACCTTCCCGCTCCAATGGCTGAAGGGGTTGACCCTATTCAGACATTGGGAATCGCGTTGACTTCACCGGATTTATTTGTTCTACCTTTTGAGGTTGCTTCGGTTCTATTATTAGCGGCATTACTTGGCGCGGTTTACGTTGCCATGGATAAGAAATAGGAGGTAGGAATGATTCCATTAGCCTGGTATCTGTATCTTTCCGCCGCGCTCTTCAGTATTGGTGTGTTCGGCGTTTTAGCCCGCCGTAACGCGATCGCCATTCTGTTAGGTATTGAGTTGATGCTGAACGCGGTCAACGTAAATCTCGTCGCATTTTGGCGATATGGTGATCCGACAGTGATGTCTGGTCAGGTCTTTGCTGTAATCGTGTTCGCGGTTGCTGCGGCTGAAGTCGCAGTTGGCTTATCACTGGTTTATTCAATTTACCGCCGTCGCAAGACTGTAATCGCCGACGAGCTTGATCTGATGAAATGGTAGGAGTCAAACAATGTCGATAGAAAATCTTATCTGGCTAATCCCACTTCCACCACTTTTGGCATTCTTTGTGATTGTTCTCTTTACCAATAAGTGGAAAGGACTGAGTCACACGATTGGTGTATCTGCCGCCGGCCTCTCATTTATTGGCAGCATGATTGTGTTTTTCAGCGCAATCCAGGTGGAGCACTTTGGGGAAGGCGAGCATATCTTCGCGTCTTCCATCAATTGGCTGCCTACCGGGGAAGGATTCTTCAAGATTGGCGTCCAGATCGACCCATTATCCGCGGTCACATTATTCTTTGTCGCGATTACAATCTTTATGATCTTTCTGTATTCGGTTGGGTATCAGAATTACGGTCAGCCAAAGGGTGATCACGATCATATGGGGTTACCTCCGCATGGCGCTACGATCGTGTGTGAACATGGACACAACCATGTGGTTCCTTCTGTTGAGCCGATGTATTCCCGATTTTTCGCTTTTCTCGGGTTGTTTGCTTTTGGTATGTATACCCTGGTGGTTTCAGACAACCTGCTGACCCTTTTTGTTGGCTGGGAAATCATGGGTTTATGTTCCTATCTTTTGATTGGATTCTGGTTTGCTAAACCCTCCGCCCGAGATGCGGCGCTCAAAGCATTTTTAACAACCAGAGTTGGCGATGTGTTCATGCTGCTTGGCTTGGCGTACCTCTACTCTGTTACCGGTACGCTTAATTACCGAGAAATCTTTTATAACGCTGAAGTCATGCATCATCTCAGCGAAACTATTACTCCTATCTTCGGTTTATCCACCGCAGGACTGATTGGTTTGTTGCTCTTTATTGGCACGATTGGAAAATCCGCTCAATGGCCATTGCATATCTGGCTACCCGACGCGATGGAAGGCCCGACACCTGTTAGCGCGATGATTCACGCGGCGACCATGGTTTCTGCCGGCGTTTACATGGCGATCCGAATTTTCCCTCTGCTTACGGCAGGGTGGCACGGGCATGAACTTACGCCGACGATGACATTTGTGGCTTTTATTGGTACTTTCACCGCCATCTTCTCGGCTACCATAGCTCTCGCCCAAAACGATATCAAGAAAGTTTTGGCGTACTCAACTATTTCCCAGCTTGGTTTCATGATTGCGGCAGTTGGAATTGGGGCTTATGTGGCAGCAGCCTTCCATCTCATCACCCATGCTTTCTTCAAGGCTTTGCTCTTCCTCGGTTCCGGTTCAGTGATTCATGGAATGGAACATGGAATTTTTCACACTGGCAACCATTCGATTGATCCGCAGGATATGAAATACATGGGCGGCCTGAGAAAGAAAATGCCGATTACTTTCTGGACCTTCCTGATCGGTGGCCTTGCCTTGTCTGGCTTTCCGGTGGTAACCGCAGGCTTCTGGTCGAAAGATGAGATTCTGGCGGACGCTTTTGCCCATGGTCAGTGGGTTGTATTTATCACCTTGGCGGTGGCTGCATTTATGACCGCATTTTATACCATGCGCCAAATTACAATGACCTTTTTAGGTGAACCTCGTACCAAGGAAGCCGAACATGCTCACGAAACAACCTGGACGATGACCACTCCGTTGGTTGTTTTAGCATTCTTTGCGGTCACCTTCGGCTGGATAGGCGTTCCGGAACATTTCCCAGGCTTGGGAGGTATTTTGCCAAACTGGTTCCATCATTTTGTGGGTGGAACTTTGCTTGAACATCCGGAGAGCGTTGAATTCAGCTGGATACCACTTGGTACTTCACTTTTTGTAGCTCTGGGCGGTTTGACTCTCGGTTGGTTGGTCTACAAAGATTACAAAGCTGGACAACCTGATCCGCTTGAAAAACCTTTTGGAAAACTCTATCCTGTGCTCAGGAATAAGTGGTACTTCGATGAACTTTATTCCGCGACCTTCTACCGCTTGGCAGACTGGATCTCCGGAGTCTTTACTCCGTTTATGGATCAGGTCGTGATCGATGGGATTCTTCACTTCTTTGCTCGCTCAACCGGTGTAATCGGCGATACTTTGCGAGACAAATTTGACAAACCGATCATTAATGAATTGATTGGGGATGGTACAGCCGCGCTGGTTCAAAAGGGACAAGTCCTCAAGTACCTGCAAACTGGCCGGGTACAGTCATATTTATTTGGAACAGTTAGCGCCTTCATTGTGATTGCCGCTCTTCTGTACTATTTCTTCTAATGGGAGTGGAACGATGGATTTCTTGAACACTCACCTTCTGACAACGATCCTCTTCTTCCCCGTACTCACGGCGATGATTGTTTGGATCCTTCCTTCGGACCAGATTAAAGCGATCCGATGGACCGCGTTCGGTGGCAGCTTGATCGCGTTTATCTTTTCAATGTACTTATGGATGAACTTCGATCCAAATGTGGCTGGTTACCAATTTGAGGAACAGTACATCTGGTATGAGGCAATTCACTCCACATTCCACGTGGGGATTGATGGTTTATCGCTCACCATGGTGATTCTTACCACCTTGCTAACCCCTATCGCAATTCTGGCTTCTTTTGGAATTGTTGATCGGGTAAAAGCGTACATGATGTTGTTCCTCTTTCTTGAAACCGGTATGCTGGGAGTTTTTCTGGCTGCTGACTTGATTATTTTCTTTGTTTTCTGGGAAATCGGCTTGGTTCCGATGTATTTCCTGATTAACCAGTGGGGCAACCCGAAAGGTGAACGCGAATTATGGGGTGGAATAAAAATCTCCTCCAGAAACTACGCATCCCTTAAATTCATGGTTTACACTATGGCGGGTTCACTTGGTTTACTACTTGCGATTCAACTACTCGGGGTACTCTTCCGTAATTACGACCTGGTTTACCTCACCCAGCGTTGGACTTCACTTGACCCAAATGGCACCTTGATGGGTGTATCGACTACAACTGTAAAAACGATCGCTTTTTGGGCATTTGTGATCGCGTTCGCGCTCAAAGTACCTGTTTGGCCCTTCCATACCTGGCTTCCTGACGCGCATACCGAAGCGCCTACCGCTGGCTCGATGATTTTGGCTGGTGTGTTGCTTAAACTCGGCGCGTATGGATTCCTAAGGCTTGTACTTCCGCTCTTTCCTGAACAATCTGCTCAGTACGCTGGGTGGATGGCTTTCTTGGCGACTATGGCAATCGTGTTTGGCGCTTTCGCGGCTTTTGGTCAAACCGACTTCAAAAAACTGGTCGCTTATTCTTCAGTAAATCACATGGGCTTTGTGCTTTTAGGTATCGCTGCCGCCGCTACCAAGATTGGTACCGAGGACGCGGTCATTGCGCTTAATGGGGCAGTTTTGCAAATGTTTAATCATGGACTATCCGCGGCTGGTATGTTTTTTCTGGTTGGGGTGATTTATGAAAGAACCCACACCCGTAACCTGGAAGATTTTGGTGGTCTTTTCCCACTTGTGCCAGTATACGGAGGGATCCTGATTTTTACCAGCATGGCTTCCCTTGGTTTACCCGGTCTGAATGGCTTCGTCTCCGAATTTCTGGTCGTTCGAGGTTCCTTCCCCTTGTTGCCGATTTATACATCCATCGCGATGATCGGTTTGTTTTTCACCGGCGCATATATCCTCAAGGGAATTCGCAAGGTTCTTCATGGTCCGTTAAACGAACATTGGGCACATGGGGAACACAAATTAACCGAAATTAGCCTGCGGGAAATTATCGTCATGGCGCCATTAATGGCTTTGATTCTTTACATTGGCATTTGGCCTACCGGTTTGTTGGATGTGATCAACAAAGCGATGAGTGCGTTATTTTAGAGCGAGGTGAACAAATGCAATTTCCAGTAATAAGCATTATCGTATTTGCACCGCTTGTCGCCGCGATCATCATGCTTCTAATGAAAGAAGAAGCAAAAAATGAGATCCGCGTTGTGGCTCTCACCACAGCGGTTTTTGACCTTATCTTGTCTGCCTGGGTTTACTTACAGGTTTACATGAACCCTACCATGGATTACCAATTTGTCGAGAAGGTTGATTGGCTGCCCAAGTTGGGGATTTCCTACCATGTTGGTGTTGATGGAATCAGCACCCCCTTGGTATTGCTGACCGGCATTGTAATGTTTACTGGCGTACTTATTTCCTGGGGAATCGACGACCGCCCCCGTGAATTTTTCGCCTTCATGTTCCTTTTGGCGGGCGGCGTTTTTGGAGTATTTGTTTCCCTCGATCTTTTCCTTCTGTTCTTCTTCTATGAAATAGCCGTCTTCCCCATGTACTTGCTAATCGCGATTTGGGGCTGGAAAGTCACTCGTGAGTACGCGGCCATGAAGCTGACCCTTTATTTATTCCTCGGATCTGTGTTTGCCCTGGTCGGTGCCTTGGCGATGTACTTTACAAACTATGAGATGAATGGTGTGCTAACTTTTGATATGCTTGAACTTGAAAAGGCAGGATTTTCCACGCAGTTTCAATATATCTGGTTCTTGCCTGTCTTCCTCGGGTTTGCCATCCTGGGAGGCATCTTCCCCTTCCATAACTGGTCACCTGATGGACACGTTGCCGCGCCTACAGCCGTTTCAATGTTCCATGCGGGTGTATTGATGAAGTTAGGTGCCTTCGCCGCCTTAAGGGTTGGTATCATGCTGCTGCCGGAAGGCGCCAAACAATGGGCATGGCTCATTTTTGGCTTTGCGATGGTTAATGTGGTTTATGGTGCGTTTATCGCATTTATTCAAAAAGATATGAAATACGTCATCGGTTTTTCGTCGGTCTCACACATGGGTCTGGTCGCGCTTGGTTTTTCAACCCTTACCGCTGATGGAATTACCGGAGCCAGTTTACAAATGTTCTCGCACGGTGTAATGACAGCGCTCTTCTTTGCTGCTACCGGTATGGTTTATGATCGTGCGCATACCCGGCAGATTCCGGAGTTGGGTGGAATGGTCAAGTATCTTCCCTGGGTTGCCATTTCCTTCATTGTTGGAGCCTTGGTTTCAATGGGTATGCCTGGCTTTTCTGGTTTTGTTGCTGAATTCCCGATTTTCATGGGCGTTTGGCAAGTAAGCCCCATCGCAGCAATTATCGCTTCGATCTCGATTGTGATTACCGCGGCTTACATCCTCCTGGTTGTCCGTAAGGTATTCTTTGGTGAAATACCTGAACACCTGGAAGGGCATATTACCCCGGTAAGCGCATTAGATAAAGTGGCGCTAGCGACTTTGGTTATCTTCATGGTCGCTTTGGGAACCATGCCGTTTCTGATGGTGCCGATGGTGCAAGAAGGTGTAAATAATGTTCTCAGAATCTTGGGAGGTGCCTAAATGAATTTGAATTTGTTGGCAATTTTTCCTGAATTACTCCTCTTGATTTTGGGAGTGCTTCTGCTGGTAATTGACCCATTTTGGAAAAAAGAAAATCGCCGCGTAAATTTAGGCTGGTATTCAGCGGGTGGATTATTCGCGGTAATTATCTTGAGCGTGATATTCGCGAGACCTGCCGGTTCGGAGTCCGCTTTTGGCGGGATGATCCGCTACGATGGTTTGGCATTTGTCTTCAAAATGCTTTTCATCTTTGCGGCTGGATTGACTTCATTATTCTTTATGGATGCGGAACGGCTGCAACATAGGGCTGAAGCGTATTTATTGTTGATTGCTTCAACGATCGGTATGAGTCTTATGGCATCCGCCACCGATTTGGTTATGCTCTATTTGGCGATTGAAACTACTTCGATCCCGATGTATGTTCTTTCCGGTTTCCTGTTGGATGATGACCGTTCCACCGAAGCTGGTTTCAAGTATCTGCTTTTTGGCGCACTCACTTCCGCAACTTTCCTATATGGTCTTTCGCTGATCTACGGGTTTTCGGGAACCACGCAATTGGAAGCCATGGATGGATTCTTTGGGACTTTTAATCCGGTCTCCCTCGGAGTTCTTTTCTTGTTGGTAGTTGGACTTGGTTTTAAAATCTCTCTGGTTCCATTCCATTTTTGGGCACCGGATGTCTACCAAGGCGCGCCAACCTCGGTAGCAGGATTTTTATCTACCGCGTCTAAAGCGGCTGGGTTTGCTGTATTAATTCGAATACTCGTGATTGCTTTCCCCCAAATGGCTGAAGATTGGCAAATGTTGTTGGCCATCCTTGCCGCCATTTCGATGACATTGGGTAACCTGGTGGCACTTGCGCAAACCAATATCAAACGACTTTTAGCTTATTCCTCCATCGCGCATGCCGGTTATGCCCTGGTTGGATTGGTTGCGAATAACGAATTAGGATTGAATTCGGTAGTTTATTATCTGATCGCGTACATGCTTACCAATTTGGCCGCCTTCGCCATCATCGCGGCTTTCGGCAAGGCAACCGGTTCTGACGAGATTAGGGCATATGACGGAATGTCACGAAGATCGCCCTATCTTGGATTGGCGATGTTGGTCGCTTTCCTGTCCTTATCTGGCATGCCGCCTTTCGGTGGTTTCATCGGTAAAGTTTTAGTTTTCGCCGCTGCGATTCAAGATGGGTGGTACTGGTTGGTTTTCGTAGGTATCATCAATTCGATCATTGGTGTTTATTACTACCTGACAGTCCTTAAATATGTGTACCTTTACCGAATGGAAGGTGAGGTTGAAAAGCTTAATCCCATTCAATTATCCCGACCATTTGTGCTCGGATTAGGGATCACTTCTCTGGGAATTATTGTAGTCGGTGTTATCTTTTCACCCTGGTTTGGATTGGCGGAATTCGCTACGAAAGGTTTATTGTAACAAGGCAGGCTAACTAACGCTTTGTGATATAATACGCAAGTTATGAGCGATAAAAAAGATCAACACATCGCGTTCAATGCCGCTTTAATCGCGGTATTAAGCCAAGTTGGACTTCTTACGATCGCGTTGATCGGTGGGTCGCTGTTAGCGGGATTGTTTTTGGACAATCGGTTTAGTACCAAGCCATTGTTCACTTTGTTGTTTTTGATAGCGAGTGGACCGATTGGCATTTACGTTATGATCAAGATCGTGAGAAGGGCTACTCGAGGACTTCAAACGGTTGAGAAAGAAAATCAAAAAGAATCTTAAAAGGAGGTAAATCGTTGTGACAGAAACTCCAAAACCAAAAGTTTGGGGACGCTGGGTTGTCCTCGGAGCGGTCATCTTAGGGTTGTTCCTGTTCACCGGTTTCTTTGGAATCGGTCTGGGGTTAAAACCAGTACAACCGCACGTTGTATTGCCCGCAGAACCGCTTTTCAATATTGGGTCTTTTCAAGTCACCAACACGTTGACGGCTTTAGCCCTCGCTGACATTCTGATCATTCTCCTTGCTGTCGCGATCTCTGGCGCGGTAAAGAAGGGTGAACTTATCCTCGGCGGGATCATCGGCGCGGTTGAGTGGATCCTTGAAGTGCTACATGGAATGACCGAAGGAACCGCCGGCAAGTGGACCAAGCAAATCTTTCCCTGGTTCGTTACCATTTTCCTGATCGTGCTTATCGCGAACTGGACTGAAATGATTCCGGGTGTGGAAACGGTTGGGTTGTTGCATGAAGGCGAAGGTGGTCATTACCAGGTTGAGCATTGGGGACCATTGAATAGTATCGTAGAGCCGGCAGAAGGCGAACATGCTGAAGAGGCTCACGCCAGCGGATTCCATTTTTATCCATTCTTGCGACCTGTTTCGACTGATATTAACTTCACTTTGGCATTAGCAATCGTCGCGGTGGTGATGATCCAATATTTTGGGATCAAGTCACAAGGTGCAGCCTACTTCAATAAATTCTGGAATACGAGCACGGTTTTCTCCAAACCGATTTTTGGCGTGATCGATTTCGCGGTAGGTTTACTCGAAATTGTCTCTGAAATTTCAAAAATCATTTCGTTTGCCTTCCGTCTTTTTGGTAACATCTTCGCTGGTTCTGTTTTGCTATTCGTTATTGGCTCGCTGGTTCCTGTATTCGCGCAGTCAATTTTTTATCTTTTGGAATTTTTCGTTGGAGCCATCCAAGCTTTTGTTTTTGGTTTGCTTGCCATGACCTTTATGGCACAAGCAACTCAGGGGCATGGTGGGGAGCACCACGAGGAAGCACACGCATAGAATCGGGCGATTTCGCCCGGGTAAAACCATTAACAATTGGCGGAAACCCCGCCCGAAACTTACGGAGGAAAATTTTATGGACGCAACAGCTGCAAAATTGATCGGTGCCGGACTCGCGATGATTGGGGCTATCGGCGCTGGCGCGGGAATTGGTATCGTCGCTAGTGGCGCGGTACAGGCAATGGGTCGCAACCCAGACGCTACCGGTACCATCCAAACAAACATGATTCTTGGTATCGCATTTGCCGAAGCGGTCGCGATCTACTGTCTCGTAGTAGCGCTCTTAATCCTCTTCGTTTTCTAAATCAGATCGGAGGATACTTTGGAAGCATTAGGTATTAATGGAACTTTCCTTTTAGTTCAGATTGTTAACCTGATCGTTGCATATGTGGTTATCGCAAAGTGGATCGTGGCTCCAATTGTAGGAATGTTGGAAAAACGTCGCAAAACCGTTGCGCAAGGTTTGGAAGACGCCAAGGTTGCCGCGGATGCTCGGGCAAACGCTGAAAAAGAGGCTGAAAAGATTCTGGCTGAAGCTCAATCAAAAGCTGCTCAGGTTGTGCGTGAAGCAACTGAACGCGCTGAATTGGCTGCCAGAGATGTAAATGCCGCCGCGGAAGCTGATGCTTCTCAAGCGCGCGCCAAAGCCATGGCTGAAGTTGAGAACGAACGCAATCGTATTCTTGGCGATTTGCGCGGTCAGGTTGCCGCTCTTTCCATCGCGGCCACCCAAAAACTGGTCAATGAAGCTTTGGATGAAAAGAAACAGCGATCTTTGATCGACGAGTTCTTCTCCGGTGTAAAATCTGGCAAAATCACGGTTTTAGAAGGCGCCAGAGTTGAAGGCGCGGAGGCGGTGGTTACCAGCGCTCTGCCTCTTACTTCCTCAGAACAGGAAGCCGCGAAAAAGGATGTCATGTCGAACACCGGCGCCAAAGAGGTTAGCTTTAAAGTTGATCCCGCTATCCTTGGTGGCCTGGTCATCAAAGTTGGCGATAAAGTTGTAGACAGCTCAGTTTCAGGAAAATTGGAAGCCTTGCGCTCCAATTTGAAGTAAAAAACGATTGATTTTATAACCGCGCCCGAGAAATTGGGCGCGGTTTTTTTTTAATTTTTCCGACCATACCTTGAATATTTACCTGGCAAACTTTCCGGGTTTTGCCAGATTGTTTTTTGATTTAGAAGTTTAGAGAATTTTTCTTGGTAAACATTCAAAGCTACTTTTGAATCGAGGTTGGAAGGTTTAATTGAAGGAGGATGATTACTTTGATGTTAAAATTGCTCTTATGAAGAATAAAAGTATGACCCTCGCTACATTATTCGAAGCCTTTCCGGGCTATCATCATCTCCTGCCTGATCGGGATATTCAAATCAATTTTATCTGTTCTGATTCCCGGAAAGTTCAACCAGGGGACTTATTCGTGGCTTTCGAAGGTGAATCCTCAGATGGACATGATTTTATAATCAAGGCGGTTGACGCTGGAGCCGCCGCAATTGTGGGTGACAAACAACTCGATTACGAGATTCCTGTTCCTTATATTTTGGTCGAAAATTCTCGAAAAATCCTCGCGCATCTAGCCGCAGCATATTATGACCATCCTTCTCGGCAAATGGTTTTGATCGGGGTCACCGGAACGGATGGAAAGACGACAACATCCAATATGATTTTTTGGATTCTCAAACGTTCCGGCTACAACGCGGGGTTAATTTCTACGGTAAATGCTGTTATTGGCGATGAAATTTTGGATACCGGATTTCATGTTACGACCCCAGACGCGATGGACGTACAAAAAATTCTTGCCAGGATGCTGGAACTTGGTATCACCCACGTTGTCTTGGAAACTACTTCCCACGGCTGGGCTCAATATCGAATAGACGCATGTGAGTTTGACATAGGGGTGGTGACCAACATTACCCATGAACATCTGGATTATCACAAGACTTACGAAAATTACCTCTCCGCGAAAGCCAGACTGCTTTTTTCACTGGCGCACACGATTAAGAAACCTCACCAAGTAAAGCGGGTGGCTGTGCTTAACCGAGACGATCGTTCTTTTGAACATCTCCAAAAATATGTCATTACCGCTCAAGTCTCCTATGGTTCTACGGACACTGGCGCGTATTCATTTTCTGACTTGGAATATTCAAAAAATGGAATCGCATTTTCCTTGGGTCATTCGGGACATAGCGAAAAACTTCAATTACCCATTTTTGGTGATTACAATGCATACAACGCTTCGGCGGCTGTGGCATGTGTTGCTGAGGGGTTGGACATACCAATTTCAAAAGCAATAAATGCCCTCAAGGATTTTCCTGGAATTCCCGGCAGAATGGAATTGCTTGATCTAGGTCAGGATTTTTTGGCATTTGTGGATTTTGCCCACACACCGAATGCATTGAAGGTCACGCTGGAAACCGGGCGGAAAATATTAGAAAGCAGAGTTGGCTTGGAGGCAAAGTCCAGTTCCAAATTGATCGCGGTTTTTGGGTCAGCTGGATTGAGAGACCAGCAAAAAAGGCGGATGATGGCGGAAGTGTCTGCTGAATTGGCGGATATAACCATTCTTACCGCAGAGGATCCGCGAACGGAAAGCCTTGACGCGATTTTAATGGAAATGATGAATGCCGCTATTTCTCAAGGCGCGATCAATAATCAAACTGTATTTAGCGAACCTGACCGCCCCGCTTCGCTCCGTAAAGCGGTGATGATGGCAAGGGAAGGTGATTTGGTCATCGCTTGCGGCAAGGGTCATGAACAATCAATGTGTTTTGGTACCACTGAATACCCATGGGATGATCGAATCGCGCTCAAGAGCGCTATTGCCGATCGGCTTGGTATTCCTTCGGACCAGCCAATGCCGATTTTGCCGACATCCAAAGAAAGGAACGAAAAATCATGAACATTTCTTCAGTGACTTTACGAGGACGATATATTCAGTTGGAACCTCTCTCTCTGGATCACATCGACGATTTGAACGAAGCGAATACGGAGCCAGAAACTTGGAAATATATGCTTTACGGTTCGATCGTTGGCAGGGATAAGATGGCTGGCTGGGTTGAAGACATCCTTGGCAGGGCAAGCAAGGGAACTGAAATGCCTTTTGCTGTAAGGGATATAAAGGCTGATAAAGTAATCGGCGCTACCCGCTATTTTGATATAAGGGCAAAGGACCGTGGGTTGGAAATTGGCGGCACATGGTACTCCCCAGCTTACCGACGAACTTATGTGAACACTGAAGCCAAATATTTACTCTTCAGACATGCTTTTGAGGTCATGGGATGTATCCGCGTTCAGCTTAAAACAGACTCTCGGAATGTCAGGGCGATTAAAGCAATCAAACGCATCGGCGCGATCCAAGAAGGAATTTTAAGAAACCATCTCATTCTTGATGATGGAATATTTCGAAATTCTGTGTTTTTCAGTATTATTGAGAGTGATTGGCCAAAGGTAAAAGCTGACCTTGAATCAAAATTGTATTCAGCTCAATAACCGAGACATTCATCGCAAACGCAAAACGGATCGCTTGGATCGTGTTTGGTTTTGTTCTTACGTTTGGATACGGATTTGGCTCGACCATGTTTTTTTGGATCCACTCCCAAATGGTTCTGGATAGACACAGAATCGACCGATAATTTTCCCTCTAAGTTCATGGGGAGGCTATTTTCTAAAATAAATTTGACCGCCCGCTCGAGCCCATCATTCGAAATCAGAGTAGGATCGAGGACGAGCATGATCGTTGTTGTATCCCATCCGGCAAAGATACCGGCATGGTCCTCAAAATGAAATTGAGGAAAAACATCCATTAAATCATTAAAACTTTCCCTACTCATCAGCGCTATGACGGTTTTTGGGGCAAATTGAGCTAAGAGCTCCTGTATAAATTCGCCGCGTAATTTTTTGGCTTTGGAGAGGTAATCCGGATAAGATTTGAATAAGGGGAATCGAACTCGAAAATCCTCAGTTTTATTTGGATTGACCGGGATTGGATAAAATGGAACCATGAATCCAATCCCATCCTCAGCGAATAAATCATCCTTATAGAGATTTGAAATTGCAGTATCAGTTACCATCGAACGGGATAATTTCAAAATAAGGCCGGCGAGAAAAATCCCATAGCCATTCATAACCTTGGTATTGAAGGCCGAACCATCCAGTTCAAAGATTGTTAAAAATTCTGGTTTGCTTGTTGTTTGCCCGAGTTCTGAGAATTTTGTGAGGTCTGAATCTTCGGGCAAAGATTGATCGAAAGTTAAAATCCAAAGGTCAGAATCAACTTTGCCATAGCCTGCGAAATTCAAGATTGAATAGGTGAGTTCATCCGAAAAAGCGATATGATTATTTTGTTCCATGATCAGTGATAAAACCTTTCCATTCAGGCGCGTGGCTCAAGCTGGGTCAAGTTCGTTAATTGAGGCAGCGGGTTGTTTGTAATTAAATAAAATGGTCAGCAGAGCAACGCTGGTAATCCCAAGGGCGAGACCTCCCCACCAAATAGCCACCGGCGCGAAGTAATCATGCAAAGTGCCGCCGAGAACCGGCGCGGCTGCCCGCGAAATTCCCCAGGCGAGCCAATAAAAACTCATGTAACGACCACGATATTCCGCGGGAGAGATGTCGGCGATATATTTGGTCGCTGTCGGTATAAGGGTTAATTCCCCAAAGGTCATAAGGACCATACTTGACCAAAAACCCCAAAAGGAATCCATCAAGGCGACAGATCCTACCCCGATGGCATAGAGAAACATACCGATAATAATCGTATTTTGGGGTTTAATCCTGCTGAATAATCGGGTGACCGGAAGTTGGAGGGTAACGCACATAATGGCGTTGGTCATGGGAATGAAGCTGTATTGAGCCTCGTTGATGTTAAAATAATTTTTTGTGTAAAGGGCTAACAACATCCACAGGAGCATTGGTGCCATTACGCCGATCGCCAGTGAGAATACGAAGGCATCGAAGCGTTTATCCTTGATTACCTTTAGATAACCTTTGAAAATTTCAATATTTCCAGCTTCTTTCTGTATCTGGCTTTTATTAAGGGTTTCCCGGGTAAAAAAGGCTAAATAAAGGCCGAAAACGAGCATTGCCAAAGCCGCGACATAAAAGGCTGTCTGGTAACTTTGCGATACAAGCACTCCACCGATGGCTGGTCCGATGGCGACGCCGGTATTATTGAACATGCGTAAAATGGAATACGCTCCGGACCGTTTTTCGGGTGGAATCATATCCGCCATCATGGCATCTGAACCAACAGAAAAGAGCGGCATCGCCATCCCAATCAACGCCATTGGCACAAAAAACCAGAAGTAGGAATCTGCCTGACTCAGGATAAGGAAGGATATTCCATGAATCAACTGGGCACTAATCATCAATCTCTTTCGTCCAGCCAAGTCAGCAATCGTCCCTCCCAACGGAGAGGCGATTAAGGCAAATAATGAACTTATCGAAACCAGGGTGGCAATGGTAGAAATGGGCTTATCGAGAATCTGGCTGATGTAAATAAGTTGAAATGGCCAGATGATGCTGGCGCCAGATGAACTGATCAGCACCCCGAAAGTGATAATCCAAAATTGACGAGGATAAGTATTCCAGACCGTGAGTAATTTTTGCTTCATAGTATCTGCGAAATTCCATCTATAAAAAATTCAAGGGCGAAAACCTCCGCCCTTGAATTGTAACCTTAGTTGTGATTTGAAATTGCTCAGGCGTTAAAAATTTCGGCGCTGCCCGCCGCCGTTGCGACGATCATTTCCACCGCTTGGGCGTCTTCGCTGACTGCCACGATCACCGCGATCTCCGCGGTCACCAGACGGTCGGGATGAGCCTTTTTTGCTATCCTTCTCCTGGGCTTCTTCCAAAGTCCATCCCTCTAAAACCGCTTGCCGGGAAAGGCGAATTTTACCGGTAGGATCGATTCCTGTAACCATGACGGTAATTTCATCACCCATGCTGACTACGTCTTCGACCTTCTCGACCCGTTCGCTATCTAACTGAGAAATATGAACCATGCCATCGGTACCAGGCAGGATTTCAACGAAAGCCCCAAAATCGGCAATGCGAACGACTTTACCAGTATAGATTCTGCCAACTTGAACGGTTTCACCAATAGACTCAACCCGCATACGGGCGATTTCGCCTTGTTCGCCATCGGTTGAGGCGATGTAAACTGTTCCATCTTCGGCGACATCGATTTTGACGCCGGTTTCTTCCTGCAAGGCACGGATATTCTTTCCACCCGGACCGATGAGAGCGCCAATTTTATCAACCGGAATTTTTACGGTAATGATCCGTGGAGCATGTGACTTAAGTGACGCACGTGGAGCGTCTATTACTTCCAACATTTTTCCAAGAATAAACATACGGGCTTCTTTTGCCTGGGCAAGAGCTTCCTTCATCATATCGGTACTGAGTCCGCTGATTTTTATGTCCATCTGCAGGGCAGTAATCCCGTCTGCGGTACCGGCAACCTTAAAGTCCATGTCACCGAGGTGATCTTCAGTGCCTTGAATATCAGTAAGGATTTTGTAACGGCCGGAGGCATCTGTTACCAATCCCATGGCAACCCCCGCGACAGGAGATTTGATCGGGACGCCGGCATCCATCAACGCCAGGGTCGATCCGCAAACCGATGCCATGGATGATGAACCGTTTGACGCGAGAACTTCAGAAACCAAGCGGAGGCTATAAGGAAATGTCGCCTCATCGGGGATGACGGGTTCTAAGGCTCTTTCAGCCAGAGCGCCATGACCGATCTCACGCCTTGACTGTCCACGGAGTGGTTTTACTTCGCCAGTCGAAAATGGCGGGAAGTTATAGTGATGCATATATCGTTTGGAAAGAATCGGGCTTAGGTTGTCCAATTCCTGAGCTTCGCTCAGGGTTCCCAGGGTCGCCATGGTAAGAACTTGTGTTTCACCACGGGTAAATAAACCTGAGCCATGAGCGCGCGGAGAGAATTCGACCTCACACCAGATTGGACGAATATCAGCGGGAGTTCGACCATCAGGCCGTTTACCCATACTGAGGATGCGTTCGCGTACAATAGCGCTCTCAGCCTCTGCGAAAGCGGATTTGATTTCCTTCTCGGTTGGATCACTCGCGCCAGCGTTTTCTGAGGTTGGGACCATTTCCACAAGAATGTTTTGGAGCAAAGTGTCCATGCCGCCATAAAATTCAGCCTTGGTTAAGGGCTTATCCAAAAGCTCATTCATCGGGGCGGTAACGCGCTCTAATACACGCGTGTTAATTTCCTCAGCTGTCTTGGCAAAGGTCGCTTCTTTCTTCGGTTTGCCAATCTCAGCTGCCATTTTTAATTGCAGATCAATGAGTGGTTGAATCGATTTATGTCCGAGTTCGAGCGCCTCAACCATTACATCCTCAGGAATTTCCTGGGCGCCACATTCAACCATCAGAATGGCTTCCTTGGTACCAGCGATACGCAAATCCAGGTCTGATATTTTTTGCTGTTCAAAATTTGGATTAATCACAAATTTATTGGATACGCGGCCAATTCGAACCGCACCAACCGGACCATCCCAAGGGATATCCGAGATCATGATTGCCGCGGAAGCAGCGTTAATAGCAAGCACATCCAATGGGTTTACGCCATCCGCTGAGATTGTAAACATCATCACTTGGACTTCATTGCGCATTCCGTTGGCGAATAACGGGCGAAGCGGACGGTCGGTTAATCTGGCGGTTAAAATTGAATCGGTAGATGGTCTGCCTTCACGACGGAAGAACGAGCCAGGAATTTTTCCGCCCGCATATAATCTTTCTTCATATTCAACTGAAAGAGGGAAAAAGTCGATGCCCTCACGTACCTCGCCCATTGTGGCGGCCGCGAATACAATCGAATCCTCTAGTTGAATAGTTACCGAACCACCAGCCTGTTGGGCTAATTTTCCGGTTTCGATGGTGACAACATGTTCACCGACGGTAGTTGAATACCGCTTAGTTTCTGGTTTCATTTTTTACTCCTTGAACGAATTTAGATCCATATCTTTTATTTCCGCCTGTTCAGGGACTGATCGATGAGCATAAATCAATTTTATCCGCATGGATCAATACCTGAAAACAGGCACATTATTTTAAGAAAGATTGGGTGATCGTGTCGCGATCACCCAATCTTTTCTATTTACTTATGTCGCAAGTTCAATTTCTCTGTGATCGATAAATATCGAGCATAGTCCTTCTTCCGAAGGTAAGTCAAAGTTCGCCGGCGTTGACCGACTAATTTTAACAAACCTCGGCGGCAAGATTCATCGTGCTTGTTGGCGCGAAGATGCTCAGTTAATTGCTTGATACGCGCGGTCATAATTGCGATCTGAACATCGGCGGAGCCGGTATCAGTATCATGCAAATGATAATCGGTGATCACCTGCGATTTTTTTTCTTTTTGCAAGGGCATGACAAGGTTCTCCTTTCTTTCTGGATGGTGCCGTCTCCGAATTTGCAGCCTTAACCGCAAAAAGGTCGAGTCACGGATAGCTATTATATCAGAAATTATCAGGAATGAGGTGCGCCCTTTCGAAGGAGGTCGCGGGTTAATTGACCAAAGGAAGGGGGAAATTGTTCGCTGAACTTACGAAAGGTTATTTGGGTTGTTCTTGGGATCGGGGGGCGAAGCGATTCTTTAAGAAAATATCTCGCCTCGGTTTCACTATGTTCCGCAAGAGCTGTGACAAGCTCTACCAAATCAAACTGGTGAGCAAGGGTGTTCTGTCTGATTTCTGGGATTAATAGGTTAATCACTTGAGGCAGGTTGATGTTTGGATCGTCCATAATGTGGACTATTAGACTCTTGACCGCGTATATCGCGAGGCGGGGATTGTTGTCATCAAGCCAATTTTGGATGACTTCGAGATAGGTTAGCGGCTTTTCCAAACGAATCGTGCGCATCCCGGAACGCAGGAACGCCCGGGCAATCGTTGGATCGGCATTCTGACCAAGATAGTTATTCAACCGAATGAAGGTTTCGGGCAGCTCCGCGGGGAGTTTGTGAAATAAACGCGCGCAAATCAGGCGTGATTCGAATGTACCTTCCTTCCATAAATGTTCCAGCAGTGTAAATATAACCTCGGTTGAAGGATAGGTGGCTTTGTTTAGTTCAATTACAATTTGGGTAATTACCTGATCCGGAACATTCGAATTCGGTAACCCGCTGGTTTGAATCCGGCTCTTTTGTTTGTGGATTGTTCGGTTTGAATATCGGTCCAGGATCGACCTTAATGTTACGATAAAAACCGCTGGCTGGTTAAATTGTTCTACCAGGTCAGCGGTTTCTTTTTCAAATCGTTTTAAATCAATAGCTGGCATCGAATCTACTTAGTATGCTCGGCCAAAAATGACCTTTCGTTTGGCTGGTAAGCCACAGACAATGCAATTGCCTGGGTTTTCTTCCTGCCCGAGAGGGATACAACGGGTTGAAGCTTTGGATAATTCTTTTACTTTTGCTTCACAGGCAGCGCTTTCGCACCAATGACTGAGCGCCCAGCCATGCTTAACTGTTTCGACCAATTCGTCCAGATCATTTGGTTCAAAGATATGAGCATCCCTGAATTCTGTCGCGCGCTTAAGCATGGACGCTTGAATGTCTACCATTAAATTATTGACAAATTCAGTTAAACCTTGCTGTGATACGAAAGATTTCCCTTCCTTGCCGGGTACATCACGTCTGGCAGCGGCAACTGTGCCGTTGGCGACATCCTTTGGTCCAATCTCGATCCGAACCGGAACTCCGCGCATTTCCCAATCGTTGAATTTAAAACCTGGGGTCATTCCTTCGCGATCGTCCATTTTTACCCGAATTTGATTTGTTTTCAATTCTGTGAAAATTCGATCAGCGGTCGCCATCACGCTTGACTTTTCCTCATCATTTTTATAAATAGGGACAATCACTACCTGAATTGGGGCAAGTCTTGGCGGTAGGCGTAAGCCCTTGTTGTCGCCATGCGTCATAATGATCGCGCCAATCATGCGCGTAGATAAACCCCAGGAAGTCGTCCACGCGTGTTGAAGCTCGTTGTTTCGGCCGAGAAATTGAATTTCGAAGGCTTTTGAAAAATTTTGACCGAGGAAATGGGATGTACCAGATTGAAGTGATTTGGTATCGCCCATCATCGCCTCAATCGTAGTAGACATGACCGCACCGGCGAATTTTTCGGTTTGAGACTTGATTCCCTTAACCACCGGAATTGCCGCTTCATTTACAGCAAAATCCTCATATACATCAAGCATGCGAAATGTTTCCTCGATTGCTTCCTGTTCAGTTTCGTGGGCTGTATGACCTTCCTGCCAGTAGAATTCAGAAGTTCGCAAGAAAAGTTTTGTACGCATTTCCCACCGTACTACACTTCCCCATTGGTTGATCAGAACTGGCAAATCACGCCAGGATTTGACCCATTTGCTGTACATATATCCTATGATCGTTTCTGAGGTAGGGCGGACGACTAAAGGTTCTTCAAGTTCCTCGCCACCGCCGATCGTTACGACTGCCAGCTCAGGAGAAAAACCTTCAACATGTTCCTTTTCTTTTTCCAAGAAAGATTTTGGAATCAATAATGGGAATGCGGCGTTGGTATGGCCGGTAGCTTTAAAGCGCTGGTCGAGGGCTGCCTGACAATTTTCCCATAAGGACCAGCCGTAAGGTTTAACAACCATACAACCTCGAACCGGCGAATAATCCGCCAGATCGGCTTTTAACACCAACTCATTGAACCAGTCGGCGTAATTTTCTTCCTGTGGGGTTAATTGATCTTCTGCCATAATTCCTCACTTCATTGGATAAATTGTTCAAGAATGTTGACCGCTTCAAGGTTTGATTTGACGCGAATAAGATACTTTCGTTGCTCTATCGAATAATAACTATCAAACTGAAAAAACAACTGTTCCATCACACTATCCCAGGCCGAGCCGATCAAAACCAGCGGTTTGGGTTGGATGACTTGGATGCCGATCAGATTCCACATTACCGCGACCTCGGTGAGAGTTCCGGTACCACCTGGCAAGGCGATGGCTGCGTCGCAGGTATTGATTAAGGATGTAATCCGATCCAACAATGTATTTTCTTTAATCTCATGCTTAACCCAGGGATTGGCTGAGGTCGGGCGCCAATTCTCAATCTCCCGGCAAGTAATCCCAATCGTATGTCCACCGTGTTCATTCGCGCCACGACTTACGGCTTCCATGGTTCCCATATAACCGCCAGTGACAACAATATGCTGTTTTTCAGCAAGCATTTTTCCTAATTGATATGCTGCCGCGTAATCAGAGTCCCCATCCTTGGGTTTGGAAGCGCCAAAAACTGAAATTTTCATTCTTTGTCCCATTCGCGCTGTTGGTTTGCGCGTAATTTTGTGATGATTTCTTGTTCTAAATCAATTTCAGTAATTTTCGCCAATTGAAGAAGATAAAGGGCAACATCAGCAAGTTCCTGTCCAAATTCCCGCTTGTCTTCGGGCGATTCACGCCACTGAAGATGTTCCAGTACCTCCGCCGCTTCGATAGAGAGAGACATTGCGATGTTTTTTGGAAGCTGGGGTCTCTTGGAATCTGGTTTATACCAGCCTTTTGAGGTAACGAACTGATCCATGAGGTCGGTTAGTTGCTTGATATCCATTGAATACCTAATAGTCCGCGAACCGCGAAATTATAAGCCAAAATTATACCTTATCTTTATTTGCTATAATCATCGTATGAAGATCGCGATGACCCACGAGCAGGCGGATTTTGACGCGATAGCCTCCCTCTTCGCGGTATCGCGATATATTAATTGTTTTCCCCTCCTCCCACGGAATATAAACCATAACGTACGTTCTTTTCTAATTCTTTATGGATCCGAGCTACCATTTCTTGATCAGAAAGATTTGGCGGATGAGAGAATCAGCGATCTGTACCTTGTTGACACTCAATCTCTAATTACGATCAGGGGTGTGACCAGGCATACCAATATTCATATTTATGACCATCACCCGATCCGTGACGGCAAAATCAACATTAAAGATTCCAAGAAGAATGTGCACGAGATTGAGCCTGATCTTACCCACTTGGCGCTCGGAGCAACGACGACATATTTTGTGGAAATGTTTCAGGAAACCGGGATAACTCCAACCCCCCTACAGGCAACCTTGATGCTTCTTGGTATTTATGAGGATACTGGCACCCTGACATACGGACAAACCCAACCACGGGATATCCGCGCGGCAGCCTGGTTGTTGGAACAAGGCGCTTACCTAAAATTGCTGCCCGATTTTTTGAATCCACCCCTTACCAATCAACAAAGAGATATTTATGACCAATTGATGGCAAATCATCAATGTTTTCGAAAACAAGGGTTTAATATCATATTCGCGAGCGCGGAAGTCCTTCGTAAGGTTGAAGAAATTTCGACCATTGCTCACAAGCTGAGAGATTTTTTTGACCCGGACGCGATTTTTATTGCCGTGAAGACTCCAGAAGGTGTAAGAATTATTGGCCGCTCTCAGACTGACGATATCAACATCGCCGAATTTATGCGAAAATTTGGCGGTGGCGGGCATATTCGGGCTGGCTCAGCACTTACTCAAAAATTTAACGAATGCTCTGATTGGCAATCTTCTGTCCAGGAAGAGTTGGATATTCTCTACGACAATTTGATCCGGCCATCCTTAACCGTTGCCAAATTAATGTCCCGCAAACCCATTTTGCTGGACGCGGACACGGATATTCATCAGGCAGAATCGCTGATGATCAAATATGGTTATGAGGGTTTTCCGGTTGTAAGGCATGGCGTTCTGATTGGATTGCTAACGCGGCGGGCGGTAGACCGAGCAAAACGGCACAAGCTGAATCTGAAGGTCGCTAGCATCATGGAAGAAGGCGATTTTACAGTTGCACCGAACGACCCCATCCAAACTGTTCAAACCGTGATGACTGAAAGCGGTTGGGGTCAGATTCCGGTTAGGGATAGCGAAAGTAAAAAAATTGTTGGGATTGTAACTCGTACCGACCTCATAAAAATATTGGTTGGCAAAAAACTCGCTATCCAGAACTTGAAAAGGATAGAAGAAACAATGGAAGCGAACGTACCTGAACCAACCATGAGTTTGATTCGGGCGATCGCGAATGTTGGCGCAGACCTCGGACTTCCAATATACCTGGTTGGCGGATTTGTGCGTGACTTGCTCCTTAATCAACCGAGTACTGATCTGGATGTGGTTGTTGAAGGTGACGCGATCCAACTTGGTAAAAAATTGATCGATCAATTGGGTGGTGAATTAAAGACTCATACCCGATTTGGAACAGGCAGATGGTATTTAAAGGGATCAACATTTGGCTCAAATTTATTGACTGAATTCATTGACCTGATCTCCGCCAGACAGGAATTTTATGAAAAACCAACAGCCCTGCCATCTGTGGAGAGTGGAAATATCAAACACGACCTGCATCGCCGTGACTTTACAATCAACACACTCGCCATACGTTTGGACGGTGAGCACTTTGGAGAATTACATGATTATTACAGTGGTGAAAGAGATCTGATTAAAAAACAAATTCGAGTGCTTCATTCCCTCTCTTTTATTGACGATCCAACCCGCATGGTGAGGGCAGCCCGTTATGAAGGAAGATATGGATTCGCAGTTGAGAACCGCACCCGGCAGCTGGTTAGTGAAGCTTTGCCTTTGTTATCCCACCTCAGTCAAGAACGTATTCGGCATGAGATCGATTTAGTTTTGCTTGAGAACAACAATGCCAGCATAATCCACCGCCTGGCCGAATGGGGAGTTTTAGAAGCAATTTGCACCGCTATTCCACGCGATTCGTCCGTCATGGAGCGAATCGTGCTCTCCCGGCAAACGTTTGATCCAATTTGGAGCGGCTATCTAAACCTCAATGATCCAAAATTAATGATTGAGTTAAATTACAACCTTTGGTTTGCTTACCTGAGTAAGCCTGAATTGGAGGAGATTCAAACCGTTTTTGGTTTTGCCACAAAAGTTTACGACACGATCATGGACACAGCGTTTATAATTCATTGGATACAAACGACTGTTTCCCCGACCCGATACGATTGGTATTGTGCCCTTAACGAATTGCATCCGATCTCCTTATACGCGGGGTTTTTAATGACCAAGAAAGAGGAGATTATGGTACATCTCCGAGATCGAAAAGATTTGCGGTTGGCAGTTACTGGAAAAGAATTGGCAAAACTTGGAATCAAACCTGGTCCGGTCTATCAGGAGATTCTAAATGAGTTGCTTAAACAGACGTTGAATGAAAACCTATCCTTAGAGGATCAGGTAAAGGCATATCAGCGCATATTAATGGAAAAAAACCTTGACTGACAATTTAACTATTCAAGAATTGCCTTATAGAATCAGGACTGAACTCTTCTCTTCAAGCGAGCGAAGATTTTTATCTTATCTGATGGATAAAGTAACCGATAAATTTCTGATTCTGCCAAAATTAGCGCTCGGTGATCTTTTTCGGGTAAGCAAACCGAATGAGAATATAAATTTTGTCCAAAAGCTTGGCGGAAAGTCGGTTGATTTTGTGCTCTGCTCCAGAACGACCATGGACCCGGTAGCGGCGATCGAGTTGGATGATCCGACTAAAACTGAGCACGCTGTCGGTTCACGCTTGATTGATGAAATTTGTTCATCCTTGGGATTTCCCATTTATCACATTCCTGAGAATAGTCAATTTGATGAGATTAATTGGGATGCTATCCTCGCGGAAATTGAAAATTTTGAGGTTGACCCTTCCCGCGGGTTGAAGTTAGAGTCAGAATTTTCACCGATATGCCCAAACTGTGCAATTACGATGGTTTTGAGATTTGATCAGGATGGCCCGATTAAAGGCCATAAATATTACGGATGCCTGAATTTTCCCGAATGTCAGGTAAAGATCGCCCTTGAGGACCGATGATTAGTTTGGATGGACTTCATCAATTCGCCGTTCAAACCGCTTACCAGGCTGGGATAATAACTCTTGGTTATTTCAATCAAGCTATTCAGATTGATTATAAGTTGGACAACAGCCCTGTAACCGCGGCAGACAAGGCGGCGGAAAATTTTATTCGCGCTGAAATTGAAAATAGATTTCCAAGCCATACCATCCTTGGTGAAGAATTTGGTTTGAAAAACGATTTATCATCCACTTTTCGTTGGATTATCGACCCAATCGATGGAACAAAGTCCTTCATGCGTGGGGTGCCTATGTATGGGGTGCTGATTGGACTTGAGGTTGAAGGCGAGATAAAAGTCGGCGCGGCATATTTTCCAGGAACAGATGAGATGCTTTCGGCTTATGAGGGCGGAGGGGCTTGGATAAATGGCCGTAGGGCGATCACATCAGATAAAGCGGACCTTGGACAAGCGTATGTGTGTTATACAAACGTACTTAATATGGAGGCTCAATCTCGAAGCCGTGAATGGCAAGCTCTATCGAGGAAAGTTTTTACGGTTCGTGGGTGGGGGGACGCTTACGGACACATGCTGGTTGCCACCGGCAGGGCTGAAGTGATGCTCGATCCAATTATGAATGTTTGGGATTGTGGACCATTTCCCGTGATTTTAAAAGAAGCAAACGGTTACTTTGGATCCTGGGATGGCAGAGAGGGTCACCTCCATCACGAAGCCATATCTTGTAGCAATACTCTTGTAAGAGATGTTTTAGAGGTGTTTAGAAGCGCATGAAAATTCGATTAAATGAATTAAACGAGAATCACTCCGCAAAAATCGTATCGTTTAATGGCGGCGAAAAAATGCTTGACAGAATGCTTCAGCATGGTATTTACCCTGGAGATAGGCTGATCTTAAAACGGACCGCTCCTATGCGGGGACCTTACTTGATCGAAATCGACGGCAGAGAAATCATACTTGGAAGAATGATCGCTAACAAAATTATCGTGGAAACAGAAGAATGAAATTCGCTTTAGTAGGCAGACCTAATTGCGGTAAGAGTACCTTGTTTAACCAAGTCGCCGGATACAAGGCAGAGACTGGAAATTTTCACGGCACTACCGTGTCTATAACCGAGAGCAAAGTTCGGGCGGGTGGACAAATTTTTGAATTGGTGGACCTGCCAGGTACATATACACTCACCGGATCAAATCCAGCTGAAAGAGTTACCAAGGATTATCTTGATAACAATCAGGTTGATGTCATCATCAATGTGGTTGATTCTACTTTTCTTCCACAATCCCTCGAATTGACGCTCGAATTGTTAAAGTACGATGTGCCCATCCTGCTGGCTATGAACATGATGGATGAGGTGGTGAGATATGGTATGACGATTGATGGTCCATCACTTGGAATTGAATTAGGTTTGAAAACCGTTCCATTAATCGCTAGCAAAGGCAGAGGTGTAAAAAGTTTGTTTCTGGAAGCGATCAAATTAGTGGGAAAACCTGCTGAAATCAATGCTCGTTTCAGCTCCTTTGATGACAACCCGATTTCCCGCCACAAGGCAGCCTCGGAACTTGCCAAAAAACACACCCTGCAAACAGACCGGCAGCTTTCTTTGCGTGACCGGGCGGATGATATCCTTCTACATCCAGTTTGGGGGCACCTCACCCTTGCCCTTATTCTTTTTCTTTTTTTTCAAGGAGTTTATGGGGTTGGTAAACTAATCGAGCCTCCGATGTTGACGTTCTTTGAATCAATCATCGCCCAGATTGAGGGATATATCGGATCGGAAAACCTCCTTGGCGTCATTGTAACGGGTTTACTTCAAGGGGTGATGGCAGGTTTTGCGATTGTATTGCCTTATCTTTTTCCATTTTTGGTTGGACTTGGATTACTAGAAGACATCGGTTACCTTCCAAGAATTGCCTTTTTGATGGATTCACTGATGCACCGGATCGGATTGCATGGTAAAGCGATTGTCCCATTTATCCTTGGTTATGGCTGCAATGTGCCGGCGATCATGTCTACCCGAACACTTGAGCAAGGCCGCGAGCGATTTATAGCCGCCGCGCTCTCTACTTTGGTGCCTTGCTCTGCCAGGTTGGTGGTCGTCTTTGGTCTGGTAGCTTTTTATATGGGACCAATGTGGGCATTGGGCATGTATCTCTTGAATTTATTTGTAATCGCATTAACTGGCCGCATTCTCTCCAAGTTGCTGCCAGAAACGTCTCCGGGCATGATTTTGGAAATGCCGCCTTACAGAATTCCGACTTTCAAATCGGTGATGAATAAAGCTTGGTTTCGGGTAAAGGAATTTATGATCGAAGCCTGGCCGCTCTTGATTATCGGATCTGGTGTCATGGCAATTTTGATCTTTTATGACCTGGCAAAATATTTTGACATTCTTGTCCGCCCAATAACCTGGATGCTTGGTTTACCAGAGGAGTTGGGGGTTCCAATGATCTTCGGTGTACTGCGAAAGGAACTCTCCCTCGTGATGCTTACCCAGGCACTTGGGACGGCAGATTATGGCAGTGTTTTGACCTACAACCAGATGTTCACCTTCACAATCTTCATCATATTCTTCATTCCTTGTGTCGCCACGATGATGATGATTAAGAAAGAACTTGGCACCAAACAAATGTATGCCATCACCGGATTAACTTTTTTCATCGCCTTGGTGGTTGGGCTGATCTCTCGCTTGGTTGGTGAATTTTTCTAATCCTTACCGTTTAATACCTTCTTCAGATTTCCAGCGACAGTTTTAAGCACTTTGATGCGCGCAAAGTATTTATCGTTGGCTTCGATTAATGTCCAAGGCGCGATTGGTGTGCTTGTTCTGAGAATCATTTCAGTGGCTGCTTCTTGGTAATCTTCCCATTTGGCTCGATTGCGCCAATCCTCATCGGTGATTTTCCAGGATTTATAGTCTGTTCGTTCTCGTTCTTTGAATCTTAATAATTGTTCTTCTTTACTAATCTCAAGCCAGAATTTTATGATAGCCGCACCAGAGTCAGAAAGCTGCCGTTCGAATTGATTAATCTCGGTGTAGGCTCTTTTCCAATCAGCTTCAGCGCAAAACCCTTCCAAGCGCTCGACTAACACTCTTCCATACCAAGAACGATCAAAAATGGCGATCTGGCCTTGCTCTGGCAATCGGCGCCAAAATCGATACAGATAATGTTTTTCCTTGTCCTCGCCCTGAGGGGCCGCGATCGGCCAGACAACATATCCTCTTGGATCCATGTTGACAGTTAAACGTTTGATTGCCCCACCTTTTCCCGCGGCATCCATACCTTCAAATACAATGACCACCGGTATTTTCTTTTGGTAGACCTGGAAGGCGAGATGATGTAAATCAGCTTGTAACACATCCAACTGCTGGTCATATTCTTCTTTGGCCAGTTTTAGGGTTAGGTCCAATTGATCAAGCATTGACTGCCCCCTTCATCCCTTGAGTCCGCACGTTGTGATCCGCGTCGATTGAGGAAACGATCTCGAGTTTTAATTCCAGGGTGGAAATGATCGTTTCAAGAACCTTGATTCGTGAAAAGTGTCTGTCATTTGATTCCACAACCGTCCATTTCGCCTGAGGGCTATCCGTCCTTGTGAGCATTTCTTCAAGCGATTTGGTATATTTTTCGTATTTTTTCTTCTGTTGTAAGTCAAGATCGGTAATTTGCCAACTGGTTAATTCATCGCTTGATAATTCCTTGATTCTATCCTTTAGTTCATCTTCACTGATTTGCAGCCAGAATTTTAGAATGACCATCCCACTAACGGAAAGCATCTCCTCAAATTCCAGAATATCTTGCAATGCGGTTTCCCATGCCTTATTTTTTAAATGTCCAGCTACTCTTTCGTTTAAGATTTGCTGATACCAGGATGTGTCGAAGGTGACGATCTGACCGTTTGACGGAATCTTATTCCAAAATCGCCAAAGCCAGGGAAATTTTGTTTCGCTGGTTCTCGGCGGCTTAATTGGAACGACCCGAAAACCCCTTGGATCCATCCTCTCAGCTAACAAATTTACCAATTTTCCCTTTCCAGATGTTCCCCATCCTTCCAAAACGATCATAACCGGGATTTTTTGGTTGAATATTTCATGTTCCAATTCATAAAGACGCGTTTGCATGGGTTCAAGTCTTGTTTTGTACTCCTCTTTGGAAAGCGCCTTGTCTGGATCGACAAATTCGAGCATGCCAACTCCTTTCTAACCGATTTTTTCAGGTATTTTTGTGCTCCTCAATTGAAGCACATTGAGCATGATTACCGTACCGAGAATTAGGCTCCCGCCCAGGAGGGCTCGGGATGAAAGCTCTTCTTTAAAAAACAAGTACGAAAGAATTACGGTTACCAATGGTTCTATGGTTGACAGCAAGGATGATTGAACTGCCCCAATTCGCTTCAAACCTTCCAGAAAAGTGATACTAGGGATGATTGTCGAAATTACAACACAGCCCAATATGACCAGCCATCCTTGAGTGGTAAATGAAAATTGAGGCTCGCCGATTAAAAAGGTGATCGATAAAACCAGTGCCGACGCTCCAAAGATGACCACAATCGATTGTATTCCATTGATATTGTGTAAAAATTTTCCGTTGATCGTTATGTACACTGAATAAATCATGGCTGCGGCTATTGCCAGACCAAATCCAAGAGGTTGTCCTCCGGCGGGTTCGAGAACGAGCGCCGTGCCAAGGAATGCTGTAATCAAGCCGATAACAGTGGCAGTTTGAATATGCTCTTTGAAAAATAGAATCGCAATTAATGCCACAAAGGCAGGGTAAAGGTAAAGCAAAATAGCCACTAATCCGGTAGAGGCATACTTCACCGCGCTGAGGTACACAAAGGCTTGCCCTGTGTAGCCTAATGCTCCAAGTAGAAAGAGTGTGAAAAATTGTTTTCCGGCAGGAATTTTAATTTTTTTGATGATCGCATAGGTCAACACGAGCAAAAAAGAAAAGAAGAAGCGATAAAACAAGAATGAATTAAGGGTAATATTTAATCCATACGCCCAACGGGTAAAAATTGGGAGTGTGGCGTAGGAGATCGCGGAGATGAGAATCAGGCTGACACCGTAAATAGATTGCATCTTATTTTTTTGTAACCTGCAATAAAAGAATTTTGGTTGAATGATTAAACGGAGTCGGATCGGCTGGCAAAAAAGAAACAGAATCAGTTTGGTAACCTATGTAGGATTCCGGTACAGGAACCATCTCCTTAATCTTAATATATTTATCTTCAAAAACAGGAGAAAGTTGATCCATCAAAGCCTTTCCACTCAGGAAGAGAGCGTTATTAACCAAAACCAGGGTTCCTTGATCGGCAACTAAAGGTCGAATTTTGTTGATGAGCGAAAGATAATTTAACTCTAATTCAACCTTGCCCTTTCCGGTGTTCGAAATGATAGGCGGATCAAGAATCACGATATCAAATTCATCCCTTTGCTTTCGATAGCCGGCCATTGCGGGGAAAAAATCATTTATGTGGTGGGTTAATCGTTCGGGCTCAAACCCATTGAGCTGGGATGAAATTCTCGAAAACCGCATGTAAGACTTATTTTTATCCTGCTGAATCACATTAAGAGCATTACCCGCCAGGGCCGCGATTCCTAGAGAGCCCGTATACGAGAATGTGTTTAAGACGCTTTTTCCCTGGGAATTCCCCTTCAACCATTTTCGTAAATTCGCTGTATCAAGGTAGATACCACTATCCTGATTCATCATTAAATCTATCGCGTAATGAACCCCGTTCTCTTTAATTTCGACCACTGGCTCATTGCCAAATAATCGGATTCCAATTCTTTCTTCCGATTTCTTGGAATTTCGCTGTTTGAGTAAGGCAAAGGTAATATTGGGCAAATTTTGTTTAATAAAACTTACGATCGTATCAAGTTTTGACATTTCAATGGTTTGTTGATACGAATGGAGAACTGCGGCATTGTTGTAAATATCGATGCTGAAAGTGGGATCACCTTCAAAGACGCCGTTAAACAAGCGGTAAGCATTGGTAAATGGCAGGATCAAGGAATCTTTTTGTCTTTTTTTAAGAGAAATTTGTAAAAGGTCGTTTATTGAGGTCATGGAATCTTTTTTTAGGTTGAAAAATGGTCAGGGTCTGGAATTTCAAAGGCGGCTTTTTTGAGCATCTCCAAACATGCAGAGGTCAAAAAAATCGCGCTGTCATAATTTAACGTACCTTTCTTATCTACATGTTCGAGGGCTTTAATCAAAGATCTGCGCAATCCGCTTGCCCTGCGCGCCCAAATCGAATCGGCGGAAAGTCTTTCCAGCCTGTCCGCAAGGAGCCGAAGATAAGCGATCTGATGATCTGAGGCTTGTTCAATCATCACAGCTGGCGGTTACTACACTACCCTCAGCGTGAGCAGGACCGGAAAAAACCTGGATCTGGTAATTAAATTTTTGACCTGATTCGATGTTGACAACGTCGATATGGGTGGTTGTATCCGCGGGAAATTCAGCAATTACTACATCATCGCGCATCACACGAAAACCCTCTTCGTTATTACTTTTATCGATCCATTCCATTTCCATGGTGAGGATCGACTGCCCATCCTTATAGGAACAACTATAATACCAACTTTTCCAACCTGGGGCATTAGGGGGAACTGGTGTTGGGGTAGAGGGTGGGGTCATCGTCCCAACGATCCAGTAACTTCCTTCGGGAGTTACAAATTCTGCGGGTACCCAGCAAGTGTCATTTCGACCATGGGGTTGGACGACCCAAAAAGCGCCATTTGATCCTATAATCTCGGCCGTTGAACCTTCTTTGACCAAAATTACAATGCTGTATTCAGTTCCAGGACCGGTCCGACAATTCACATTGCTATCAAAATATACTGAAGGAAGCGAAAAGGTGGGGGTAACACTGGGAGTAGGGGTAGATGTACTAAAATCAAAAGCAGTTGGGGTTGAAGTCATCGTCGCTTGTTTGGCCACTGGGGTTTGCGAAATTTTTTCCTGATGAATTGTTGTAAGGGTCGCGGCTACCGATGTTTCCAACACAGCTTTGTCAAGCAGATTAAGGTTGGGACCTCGTTGAGGGATATTACAGGAGGTTAACATACTGAGGGAGGCGAGCAAGAGTAGGAATAGTGAGTTTTTCTTCATTCGCGAAACCTGCCTGAATACATTAAAATTATACTTCCACAACGAAGGCGGATGCTCTTATGAGTTTACAACAATTGATTGATGGAATCAAACTCGACCCAGATTTATCTCCTAATATCATAGCCTGGCGAACCTTGCCAGCAAAAGCTGCGGACTTGACCAATTTACCAATTGATCTTGCTCCAGCGCTGGAAAAAGTGATTCGAAATCAAGGGATTCAGGGTTTGTATACGCACCAATTTGCAACTTGGCAGGCGGTCAAAGCTGGGGAGAATGTAGTGCTGAGTACGCCAACCGCGAGCGGAAAATCCTTAGCCTACAATCTGCCAATCCTGGACGGCTTAATTAAGAACCAATCCAGCCGGGCACTTTACCTTTATCCTACCAAGGCGCTAACCCAGGATCAGGTGGGAGTGCTTCAACAAACCGCCACTTTGGTTGGATCAAATTTAATCAAACCAGCAGTTTATGATGGGGATACTGTTACGAAAGAGAGGTCAAAGCTCCGTTCGTCCGCAAACTTGATCCTAACCAATCCTGATATGCTCCATGCCGGCATCTTACCTCACCATACTCTTTGGATTGATTTTCTAAGTCAATTAAAGATTATTGTGATCGATGAAATTCATATTTACAGGGGAGTGTTTGGCTCTCATTTCGCAAATGTGATTCGCCGCTTGTTGCGAATCACAGCCCGATATGGCGCATTTCCACAGTTCATCATAACCTCGGCAACCATCGCCAATCCAAAGGAGCATGCCGAACGAGTGATTGGCCGTTCAGTCAGATTAATTGATAAAGACGGTTCGAGCCATGGTGAAAGGCACTTTATGCTTTTTCAACCGCCACTCATTGACCCCGGTTTGGGCTTGCGCAAGAGCGCGACACCGGATCTTTTGAAAATGGGCGAGATGGCGCTTGAGATGGGTGTGCAGGCAATTTTATTTGCCAGAGCCAGAAGAACGGTAGAGTTTCTCCTCAAGCAAACCAGAGATATGCTTCACAGAAAGGAAAAACAATCCATTCATAGCGGCTCGTTGATCAAAAGCCATCAAGTAATGGGTTATCGATCGGGGTATTTACCCGCTGAACGCCGACAAATTGAAAAAGCTCTCCGGGATGGCGATATCAGAATGGTGGTTGCCACCAATGCGTTGGAATTAGGAATAGATATTGGACAGCTGGATATTTCTTTTATGTTTGGCTATCCCGGAACGATTTCGAGTTTACGTCAACAATCCGGAAGAGCTGGACGAGGATTATCTCCCTCCCTCGCGGTTCTAGTCTTAACTTCTGGACCTCTGGACCAATACCTGGCGAGACACACCGAATACATTTTTGGCCGGGACCCAGAAGCGGCCTTGATAGATCCGGATCACCCGCTCATCCTTTTGGAGCACCTTCGCTGTGCCTTGTTTGAATTACCATTTAACCATGGAGAGAAATTTGGTAACATCGAAATTGAGGAATTTCTCGAATTCATCAATGAATCAGGGCAGGCGCACAAAAATGATGGAAAATTTTATTGGATGTCCTCAGATTATCCTGCTTCCAACATTTCATTAAGAAACGCATCCGCGAGAATCACAACCTTAATCGAGTTTGAGAAGGATCGTCAGCGAGTCATTGGAAAATTGGACATGGAATCAAGTTACTGGATGACTCACCCAAACGCGATCTATTTACATGGTGGTGAGCAGTATCTGGTAAATGATTTTGATCTCGAAAAAGGGTTGGTGACCTTGACAAGATCAAACGCGGAATACTATACAGATCCTGAACGGGTGGAGGAAATTGACCTAATTCAAATTCAAAATGCCAAACAGGTAAAGGGCGGATCCAAAACTCTTGGAGAAATTCTGGTTCGGTCTAAAGTGGTAGGTTTTTCCAAGCGGATGTGGTCAAGCGGTGAGGTTATTGAAAAGGTCGCGCTGGAAATGCCCGAAACGAATTTGAATACCATTGGATATTGGGTAAGTCTTTCAGCGGATAGTTTAAAAAGAATCGAAAAAGCCGGTTTATGGACAAATTCAACCAATGATTATGGAAAATTCTGGACAATAATACGAGATCAGGTCCGGAAACGGGATCAATTTCGTTGTCAGGTCTGTGGGGCGGAAGAAAAAATCAAAAATCATCATGTCCACCACATATCACCATTCAGGGAAATTATTAGAAGGGGAATGGCGGAAGAATACAATCGAACAGATTCCGACCAGCAACTGAAAGTACCCCAAGAACTGATTGACCGCGCTAATCGTTTTGACAATCTAGTTACTTTATGCGAGGGTTGTCACCAGCGTGTTGAGCAGAACGTCCTCATCCGCAGTGGATTGGCTGGTTTGGGGAGTGTTTTAAAAAATCTGGCAACCTTATCCTTGATGTGCGATAGTAAGGACCTTGGCGTTCATTTTGACCCTCAGTCAAGCCTTTCAGAAGGAGCCCCGACGGTGGTGATTTACGATATGGTTCCTGCTGGAATTGGCTTTAGCGTAAAATTATTTGCCGATCATGAACAATTATTTCATCGAGCGTTGGATCTGGTGAAGAATTGCCCATGTGATGATGGTTGTCCAGCGTGTGTAGGTCCAGCTGGAGAAAATGGAGTGGGTGGAAAATCAGAAGTGATCGCAATCTTGAACGAAATGATATAATAGAAAATATATTCTAAAATGACCTCTTTGTCAGAGAAATTACGCGCGCTGGGTGTCAGGTTGGGGAGCGAGCCTGAATTAAAAAAAACCACTCAAAGACCTGCCAACGAGCAGGTAAAAGTTAATCTGGAAAGCGCATTTGGTGGAAAATTGGTTTCTACCGAACGCGGCTTGGCTTTTTTTGTGGAGACAATTTATCCGGCAGATCATATGCATGGCATTTATCCAATCAGCTCGAATAATACCTTAAGGACGATTTCAAGAGTCGCTAACGAGCCCAGCTTGGCGGAAATGGGGTATGAAGATTTAGCTTTCATTGATACCGAAACATCCGGATTGAATGGGGGGACAGGAACTTACGCCTTTATGATCGGTGTTGGAAGGTTTATTGTGGGAGAGTTTGTTCTCCGAATATATTTTATGCCCGATCCTTCTTTGGAAGCTGGAATGTTAAGGGCACTGGCTGATTTTCTGGCTCCGTGCAAGGCTTTAGTTACATTCAATGGCAAGGCGTTCGACGCGCCACTCCTTCGTAACCGTTATTTGTTAAATGATGAGATTTGTCCTTTTAGCGGATTTGCCCATCTTGATTTGCTTACTCTTTCCAGGCGGTTGTGGCGGGCACGTCTGCCCTCACGGGCGCTCAAATATCTGGAGAACGAAATTCTGGGAGTCTTTCGTACGAGTGAGGAGGTTCCGGGTTATGAAATCCCGTGGATATATTTTGATTACCTTAAATCAGGTGACCCCGAACCGATGCGGAGGGTGTTTTATCACAATTCGCTGGATGTTGTTTCGATGGTTACCCTTTTAAACCTATTTAACAATCTCCTCGAAGATCCGCATGGTGAGCAACTTTCACACGGCCAGGATATTATCGCCTTGGCAAGAGTTTTTGAGGAATTGGGAATGTGGGATGACGCCGCCCGGCTTTATGAGAAAGGTTTGCGAGAACAAATGCCTGAGGTAGATTTCCATCAGGCAGTCAAAAGGCTCGCGGTACTGCATAAACGTCGGGGAGATTTGGAATTGGCGGAGGCGTTGTGGCAATCTGCTGCTGAGCAAGGCCATTTATATGCCTTTATTGAATTAGCCAAGTTGCATGAGCATCGTTACAAAAACCCTACTCTCGCTTTGTCCTGGGTTGAACGTTGTGGAACGACAATTTCATCCAAAGAAATGCCTGAGTATGTACTGAGTTATTGGCAAGTCGAAATTGGGAAACGCCGGGAAAGGTTAATCCGAAAGGCCGGAGCTAACCATGTGGATAAAACGTAAAATTTTTCATTAAATAGTCTGAGCCTACTCGGCTCTAAGGGTGAACAACCGTATTCGAAATCCTGCCAATTTGCATGATCATTTGGATGGAACTCCTGAACCACTTGATCACTAATTTGGATCTTTTTGAAGAACTCTCTGACTATTAATTCTCTCCCTTAACCGGGGCTTGCTCTAACGATCAATTCGTTTTATAATTGAAAAAAATTTTCAATAAGGTCTGTTATGAATACGATCTGGTTCGAAAAACTCACTGAAAAAGGTTATCGTTTGACCAACCCACTAAAGACCGTGGTGGAAGTTTTCAGCACGAGCAAAAAATCATTGTCCCCGATCGAGATTTTTGAACTCGCTAAAGCTAAAAATCCCAAAATAGGGCTGGTTAGCGTTTATCGAAGTCTCGAAAAACTGGAAGAAATTCATTTGGTTCAGCGAGTGCACACTCCTTCGGGTTGTCAATCCTTTGTTCCTTGTTCTGGCAAGCATGAACATCTGCTGCTGTGTTCCAATTGTGGCGCAGTACAATACTTTACCGGAGATGAACTAAGCGAATTAATTAAAACGATTGCCGAACAAACCGGTTATGAGATCACAGATCATTGGTTGCAACTATTTGGAAAGTGTCCTGAATGCCAGAAATAATTCCTCATCATCTCAAAATTGAAAATATCAGTGTTAATTATGGCGACCGTACAATCCTAAATGGAGTAAGTTTTTTCGTTGAGCATGGTTCAAGTCTGGCGGTGATTGGTCCTAATGGGGCGGGTAAATCGACCCTCTTTAAGGCAATCGTTGGATTGTTGCCGATTGAATCCGGCAAAATCTGGATTCACGACCAACCATACCATATGCACAAAGATTGCGTCGCTTATGTTCCTCAAAGGGAAGAGATCGACTGGAAATTTCCGGTCACGGTCAAGGATGTAGTGATGATGGGCAGGTATAACCGTATTGGATGGTTTAATCGCCCCAAAAAGCATGATTACGAGGTTGTTAACCACGCACTTGAGGAATTGAAAATTGATCATATCGCAAACAGCTCCATCGATGAGCTTTCTGGCGGGCAACAACAGCGGGTATTCCTTGCCAGAGCGATTGCACAAGAACCGCACATTCTGATTATGGATGAGCCATTTACGGGGATTGATACTCCGACGCAGGAAGTCACTTTTTCATTGATCGAAAAACTAAAGACCCGTAAGGTAACCGTAATGGTTTCGACCCACGATCTGAATCTCGCCGCTTCCCGTTTTGACAACGTGCTGCTTATCAACCAACGATTAATTTCGGTCGGACCGCCGAAAAAAGTATTGACCCATCAGCACATGGAATTGGCTTTTGGAAACAGTTTTCTGGTTCTGGACGATGGGCAAATGATTATGGATGAGTGTTGCCAAGACCATTCTCACGAGAGTGTGGATTAATTCTATGGAACTGCTTAATTTACTACTTGAACCTTTTTCGTATTCATTCATGCAACGTGGCCTTTTGGCCGGCATTTTTGTTGGGATTTTGTGCGCAATTATGGGTACTTATGTGGTTTTAAAGGGAATGGCTTTTATGGGAGATGCCCTGGCGCACGCGATCATGCCGGGTGTGGCAATCTCCTACATTTTTGGCGGTAATCTCTTCTTTGGGGCCGTCATTGCTGCGGTGGTTGTAGCGATGGCGATCGGTTGGATCTCAAAACGAGGCTCAATCAAGGAGGATACAGCGATCGGAATCTTGTTCGCTTTTGCTCTCTCCCTCGGGATCGCATTAATTTCATCAATGAATACTTACGCTGTCGATTTGTCCCATATTCTTTTTGGAAATATCCTGGGTGTCAGTCAAACTGATTTGATCATTACGATCGCTTTTTCGATCGCAATTTTGGCTATTTTGTTTATTCTTTACCGACCGTTATTGGTTATCACCTTTGACCCGGTATTAGCGAAGACTATGCGTCTGCCAACTGATTTGTTAAACAACATGGTTCTGATTCTGTTAGCCATTACGGTAGTCGTCTCTCTGCAAACGGTTGGGGTCAGTCTGTCAGCTGCCATGCTCGTAACGCCAGCCGGCACTGCTTATCTCCTGACTCGGCGGCTTCCATCGATGATGGCTTTGGCGGCAGGCTTAGGGGCAATTTCAGCCTTTTTCGGATTATTATTAAGTTATTACCTGAACATCGTTTCCGGCTCAGCGATAGTGCTGGTTTCAACGATGATTTTTATTGTGGTTTACGTTTTCAAAAAAGGGAAACGCTGATCTGAACTTATGCGCCAAAAAAAAATCTTTGCTCGCGGCTTGCCATATCTAATCAATTTTGCCCTGCTCGCGAGCATGGCAGGATGTAATCTGCCTGGAATTGTGGAAATACCTGGAAATGCGCCATTGCCGGGTGATCAGACTATTGGGTTAACCGCGACCGCATTTCCACCACAACCACAGATGACCCCCTTGACATGGGATGATGTAATCGTCTTAGACGGATCTGAAACCCAGGCTGCGGAGGAACCAGTTATTACCGGAACACCAGAACCAACCTGGACGGTAGAACCGTCAAGTTCTCCAACTTATACTGCCACTTTACAACCGACTGAGACAATTGAACCAACTCTGATTCCAAGCGCTACTTTACAGCCTGCGCCCACAGAAACTAATCAAACTTTTCCAACCGAGACTGCTACGCCGCTGCCTTCTGAAACAAGCCAGCCTCCTGTCATCTATCAAAATTATGAAAGACCAACCTATAATCTGAACGTCACAATTGATTACGATAACCACCAAGTTAGCGTCTCCGAGGTGGTGATGTATACCAATCAAACCGGGCAGTTATTAAGTTATCTTTTATTAGGGGTTAATTCAAATCTTTGGAATAATACCTTTCAATTGTATTCTGTACGTCTCAATGAATCATCACAAACATATTATGAATTGATCGGTCAGAATCTCAATATTTACCCGCCAACCGCGGTGCAACCAGGTGAGACCGTTAAATTGGAATTGGAATATCGTTTGAATCTGCCTTACAGTACCGGGAAACTGGAAAACTTTGGATATACCGCCAGGCAGATGAATTTGACCGATTGGTATCCGTTTGTCCCTCCATACGAGGATGGCGCATGGCTTTTACCCGCGCCGCATGGTTTTGGTGAGAATCTGGTTTATCAAAAAGCCGATTTTACAATCAATCTGGCGGTCTCTAACGCGATGTGGCAGCCAGTTGTCGCCGCTTCAGCTCTTCCGGTGGTGGATTCTTACGGCTATCACTATACGGTGAACAACGCGCGAAACTTTACCCTTTCGCTTAGTCCGGAATTTCAAGTCATTTCGGATCAAGCAAATGGCGTTCAAATCGAACATTATTATTTTGCGGAAAGCGCGGCTGGCGCACAGCAAGTTTTAGCGGCAACCAAACAAGCCATTTTCACTTATTCCGAGGCATTTGGTCCATACCTGCACAGTTCACTCACCATTGTAGAAACTGAATTGAATGACGGATTGGAATTGGATGGATTGTACTTCCTTAGTCGAGCTTTTTATCAAAGCTATGCTGGCGGTTATAAAAATAATCTCACCGTTATCGCAATCCATGAAACCGCCCACCAATGGTGGTATGGAGCTGTTGCCTCTGACCAGGCCAATGAACCCTGGTTGGATGAGGCTTTATGCACTTACAGTGAGAGGGTATTTTTCGCTCATAATTATCCAGATGATTTGCAGTGGTGGTGGAACTTCCGGGTTTATTCGCATAGTGTCGGTGGATATGTAGATTCCAGGATTTATGATCATTCCCTGTATAGTCAGTATGTAAGCGCGGTTTACTTTAACGGCGTGGAATTTTTAGATCTTTTGCGCCAACGGGTGGGTGGTGAAAGTTTTGGCGTTTTCCTGCGCGAATATTATTCTCAGAATAATGGCGAAATTGCCGACACGGATGATTTCTTCAATACACTGAGCGCCGTTTCGGGCACATATTACATGGATCTTGTTCAAAGCTATTTCCTGTATCGATAATGTTTAATAAAATCAATTTCAGGCTGTTTTTACTCCTGTTGAGCATACTGATGAGTGGTTGCTCCAGTCAGAGTCAGCAGTCAACGGTTCGGGAAACCTCCACCAGAACAGCCCCAGTTCTGGATTCTGTGCCAACTGAAACTACCGTTCTCATTCCGACTGATGTTCCGCAATTACAGCTTCCAGAAAAAGATAACATCATTTACGACATTGATATGACATTGGACTTGGCTCGGTTGTCAGCTGTTGTAGAACAGAAGATTAAATTTACAAGTGGTGAAGAAAAACGAACCGAAGAAATAACCATGGCAGTATTGCCAAATACTTACCAAGATGGTTTTTTGCTCCAATCGATCCAGTTGAATGGAAGCCCAGTGAAATATGAACTGGAAGGTCAGAAACTGAGTATTACCAATCTTTCCATAGAACCCGGTGAAACTGTTCAGATTACCCTCAGCTTTGAATTACTGATTCCACAGGCACTACAAGGTGACCCAACCCAGGTTCGGCCACAAATCTATGGTTTTTCCGAAAGACAGATTAATTTGGTAGATTGGTATCCTTTCATTGTGCCGCGTGATTCAGAAGGCAACTGGATTCTAAATAAAGCGGGATACTACGGAGAGCATCTGGTTTACCCATTATCATCCGGAATGGTTCGATTGAGATTAGAGAATTTCCAAGCGAATCCTGTGATCGCAGCCAGTACGACAGGATTCCGCGAGGGGGATGCTTATGTGTATGAATTTCAGGACTTTCGTGATTTTGTATTTTCGATCGGCCTGGATGCGAAGGTTGTGGAAGGTGAGAGTAACGGAATCAAGGCGCAGAGTGTTTATCTACCGGGTTACGAAGCTGCCGGGCTTGCGGTACTCGATACAACACTCAAAGCCGCAGTACTCTATTCAGAAGTATTTGGTGCACTGGATAATCCGGTCATCAGTGCGGTGCAGGGAGATTTTGACGATGGGATGGAATTTGAGGGCATGTATTATCTCAGCCGCTCATTCTATAATCTTTATGATGGTGAGCCTGATCAATACCTTGTGATGGTAGCCGCTCATGAAACTTGCCATCAATGGTTTTTTGGAAGTGTTGGGAATGATCAGGCTTTTGAACCATGGCTGGATGAAAGTTTGGCTACGTACTGCGAGCGCTTATTTTATGAAAGATATTACCCTGATCTGCTTCCCTGGTGGTGGTCAGCCCGAATCGATTTTTATCAACCCGTAGGTAAGATCGATGGCAACATCTATGATTATCAAGGATTTGACCCTTATACCAACGCGGTTTATCGGCGCGGGGCAAAATTTTATGAAGATTTGAGAAAATTGATCGGCGATGAGGTTTTTTTTAACTTTCTTAAGGATTATTATCAAAGCTCAAAAGGGGAGCTCGTTGATTCGCAAAGCTTTTTCGAAATTTTACGCCGAAACACTTCAGCGGATTTAACTCCAATCATGGAGGAGTATTTTGAAGGACAATATTAAGTTCGGGTTTTTACCAACCCTCGCTGATGTTCCCCAGATACTCGATATTGAGCGAGTGGTTAAATCAGCCCTTGAAGCGGTTGATCCCACTTTGTTAATTTCAAAATCGGTAAAATTCTCAAATAATTCACTTCAATTGCATCCAATTAATTCCGAAGAACTAATCTTCGCGGTCAATCCTCAAGCGACAATTCGGGTCATTTCTATTGGCAAGGCTGCCACTGCCATGGCGACGGCATTTTCGGCTGTTCTTGGTGAACGCTCACATTGTGGTCTGATTATTGACAAATTCGACAAAATTCCCATCCCCAAACATTTTGAGCGGATTATCGCCGGACACCCTGTTCCCAATCAAAAAAGTATCGAAGCTGGAAAAAAGTGTGAAGAATTATTAATGAACTGTAAGCCGGAAGATTTGACAATATGCCTGATTTCCGGCGGCGGTTCGGCCTTGTTAACCTATCCAATTTCTGGAGTTACGCTTGAGAACCTGCAAATCATCAATAAACAATTATTGGCAAGCGGTGCAGACATTAATGAAATCAACGCGGTCCGACGGGTGCTTGATAGGGTTAAAGGAGGTGGACTTGCCCGGATGGCAGCTCCCTCGCGCTGTCTGAGTTTAATTCTCTCTGATGTGATCGGCGATCCAATCAACGTGATCGCTTCAGGACCGACCTGCGCGGATAAGACACAACCACCAATGGAGATTGTTAAGAAATATTTTTTGGAGGAAAAATTTCCGCCTTGGGTTATCGAATTACTCGCAGAAGTAGATCAACAAGATTTACTAAACAATGAAAATGTGGTCGCCAACCTGGTTATTGGGAATAATTTGAGTGCGCTTTTAGCGGCTGAAGAGATGGCAAAAAAACTTGGCTGGAAGGTATTTTTAGACCCCGCACCTTTTACGCAACTTACACAGGATGTCGCTCTCGCGCTATCAAATAAGCTCGCTGAAATAGAACTCACTGGAAAAAGTCCCTGGTTGTATTTAGGCGGCGGAGAATCCACAGTGCGCTTAAGAGGGAGCGGGATTGGTGGAAGGAATCAGCAGCTTGCCTTAGAAGTGACCGATCGCCTCCGCAGTTTCAAAGAATGGTGTCTGGTTTGTATCGCCACGGATGGGGATGATGGTACTACTGACGCGGCCGGAGCAATGACTTCTCCACTTATCTTTAAAAGAATTGAACAGCTCAACCTCGATCTTGGTCAAGCTGTCCATGAAAACGATTCTTATACATTCTTTGGGCGTACGGGTAACCTTATAAAAATTGGGGCGACCGGCACGAATGTTAATGATCTGGTTTTATTCTTTCGGTACTGAACTTGTCTCCGCATTGATGGATTGATGGAGTTTGACCGGAGTTCCTTCGCGGGCTTTGAGATTTAAAATCTCAACGAAAACAGAGAACGCCATGGCGAAGTAAATGTATCCTTTCGGAATTTCAAAGTGAAATCCTTCAACCAGAAGATTGGTTCCGATAAGGAGAAGAAAACTGAGAGCGAGCATTTTAACGGTGGGATGGTTATTTACAAATTCACTGATCGCGTCGGAAGCCCAGAGCATGATACCCATGGCTATGATGACCGCGAGGATCATGACACTGATCTCATCCGCCATACCGACCGCGGTGATTACTGAGTCGAGTGAGAAAACAATATCCAAAAGACCAATCTGAATGACAATCGATGTAAGGGTTACCTTTGCTCCTTTGTCTTCGTGACCGTGTTCTTTTCCTTCTAATTTGTCATGGATTTCGATCGTGCTCTTGCCAATCAGGAACAAGCCACCGCCCCAGAGAATGAGATCTCTTCCGGTAACACCTAATCCGAAAATGTTAAACAACGGATCTTCAAGATGAATGATCCAACTGAGGGATAGAAGCAGAAGGATGCGGGTACCAAGGGCGAGTCCAAGTCCCCATTTTCGGCCAGTGCTTTGTTGATGTTTAGGCAGCTTGTCGGAAAGGATCGAGATGAAGACGATATTGTCAATACCTAAGACGATCTCGAGCGTGGTTAGAGTGAGCAACGCGATGAGATTTTCAACAGTCAAGAGCGAAGAAAGATCCATAATAATGTCTCCTATACAGCATGAATTTTAATACAAAAGTGGTCGATCCTCGTCTCAAAATCGGCCACTTTTGTAAAAATTATTCTCAAAGTCTCAAATCAAATTTGGTTTATTTGTCCTGTTGAATCTTTGCAGCTTTTAATGTATTTTTCATCAACATGGCAATCGTCATTGGACCAACTCCACCAGGTACGGGAGTGATGAAGCCGGCAACCTCGGCGCAAGAATCATATTCAACATCGCCAACCAACCGATAGCCTTTTTTCTTAGTCGCGTCAGGTTTGGAATTAATGCCAACATCAATGATCGCCGCTCCAGGTTTAATCCAGTCGCCTTTAACCATTTCAGCTCGACCGATCGCGGCAATGAGAATATCTGCTTGTCGAATAACGTTTGGCAGATCCTTGGTTCTGCTATGGCAAACTGTTACGGTGGCATTTTTGCTGATTAGGAGCAAAGCGGCTGGCATGCCAACAATATTGGATCGACCAAGAACGACCGCGTTTGCGCCTTCAATTTTTACGCCGGCTTGCTCTAATAAATAAATAGAACCATCGGGTGTGCATGGAACAAACAGCGGCTCGCGACCTTTTTGGGCGAGACGACCAATGTTCAAAGGTGAAAAACCGTCAACATCCTTTTCGATGCTGATCAGTTGTAATACTTTTTCTTCATCCAAATGGCTCGGGAGAGGAAGTTGAACCAAAATACCATTAACATTTGGGTCGGCATTTAATTGCCTAATCAAATTTTCCAAATCTTCCTGAGAAATATCGCTTGGCAAGGGATGATTTACCGAGCCCATGCCTAATTCCTGGCAGGCTTTTCCTTTGGCGGAGACGTAGGTTGCTGAATCTACGCGATCCCCAACCAAAACGGTAGCCAATACTGGTTGTGGTTTTCCGGCTTTTGTCCGTTCGGCGACCTCCGCCGCGACCTCATCACGAACTTTTTGGGCAATAAGTTTTCCATCAATGATCTGGGCAGACATACATCCTCCGAATGCGGTTATTTTAAATTTGTCTAACAACTTAATTATAGGAAATTCAAATTATGATGGTAGTGACAAATGTCAGCTTACTTGTATAACTCCTTCCCCATTGATTCGACTGTGTTTAAGGTCGCTTAGGGCTCGGTTCAGGTCTAATAAATCGTAAATTGTGGTCTCGGCGCGGAAATTTAAGTCAAAGGCAAGTTTGAGGAAATCAACCCCATCCTGATAAGTTGCGTTAGTAGTAGAGGTGATGGTTCTTTCTCCGTAGATGGCTTGATATGAAAAACTTGGAATATCGCTCATGTGGATCGCGTTGATTGAAATGACTCCACCGGGCTTTAACACTTGCAGAGAATTGGTGACAGATTCCCCAACCGGGGTAAATATGATTACCCGATGATGGTCTGCAGGAGGAGAATCAGAAAACGCGCCGGAAAATTTTGCGCCAAGCATTTGGGCGTGATTTTGATGCATTATTGAACGGGTGATTACAGAAACTTCACAATCCCAGGCACGGAGAAGTTGAATCATCAGGTGAGCGCTCGCGCCAAAACCAACCAAAGCGACCTTTTCGCCTGGTTGAACACCTGAACGCATAATGGCTCGATATCCGACAATCCCAGCGCATAAAAATGGAGCGATTTGGGCGGCGGAAGGACCTACCGGTAAAGGAAGAAGAAAATCGATTCTCGCGATTAGATAATCGGAAAAACCGCCATTCACATGAAAACCTGTAAATTGAATTTCTCGACAGAGGTTACTTTTTCCATTTTTGCAAAATTCACATTTCCCACAAGTAGAGTAGAGCCAAGGCAACCCGACTCGATCGCCAACCTTAAATGTCGTACTATTTTCCTCATCGCCAAATTTTTCTATGACTCCGACTACTTGATGGCCCGGTGTAATTGGTAAGAAAGATGGAACGATATCGCCTTCAGCGATATGCAAATCGGTGTGACAAACTCCACACGCTTCAACCTTAACCAGCACTTCTCCTTGAGAGGGTATTGGTATCGGCGTATTTTGAAGAATTAACGGGTTAGATTCAATTTCCGCAGGATTTTGAACTTGCATCGCTCTCATAGTTACCCCACAATCTCGCCAATCATGATGTTATTGAATTGGCCTTTGAGTCGTACCCGGCTAATAGTGTTCCACATCGGCTCGGTTGAGATTACGCTTACCTTGATGTAATTTTCACTCAGACCAATCATTTTCCAACCTTCTGAGACTCGCTCAATCGAAGATTCCCAAAGTACAGAGACTTCCCTGTCCAGCCATGACCGGTGATAGCGGTCGGCGCTCAATCTAACCACCTCCTGGATGGCTTGATTGCGTTCTTTGCGGACCAAGTGTGGAATTGAGGCTTGGATTCGAGAGGCAGCGGTTCCCTCTCGCTCTGAGTAGGAAAATACATGCGCCCCGGCGAAACCTATGGATTTAACAAAATTAAGCGTTTGTTCAAATTCATGTTCAGTTTCCCCTGGAAACCCGGCAATAATATCGGTGGTAATCGCAACGTCTGGAATTATCTCTCTGGCGACTTTGATGAGTTCGCGATAGGATGATGTGGTTACTTTACGTAACATTCGTTTTAACGTCGCGTCTGATCCAGCTTGTAAAGGTAAATGGAGATGCGGCATCATTCTCGGGTTTTCCCACAATTCGAGGAACCGCCGATCAAGATCCCAAGGTTCTAAGGAAGAGAGTCGGATGCGTGGAACATCAGTATTATTTAGAATTTGCACCAAAAGATCGGTAAGGTGAAGTGCCGGTGAGAAATCATTTCCCCATGAACCCAAATGGACTCCGGTGAGTACGATCTCCTGAGTACCGCCTTGGCGCGCGATTTGAATATCATTGAGAACCTCGCTCACGGATCGGGAAACTCCCTTTCCGCGTGCGATGCGAGTCACACAAAAGGTGCATAAATTGTCGCACCCATCCTGCACTTTGATGAATGCGCGAGTCCGTTGTCGTAGACCTGGTATTGGTTCTCTAGAAATTGGCTCGAGATCAAATGGATGTTCTATGTCAACCGGTACTTGTCCATGAGCGAGCAGAAAATCCTTAACCAGATGATCTTTGGCTAGATTTGGGACAACTCGTACGTTTTCACCTAGTTGTTTGGCTTTTTGAGAATCCAATGTGGACCAGCAGCCAGTTGCGATAATTTCCCGATTTTTCAGTTGCGCGGCATGACGGATCTTCTGACGGCTGTCGGAGGCTGCCTGATTTGTGACAGTGCAGGTATTAACAATCACAGTTTCAGCTTCATCTAATGAAGAAACGATTGTGTGTCCATTTTGCCGAAATTCAAAGGCCATCTTTTCTATCTCAGCCTGATTGAGCCGGCAGCCTACCATATCGAAAAAAACTTTCACGTTGATTTTCCTCGAATTTAATTTTACCTGAATGAATCCAGGTGATTCGCTTCATAAAGTTGGAGGGCGTTGGATGAGTATCGGCTGGGAGGGTAGAAATGTAAAATCTCCAGCAGATCGCGGGCAGCGGCACTCTTGTTTTCCAGGCTTAGATTGGTCGTGGCACGAAGCCAGAGAGCTTCTTTGTAATACCCGGTTGAGGCTTCGCTTGAAATAACCTTGTCGAGTGAAGCAAGCGCGAACTCAGGCTTATTTCTTGCCAAATCAAAACGTGCCAGGCTCACCAATAGTTCGGGGGTTGGACTTTCTGCACTGGCTAATTTTTGATAGGCGTCAGTACCATAAGGCTCATGGTAAGCGGGATAATCAATGGTGAAGTTGAGCAACGTGATTAGGTTCTCCTCACTCGGTGCGGATTTAGAAAGTTCTACAAGGATTTCCAAAGCCAATAGTGGAGTATTGAGGGCAGTCAATTGGGCAAAGTTTCTCTTCCAAAGCGTTTCCTGTGGCTGTAATTGGGTTAAATCTTGAAAAATTTCCATTGCCCTTTTGGAATTGCCGGAAAATTTATAAGCCATAGCTACCATTGCCTGATCCGATGCTTGATAGTGGTTGAGCCCAACTATCTCAATCTTATTCAAAATATTTTGGGTTCTGATGGTATTACCCATTGAAATTCTTTCTAACGCAAGCAGTGGGTAAAGCTCTGAATTGTTTGGGTATGCTTTGTATTCCTCTTCTAAAAGTCTTTCCGCGAGGCGCCACTCGCTTAAGCGGGCAAGTTGCGCGCCGAAAAGTTTATTTTTTTGGCGCTCGTCAGGTATGGAATGACAATTTATTATTTGAGCCAGGGGATCATCCGCTTTCATGGGGGGCAGATCCTGTATTCGGACGATTGAAGAACCGAATAATACGCTGATTGGAATGAGTCGTTTGATGATTTCGGGATCTTTTGAGAATTCAGGGTTTTTAGTTATTGTAGTTAATTCTTGTTCAAATAATCCAAGTGAATGGTAGTGGTCGGCAAGCAGGATGACTGCGGGCAGAGAAGGGGAAGTTTTTTCGATCAGTGATTTTAGTAGTTTTTCTCCTTCGACAGTTCGACCGATGAGTAAATATTCCCTGGCGAGGAAAACCTTTTCTTCGACGGTCAGAATCTCAAAAACATCTGGGCGGGTTAATTTTTCCACGATTATGGCATGGTTTGGTTCAAATTTTTGGATGATCTCCTGCGGAGTGAGTGGAATGGGAGTCATGATCAGGATGTCTGTGTCATTTTGCGGGTGAGGCAGTGAAATTCCAATAACAATCCCAAACAGGTAGATTGAAAGACCAAGCAGAGTGTACACAAAAGTTGCTTTACGCATTTTATTGATCGCCAGCCTTTTTCATTATATTCGCTCCGCGGGAAATTAATAATTGCAATCATTTCGTTATGCCAAAAACAATAAACTCCGTTATTATCTAATTGGACAAAAAGTATGATGATTTTTGATTTTCGGTTGAAATCAGCAGAAGGTAAACAGAAAACACGGACCTTTGGCAGGGTGTCAAAGCTTGGGGTTTGGTTTATGGTGATTAGCATCCTTTTGGCATCCTGCAATCTGCCGACAAAGCAAATCGATCAGGCTTTGATACAACAAGACCGAGTTGCGCATCAACCAACTCTTACCCCTTTTCAACCAATCACCAGCGCCAAGGATTATTACTCTTACAACCTTGATTCTTTGGAAGGCGAGGTGACAAAGACGACGGTTGAGGAATTACCCACGGCGAGCGCTACCCCGGAAGTCACCGCTACTGAAACTCAAATCACAGCCACCTCAACTGTCACGCCTCAAACGATTCTGGCTTCCCCGACCATCGACTTGACCCTTACCAACCTTCCTACCGCGGAACCAATCAGCACTCTCAGTCCTGAAGAACTTGTTCAATTGCCTGATGCGGTTACTTTTCTCCTCTTAGGCTCAGATACGCGCGGGGGAACATCTTTTCGAACAGATACCATTTTGATAGGAATTGTTCGTCCAAAGGATGGCACGGTATCCTTGATTTCAATTCCTCGGGATTTATGGGTGAATATACCCTGGGTTGGTGAAAACCGGATTAATACCGCTTATCAATATGGGGAGTTGTATGGATACCCTGGCGGTGGACCAGGGTTGCTCAAAGAGACAATCATGACAAACCTCGGGATTGTGATCGATTTTGTGGCCATGATTGATTTTGATGGCTTTAGAAAGGTAGTTGACACGATCGGGGGAATCGATGTCCCCGTTTTCTGTGCCTATACCGACTGGAGATTAATTGATCCGAGCTACGATCCGGAATGGGAAGAAAATTGGCATCTCTATACAACCGGTCCTGGTGTTATCCATATGGATGGCGATCTATCGCTTTGGTATGCCCGTTCGCGCCAGATGTCCAATGATTTTGACCGTGGAAGAAGGCAACAAGAAGTAATCCGGGCAATTTTCCAACAAGTTGGAAAGCAAGGTTACCTTAGTAATTTACCTGATCTGTATAGGGATCTTTCCAGTTCGTTCATCACCGATGTTAGTTTGATTGACCTTCTCAAATTAGCTCCGATAGCGGTCAAAATGTCAAACGCGGATATACGTTCTTATTACATAGCGGGCGAATATGTCACTGATATCATTACTTATAGCGGAGCCTATGTGCTCCTGCCAAACATCCCGCTTATTCATGAACTATTTTATGAAGCATACGCGCCTCGTCAAACACCCGACAAACCGGAATTTCCAACCATTGAAGTCTTGAATGGATCATCCATCGATGGAATGGATGTGCTGGCCGCCGAACGGTTGAATTATGCCGGATACGAAACGATTATCACGCCATTTGAGCCGAGCGATTATGACCAGACCTTGATCTTCACACGCGGCAATCAGCCAAATTCACATGTCAATGATTTGTTGATGATTCTCCAATTACCGCCTGACAGGGTTGTTGCCAATCCTCAAGAAAACCCGCTTACCGATCTCGCGGTTGTGATCGGTAATGATTTTCAGACTTGCTTTAAACCACAAGACATCGGACAATAAGTTAGCCCTTGAATTCACAAGTTTGGCAGTCAGCAAAGTGAAGCGCAATCAAATCTTCGCCCTTGTTCTAATTTTTCTACTGACCATAATTGTCGCTGCGGAAATTTTTGAAAGTGGAATTGTTTTTAAACCAATCAAGCGATCGTGGAATACGATCATCGCGGGTTATCGATCAATCGCCACTTCTCAAGAGTTTTCTTTATCAGAAACCAATTTTTCCAATTTAATAAGCAGAAAATCAGATATAGATGGGATGATCCAACTTTATGTACCGGCAGGTGAATTTTCCATGGGCCAAAACGATGGCAGGGGTTCAGATCATGCTCCTCAACATCAGGTCTATTTGGATGATTATTGGATCGATGCTTTTGAAGTAAACAATGACCAATACCGGCTATGTGTTGAAGCTGGGGCCTGTTCCGCTCCCGAAGATATAAACTGGATGTTTGATTTGGCTCTCTTTGATAAACACCCGGTTGTTTACGTTACCTGGTACCAGGCTGAGGAATATTGCGCTTGGGCTGAACGCCGATTGCCTACTGAGGCAGAATGGGAAAAGGCAGCCCAAGGGCCGGTTCAGGCCAAATATCCTTGGGGTAATGACAAACCCAATTCACATTTAGCCAATTTTGGTAATGGCGTGGGACTTCCGATTACTGCCGCATCGTACCCAGATGGAGCGAGCGGCTATGGACCGCTGAATATGGTTGGCAATGTAAGAGAATGGGTTTCTGATTGGTACAATCCAACTTATTACCAGAGGAGTCCGTTTGAGAATCCGTCAGGAGCGCCTCAGGGAGCAGCCCGCTCCTTGAGAGGCGGGGGTTTTAGTGATCCAATTGACAGGCTGATGGTTTATAACCGATTTTCACATGATCCTGAGTCCCCTGGAATTAACCGTGGATTTCGGTGTGCTGCCGATTGAAGTTGATCAAAAACAATCAATTATGTTACACTATGCGTATAGTAATTGATTTCGTTCAAGTGTGAGGGAAAAATGTCTAACGATCAAGTCGAGATTCACATCACTCCTGCCACCGCGATTGGACCAACCATCGCGGCATATGAGATGTACCTGAGCGATCAGGGTAGATCATCACATACTATAAAAGCATTTGCCTCAGACTTGCAATTAATGCAATCTTTTTTTTCACCTGATAAATCGATCAGCTCGGTTACTACTATTGACCTGAACAATTTTCTACGATGGATGGAACGTGACCGCGGCGTCCCATGCAGTCCTAAAACGCTCTCGCGCAGAATTACTTCGATCAAGTCATATTTCAAATGGCTGCACAAGAGCGGCGCGACCGCCCTCAACCCGGCGGAGAAGGTGGTGCAACGAACGGTAAGAAGCCCATTACCGTCCATCCTTGATGATGTTGAAAAACGTTCGGCTCTCATTACCGCGGAAGCGTTACGGCATAAGTCAAAACCGGATACCCGACCGTACACGCTGCTTTATCTTTTACTGAATACGGGAATTAAAAAGTCAGAATGTCTTTCGATTCATATCAATCATTTTGATTTTTCTGAACCGCGAACACCTATTTTACATATTCGATACAGTGGACGGACTAATGAATACAAAGAGCGCAAATTAACGTTGGATGAAGAATGGACAGAGATTTTTCAATCTTACTGTGCACAGTACAAGCCCACTGATACGCTTTTCCCTTGGTCACCTCGCCGGCTTGAGTATGTCCTCGAGGATATCGCCAAAGACGCGAATATCGAAAAACACATCTCGTTCGATATGTGCCGTTGGACCTATGCGGTAGAACAATATCTGAATGGTGTCGCTATGGATGAAATCCGCATGAATTTGGGGGTGTCGAAAATTCAGTTTCGTGAATTAGGACAGAAAATCATGAATTTAGCCGCGCTGGTCAACGCTTAATTAATGTAACAAGGTCGCTTCGGGTGGTTTTTGAATTCTGATACGCGCTGCAAGGCGCGTATTCTTTTGGAGGGGAAATTTATTCGAACGGCGAAGAAGGGGGAGCCAGACAATTTTGCTATCAATTTCCAAAATCGGATATTTAGAACGATAACGTTTTAGGATTTTATGATTAATAAAGAGGTCGGAGCACTTGACACTCCCATTTTTCATACCGAAAGGTACAAACCGGTCTCCCGCCTTAAAAGGCCTCAGGGAAAGATGGCTGTATGGACTGATCTCCACCCAAATTTGATCGTGTGAGTCTAATTCGAACTGATTTAATTCGAAAGGATCACTGAAATGATCGATAAAAATTTCCCACCCATTCGAAAGTCTGTTTTTCCCAGGCTTTAGCTCAATTTCTTCGATAATTTGGGGGTAAGCATCAGTGGGCAGGGAATTTTCACCTAGTGAGACATGGAGGATTCCGTTTTCAACAACGGAAAAAATCCCACCGCCGAGGTCAGTATTTGTTGACAGACTGAAACGTTCTAACGCGTTGAAATCGACAACGCGAATTCCAGGTTTGAGGCTGAAAGCAGCTTGACGGATGATTTCCTTAACAATAATCCAAGACTGTTCGGAGAGTTTTTCGATTGAAAAGGCAAGTGAGCGCTCACTTCTTTGGAGCAAAGCTTGGTTAAAGGATGAATTGGTAAGTTCTGTCCATAATTGATGTTGAGCCTGGAGTAATTTGGCGTTTCGAGACAGGGTTTCTACGATCGCTGGATTGTA
>DATMWA010000029.1:0-11206 GCA_035562755.1 Anaerolineales bacterium
CGAAATACTGAGCCGGGCACACGCCCGGCTCTTTCTATTTATACACGCCTCAATAGTAGATTATGTTATAATCACAGGGCAAAAACAGAGATGGAAACGAGTAATTCGGGCATGGCTGCCAGCGAGTTTGGAAATGGTGAAAGCCAAACCAGTTTTCCCGAGTGAAAATCCTTCCGGAGTTGTGACCTGAAAGCAGCAGGCAAGTAGGCAAACCGGGGTCGTCACCGTTATCAGGACGGGAAGAATCAAGCTTTTCTTCCGTTAAGCGGCTGGTTATTAACCAGCAAACCGGGTGGTACCGCGTGAGCAAATTCTCTCGTCCCAGGAATGTGGATGGGAGTTTTTTATTTTTCTGGAGGACTTATGCCTTTTAAACCAGTTTCCGCCAAACTTGAAGTACCAGCGATGGAAGAAGCGCTCTTAAAACGCTGGAAACGTGAAAAAATCTTTGAAAAAACATTATCTGAGAGGGAGGGCGGTAAGAATTACGTTTTCTATGAAGGTCCGCCCACCGCGAACGGAAAACCAGGCGTTCACCACGTTCTAGCCAGGGCGTTTAAGGATATGTTTCCGCGCTACAAAACGATGCAGGGCTATTATGTATCTCGGAGAGGCGGATGGGATACACATGGCTTGCCAGTAGAAATTGAGATTGAGAAAAGGCATGGCTTCGTAAACAAACAACAGATCGAAAATTACGGAATCGCGAAATTTAATCAGGAATGTCGAAAATCCGCCTTTGATTACATTCAGGACTGGGAACGGCTTTCAGACAGGATAGCCTTCTGGGCGGATTACAGCACCGCTTATGTAACTTACGAGAATAACTATATTGAATCGGTTTGGTGGATCTTAAAAGAACTCTGGCAAAAGAGTCTCCTCTACCAGGGTTACAAGGTTGTGCCTTACTGCCCGCGCTGCGGAACTCCGCTCTCAGACCATGAAGTCGCGCTTGGCTATGAGGATACGGTTGATCCATCCATTTTCTTCCGCCTTCCGCTGGTTGATGAGCCAGGTACATCCCTGCTGGTTTGGACTACAACACCATGGACTTTACCCGCTAATGTGGCGGTGGCTGCTTCCCCTGAGGTTGATTATGTCAAGGTCGAGAACGTCCTTCCGGAAGGCGGCACTGAAAGACTGATTCTCGCCAAGGACTTGGTCGAAGATGTTTTCAGAGAAGCCCCGGTGAAGATTCTCGAAACCTTCAAAGGAAAAAAATTAAAAGGAATGAAATACAGACCATTATTTACTTTCATTCCTTCCGAAAAACCCTCTCATTTTGTTGTCATGGGAGATTTTGTGACAACTGAGGATGGTACTGGTCTGGTTCATATCGCTCCCGCGTTTGGCGCGGATGACATGAAAGTATCCCAGGATTACGATCTGCCCGTAATAATGACCGTGGCGCCTGATGGCACATTTGTGAACGAAGTTACCCCGTGGCGTGGTATTTTCGTAAAAGACGCGGATGAGGATATTAAAACCGATCTGGATAAGCGCGGTTTGATGTTTAGAGCGGAAGGTTACAAACATAGTTACCCGTTCTGTTGGCGATGTAAAACTCCGCTCCTTTACTATGCGCGGGAAGCCTGGTACATCCGCACCAGCCAATTTAAACAAGACCTGGTGGATTTGAATAAGACAATTTATTGGGTCCCCGAACATCTACGTGATGGCCGCTTTGGAAACTGGCTCGAAAACAATATCGACTGGGCATTAAGTCGGGAAAGGTACTGGGGAACACCGCTGCCTGTTTGGGAATGTAAAGATTGCGGGCATCAACATTGCATCGGCGCAGTTGAGGAGCTTTCAGGTTTGGCAGGCAGAGATTTAACCGAGCTGGATTTGCATCGGCCGTATGTGGATGAGGTGTATTTCCCCTGCCAAAAATGTGGCGGAAAAATGAAAAGGGTAAATGAACTGATCGATGTCTGGTTTGACAGCGGCTCAATGCCTTATGCTCAGTGGCATTATCCATTTGAGAATAAAGACAAGTTTGAAGCCCAATATCCGGCTGACTTTATTTGTGAAGCAGTCGATCAGACAAGAGGTTGGTTTTACTCGTTACATGCCATCAGCACCATGCTTTTTAAGAGCGTAGCGTTCAAAAACGTTGTCAGTCCTGGTCACATTCAAGATGCTGATGGGCGGAAGATGTCCAAATCGCTCGGAAATATCGTCCAACCCTGGGATGTTTTGAATGTTCATGGCGCGGATGCCTTGCGATGGTATCTCTATACGGCGACTCCACCTGGCAATGAACGCCGATTCTCAAGCGACCTGGTTGGTGAATCTTTACGAAACTTTACCTTGCCGCTTTGGAATGTTTATTCATTTTTTGTGACCTACTCCAATCTGGACGGCTGGGAGCCGGCGATGTTTGCCGAAAAGAATTTAGCTTTCAGTAGTCTGGATAAATGGTTATTGAGCGAGCTGAATGTTCTGATTCGAGAGGTAACTGAGGCTTATGAAAAGTATGATCCAACCAACGCGACTAGACCCGTAGAAAAATTTGTTGAAATTTTGTCAACCTGGTATGTTCGCAGATCCCGCCGGCGATTTTGGAAATCAGAATCTGATTCAGACAAGAAAGCCGCTTACGCGACTCTCTATCATGCGCTGGTTACTATTTCCAAGTTAATTGCTCCGGCGATGCCCTTTTTGGCGGATGAAATTTATTCAAATCTAGTTCGTGGCAAGGTTGCTGGCGCTCATGACTCGGTTCACCTGGAAAGCTGGCCGAATTTTGATGAGACATTGATCGATGAGAAGTTAAATCGAGAGATGGAACTGGTGATGAAACTGGCTTCGCTCGGCCATGCTGCCCGTTCCAAAGCCAATCGGAAGGTGCGCCAACCGCTTTCTGAGGTGGCTTACTCAATTCCTGCCATGGCGGATAGAGGTGTGGTGGCCGCGTACGAAGAAATTCTATTGGACGAATTGAACGTCAAAAAAGCCCGTTTACTGGATGCAAGTAGTGAGGCATTGACCCATACAGTGAAGGCTTTGCCTCGTCAATTGGGTCAAAAATATGGCAATAAATTTCCCGCCTTGCAAAAACAAATCATGAGCATGGATCCAGATCTGTTTGCGATCAAAATGATTCAGGATGGCAAGGTAAATGTTCAAATCGATGGCGAAAATTACGAAATTCTGCCTGATGAAACTGAAATTAAGACTATGGCTAAAGAAGGCTTTTCTGTCGCGGAAGATGGCGCCTACGTTGCCGCATTGGTGACCGAGCTTAGTCCGGAATTGATCGCGGAGGGTACTTCGCGGGAGATCGTGCGAAAAGTACAGGATTTCCGCAAAGACGCCGGGCTCGAAATGGCGGATCGGATTCGGCTATATGTCATCTGTTCTGATTCTTTACGCGGTGCGATCAATCAACACAAAGATTACATCATGAACGAGACACTGACGGTTGACCTGAACTTCACCCATCCTCCTCAGGGAGCGATCGTGCTCGAAGATGAGCTGGAAGGCGAAAAATTGGTGCTCGGATTGGAAAAATCTGTCGAAAAATAGAAGTAAAGCAGGAGGGTTATATAACCCTCCTGCTTTTTTGTGGAAACTGTTGAAGCGGATAATGTGCAAAAAAATTAAAATAGGACGAATTTTGGGCTATTTGGATGATATAATGCCTAAATTAAATTTAATTTCCTGATTCGCAAAGGGCTGTCTTGCCCTTGATTATGGAGTTGAAAGGCGAACTACATTGATGGGTGACTTCGAAATTTATTTTATCGCCAGCTTTGAGGATTGGCTTGTTGATGAAATTTCCCGTTTGATGCCGCAGCTTACAACGGCGCCAGCTCCGGACCGCCACCTCCTAAATCAGGTATTGGGTGATCAAAACGAAATGGTGATTGTGGTCCCATCAGATGATCCGCAACACTTGTTAGGATTTGGCACATTATGTGTGTATGTTTCTCCTTCTGGTTATCATGCTCACATTGAGGATGTGATCGTGGATGAGAGTGAGCGCGGCAAAGGGATTGGTGAGGAAATCATCAAGGCGCTTTTATCAGCTGCCGCGGACAAAGGATATGAAGGAGTCTCTCTGACATGCAATCCGCGCAGGGAAGAGGCCAACCGACTTTATCAGCGAATGGGCTTTAAAAAGTGGGATACCAATAATTATTGGTACGATCTTTAGCCTTCGGACCCATTGAATCTTAAATTGAAAAGCCGCCAAGTTTGTTAGGCGGCTTTTCAATTTAATGAATATCTTTTGCTTTAATCCACTCAAATACCGATTCGAGCGCCAGAGGAATCTTGTCGTGATCTCTTCCACCGCCAAACGCCAAATGGGGGGAACCGCCACCTCCCGCGCCGAGTTGTTTGGATACGTGACCAACCAGTTCGCCGGCTTTCAATCCTTTTTTGTTTAAATCCTGAGTTATCGCGGACATGACGGTGATGTTGGTTTCGGAACCGCTGATGATGACACAAATCCCATTATTGGGGAATTTTTCCCGGAAGACATCCGAAAGTTTAGTAAGCGCTTCCTTATCCAAGCCAGGCAGAATTTTTGTGACGACATTGATCGAACCGACTTGTTTTGGAATGAGGTGTTCCTTGTTGAATTCCGCCAAAGCAATTTTAGTTTTTGCTTCTGAAAGTTGTCTGCGGAGGAGGCTCATCTCTTCTGTAAGCGCGGTGACCCGATTTTCAACTTCATCTGGAGTAGTTTTAAGATGTAATGCAGTGTTCTTCAGAATTTTTATTCGATGGGCGATCAGCTCAAAGGCTCGCCTTCCGGTGACCGCTTCGATCCGGCGAACACCAGCGGCCGCGGATCCTTCGGAAACGATGAAGAATGAGCCGATTTCACTCGTTCGCTTGATGTGAGTTCCACCACATAGCTCAAAGGAAAAACGATCGTGGCCGGTAGGTTCTTCCTCGTGTTCATCGAAAATGGTAATTGTGCGGACCACATCTCCGTACTTCTCGCCAAATAAAGCCATCGCGCCTTCGGCAATCGCGTCCTCGCGCGATCGGGACTTTGCCAGTACGGTGTAATCGGCAGATATGGCTTTATTTACAATTTGTTCAACCTGTTCGATCTCTTCGGCGGTCATCGCTTCGGGATGATTGAAATCAAAGCGCAGATGATCGGGAGCCACCAGAGAACCCGCTTGTCGGGCATGTTTTCCTAGCACTTGATGAAGGGCGGCGTGCATCAGGTGGGTGGCGGTATGGTTGCGCATGATGTCGTGCCGGCGGTCATAATCAACCTCGGCTACGACCCTGTCTCCAATGGTTGGCTTGCCGCTGAGAACCTCACCGGAATGGGTGATGATGCCTGGGGCAGGTTTGCGGACATTGGAAACCTCGACTTCCCAAATTTGGACTCCATCGGCATCCAAGCCGCGCAGAATTCCGGTATCAGAAACTTGACCGCCGCTCTCGATATAAAAACCAGTCTTGGGGAGGATGATCTCCACCAAATCCCCAAAATCAGCTGAATTTACCCGTTCGCCTTCCCGGACGATAGCCAGCAATTTGCCTTCAGTTCTGATGGAATTGTATGGGTCATATTCAACCACGCCGTTTGATTCACCGGATGACGCGAGTTCTTTTCCAATCTGGCTGAAGAACTCGGCATCGTTGGCGTTGATGATGCCCATGGATTTTCCAGCCCCTGAGGCGATGGCATGCTGTTCCCGGGCGGCGATAAAAGTGGCTTCGTCCACATCCAGATTTTGCTCACGGGCGATATCACGGGATATTTCAAGCGGTAAGCCGTAGGTCGCGTAAAGGTCGAAGGCTTTATGACCATCCAATTTTGAGCTGCCTTCCGCTTTTAATTCGTCCAGCATCTGTTGCAAATATGCAGTCCCAGATTCGACCGTTCGAGAGAAACGGATTTCTTCTCGGGTAATCGATTCGAGAATCGATTGCTTGTGTTGAAGAAGCTCCGGATAAAAACCTCCATAGGAATTGATGACCGGCTCAGCAACTTTTGCCAAAAATGGATCCGTTAACCCGATTTTATTGGCGAAGCGAGCCGCCCGGCGAATAATCATTCTGCAAATGTAATTTCTACCTGTGTTACCTGGGACGACGCCGTCCGCGATCAGGAAGGCGGCTGCCCGGGTATGATCCGCAATCACTCTGAATGGAGTGAAATCGGCATAAACCTGCTCCAGTGAATGGCCGGAAAGATTGCGGATTACCTCGATCATAGGCGCGAATAGGTCTGTCTTGTAATTTGAGTCTACATTCTGGAGAACAGAGACGATTCGCTCAAAGCCCATGCCTGTATCAACATGGGTCGCCGGCAGCGGTTCAAGATCTTTGTTCTCCAACATGTTGTATTGAATAAAGACGTTGTTCCATAATTCGAGGTAACGGGTACATTCACCATTTACACCGCATTGATGGGGAGTCCCGCGCAGATTATCACGTTCCTCACCGAGGTCGATATGGATCTCGGAGCAGGGACCGCATGGGCCGTGCTCCGCCATCTGCCAAAAATTTTCCTTCCTGCCAAAATAGAGGATGTGATCCGGATCCATACCGGGTTGGTTTTTCCAGATTTCAGCGGCGTCATTATCGGTTGGTATATTCCCCTTGTCATCCTTAAAACAAGTAGCGTAAAGTTTATCTTTGGGTAATCCCCAAACCTCTGTCAGGAGCTCCCAAGACCAACCAATCGCCTCGGTTTTGTAATAATCGCCGAAGGACCAATTGCCAAGCATCTCAAAAAAGGTATGATGGGTGTCGTCTCTTCCAACATCATCCAAGTCATTGTGTTTGCCAGCCACGCGCATGCACTTTTGGCTGTCAACGGCGCGGGTGTAATCACGTTTGTCGGTGCCGAGGAAGACATCCTTAAATTGAACCATGCCCGAATTTGTAAATAAGAGCGTAGCATCGCCGCCAGGCACGAGCGAAGCGGATGGTACAACTGTGTGATCGCGTTTTACGAAAAATTCGATAAAAGATTGCCTGATCTCGTTACCGGATAATGATTTTGGCATTTTTGCTCCAGAGATTAAAAAGATAGGCTGAATTATACTAAATAACCTGTTTTAATTGCTCTGACCTTATTAAGAGAGTTATCGGTGAGTAACCGTCATAAAGAAAATGGGTTAAACCATAAAATCGAACCCAGGAAAACGGAATGGACATATCAGAAAACATTCATTTGCTCGGCGACCTTTTGGGTAGGGTACTATCCGAATTTGAATCGCAATCTTTGTTTGAGCTTGAGGAAAAAATCCGAAAGGCATCCAAAGCTCGCCGGGAGGGTGATAGACAGGCAGAAAATGACCTGATTCGGATCATTTCCGGCTTGAAAACTGATGAGGCCCGGGTGGTCGCGGCATCCTTTGCCAATTATTTTGATTTAGTTAATTTGGCGGAAGAATACACCAAAATTTCTCAACCAAAAATACTTCACAAACAATCCGGGGAACCTGAAGGCTCGATCGCGCAGGCGATCTTCACGCTCCACGAACGTGGCTTTACAGCGGACCAAATGCAAAAGTTGTTGATGGATTTATCTATTGAATTGGTTTTTACAGCGCACCCCACTGAATCCCGCCGCAGGACCGTGGTATCAAAAATGCAGCGACTGTCCTCGATGCTTGAAAGATACAATCGACTCGACGCTTCCTTTCGGGAGAGGGAATGGCTGACGGGGAGAATGCAAGCGGAAATATCGACCCTCTGGTTGACCGATCGAGATCGGGCTGCCAAACCCGCGGTAACGGATGAAGTGAGAACCGGACTGCACTACATTGATTCGGTACTCTGGGAGGTAATTCCGTGGATTTACAACGATCTGGATCGATCTTTAAAAAAATATTATCCACAAGTCCAGACTGACAAAGTTTGGTTGAGGCTGGCATCCTGGATGGGCGGTGATCGGGATGGCAACCCAAATGTAAGCGTTGAAGTAACTTCAGAAACCTTTCGGTTGCACCGAGGGTTGGCCATCGAACATCACAAAAAGCGGTTAAAAGAAACCGCCAGACATCTTAGTATCAGCTCCCGCCGGGCAATCATCTCTGCCGATCTGCTGCAATGGATCGCGGAAAGGCATCCCTTGCCCAAACATGCCAAATTTTTGGAGCATCGGTACGCCAACGAACCACTCAGGTTGAGTTTGGCGCTTTTGGCGGAAGATCTCTCGGCTGCATCGGCGGAAGACATGCCCGCAAAATTGTTAGGTATGGGTGAGGCGCAGGCGGCTATTCGGTTATCCGATCTCGCAAAGCCTCTGGAATTAATTGCTGATTCTCTACCTGAATCGATCCGAGGTGGTGAATTCCGCGACGCATTACGCGAATTGCAAGTGTTTGGTTTGCATTCAGCCAGGCTCGACATTCGGGATGAGAGCTCTAAATTTAATACCGCGTTGGGAGAAACTTTGCGCGCGCTGCAAATTTGCCCAAACTATGAGGACCAATCCGCGGAGAATAAATTGAATCTTTTGGGGGAATACCTGATTCAACCAAAGCCAGGTTTGGCGGAAAAACCAGGTGTTTCACAAAGCGCGGCGGAAACATGGGCAATTTTCCGACTTTTGGGGAGGATTCAAAAGATTTATGGGCAAAAAATGCTCGGTCCGGTCATTATCAGTATGACTCACAATGCCGCGGATGTTCTGGCGGTACTGCTCTTAGCCAGGTGGTCCGACGCCTCGGATGGTATTGATATTTGTCCCTTATTTGAATCGGTGGCTGACCTTGAAAACGCCGCCGAAGTCCTGAAAGGACTTTTTGATGAGCCAAATTATCGCGCCCACCTCCGATCTCGCGGGGATGAGCAAATGGTAATGATCGGATATTCGGACAGTAACAAGGATGGCGGTTACCTGATGGCAAATTGGTCTCTGTTTAAGGCTCAGGAAGCGATTATGGAGATAAACCGGGCGTATGGTGTTAAGCTGACAATTTTTCATGGTCGGGGTGGTACTGTGGCGCGTGGAGGCGGACCCGCGAGCAAGGCAATTCAGGCGCAACCAAGCGGAAGTGTACACGGCAGATTTCGGGTCACAGAGCAGGGCGAAGTGATCGCGACCCGTTATTCAAATCCGGTGATCGCTCATCGCCACATCGAGCAGATTGTCAACGCGGTCATTTTAGCCTCTGCCTCCTCCTATTCGGTGGATAAGGGATTTTCGGCTGAAAAAATACCCACAGAATGGCGCGAGGCCCTCCAACAGATGGCGGATAAAGCTTTTCGAGTGTATCGGGCATTGGTTTACGAAACTGATGGATTTTTGGAGTTCTGGAACGAGGTGACTCCGATTGATCAAATCCAACGCCTGCATATCGGCAGCCGCCCAAGCGCGCGAAAAACAAATTTGGATGTAAGCGGGATCAGGGCGATTCCCTGGGTTTTTAGCTGGATGCAAAGCCGTTTTAACCTGCCGGGTTGGTATGGTTTGGGAAGCGGCCTTGCCGATGTTGACGATAAAGAATTTCTGAAGAAGTTGTATTATGAATGGCCTTTTTTCAGCACATTGTTGAATAATGCGGAATCCTCCTTATTGAAGGCGGACATGGCGATCGCGGAAAGGTACCTTGACCTGGCAGGCAACTCGCCTGAGAGCACTCGGATTTACCAAATGATTAGAGATGAATTCGATCTGACGATTCGGATGATTGGCGAAATAAGTGGCCATCGGGAATTAATGGAAACTGAGCCGATCACAAAAAAAGCAATTAAATTACGAAACCCTTATATTGACCCGCTCAATTTTTTACAGGTAGAATTGTTAAAAAGGCTGCGAATCCTGCCTGAAGGTCACCCAGATGTTGTTTTGTTGAGGGAAGCGATGATATTGACTATTAACGGGATCGCGGCTGGACTAAAAAATACGGGATGAAATTAAATGATTAAGAAAGTAGTCATCATAAGAGGCGGCGGCGACTTGGCGACGGGAGTGGCTGTTCGCCTGGCAAGGAGCGGGATTAGGGTAATCGTGACGGAATTGGCAAAACCGATGAGCGTGCGGCGCATGGTGAGCTGCTCTGAGGCGGTTTACACGGGCAGATTGGAAATTGAAGACACTCTTGCTTTGCGCGTAGACACTTTTAATGAGGCTTTGGAAACCAGCGGGCCAAAATTAATCCCAGTCTTGGTCGATCCGGAGATGCAAAAAATTCAATTCGATGTTGTTGACGCGGTCATCGACGCTCGATTATTAAAAAGAGATGTCAAATATGAGCTTGACGAAAAACCATTGATAGTTGGTTTGGGTCCAAATTTTGAAGCCAAACAAAATTGCCATTTCGCGATCGAAACTGAACGTGGCCATGATTTGGGAAAGGTGATTAGACAGGGAAGCTCTCGAACAGATACCGGTTTGCCCGACGGCGACCCGCGCAGGGTATTACGAGCTCCTTGCGACGGCACTATTCGGCTGATAAAGGATATTGGTGAACATGTGGAAGCTGGGAACCCGGTCGCCGCGATCGGAGATACACAGGTCAGGGCAATTATCGGCGGAATGATCCGTGGCTTGATCCATGATGGATCCGAATTGTTTGCCGGGGTAAAAATCGGGGACATCGATCCAAGAAATAAGAGGACTTATTGCTTTACAATCTCGGATAAAGCTTACGCGATTGGCGGAGGGGTGTTGGAAGGCCTGATGGAGGTATGGAATCGATAATTTGAACCAGAAAAAAATCTTGCGAGATGTTTTAAGAGTGATGCCCGGCGAATGCATGGCGGTTGTCGGCGCAGGTGGAAAAACCAGCGCCATGTTTCAAATCGCCAGCCAATTTCCGCGATCCGTAATTAGTACCACTACTCATCTGCTCGGCGATCAGGGAACCTTGGCGGATAGACACGAAATCCTTCAATCTGAAGATCCAATCCCAATATCAATCCTGACGGATGGAATCACATTGATCACCGGAACGCTAGACGAACAGAAATTCCGATTTCTTCCTCCAACCATGCGACAGCTTGAGCAAATTGTCGCGTTATGTACCTCCGAAAAAATCCCATTTTTTATTGAGGCGGACGGTGCCAGGCATCGATCGATTAAGGCACCAGGAGCTCATGAACCCGATATTCCATTATTCGCAGACTCGGTGCTGCTTGTGGCCGGTTTGAGCGTATTTGGGAAACCTCTGAATGAGGAGGTGGTCCACCGCCCTGAAATATTTTCCCAATTAGGTTCGATACAATTAGGTGATCCAATTACCGCGCAAAGTTTTATTGAAATCCTTTT
>DATMWA010000030.1:0-2111 GCA_035562755.1 Anaerolineales bacterium
CGATCTCTATTGAATCAGATTACTGTCCGTATCGCGTTGTCTTGCATTCCGGAGGAATGCAGTAACTATCCCATTTTTCTGATTATTGATGATACCCTTCAACCTAAATAATGCCTGCTGAATAAATCCCTATTTTTAGCTTACGGCTTCATTAGAGGTTCAATTCTAGGGGAGCTCATCCATTGGATGAAAGTCAAAAAAATGCGCAATGAAACCTTGGACAGGTTCATTGTAAGGATGGATAAAGCAATCACACAGAGACTGGTCTCTTCAAGGCGTGTTCGAATAAGCCTGAGCCCGAACTTTCTTTTCGCCAGGCTGAAGCCTCTCTCGACCTCTACTCGATCGCAGTTGTCGCTGTATTCTTGTTTTTTGTCAATCTTCTGATCCTTCTTGGGCCTGCCGAGCGACGGGCCGGATAATCGGATTCCGAGTTCTTTGCAGTAGCTTAAGTTTGTGCGATTTCGGTATATTTTATCCGCCAAAACTCGTTCAGGATACACTCCAATCCGTTCTTTGTAGCGTTCCACCGCAACTATGAGGCATTCGCTCTCGTTGTAGGCATCGAAAGAAATTTTCTCGATTCGGGCGTACCCATTGGTTATGCTCATGTCCAGTTTGGCTCCGAACTCCACCGGGTTCTTGGCTTTTCCGCGGACAATCGGGCGGATAAATGGCTGGCTGATACTGACGATGCGATCCTGCACTTTGTGCGTCCTACTTGTGTGCATGTAGAGCTGTTGTTCATACAATTTCCGCAAAGTTCCCAACAGGTCGACTTGCTTCGCTCTTAGCGTATAACCTTGCTCCATAAATGCGTCGATGTATCCTAAATCCCGCCGGATGTAGTTCAGTTGCTTGCCGATGGCTTTGCGAATTTGTTTGCCACTTTTCTTTTTCTTGCGTGCGATGTTGAGATAATCCCTTCGGGCTATTTTCCGATAGGTACGCGGTTTGGGAAGGTGGTTTGCTTCGCAGATTTCGTCGATGATGCCTTCCAACTTTTCCCGACATTCGTTCAACAGTTCCGTGTCTTGCGGGAACTTGATTTCTGAAGGCGCGCAAGTGGCATCTAGAATGAGCGTCCCTTCATTCTTAGATCCCGATGCATCATTGTCATCACTATTGTCATTATCGTCAGCTTGGGAATCATCTGCTCCATCCTCTATAGGTTTGAGGATCAATTCATTGATTTCAATCAGAATTTCGGAGGAGAGACGTTTGCGGAAGTGCACCATCGAAGAAGCATCGAACGGCTTTTCATCCTTATAGGAAGGTAGTCCGACAAAGTACTGCAGATAGGGATTTTCGCGAATCTGATTGACGACTTCGGTATCTGCATACTGAAATTCACTTTGAATAATCAAGGCACCTAGTGCCATCCTTACCGGTTTGGCGATGTTGCCTCTGTCACTGCTGAACAGAGCAGCGTACTTATCTTCAATGACTGACCAGGGAATCGAATCTGCTTTTTTGACCCAACGGTTTTCTGGGTTCATCGTAAGGCCCAATGGCTGATCGAAGTCATAAATGGTTAATTGCCGATTCGTCTGCTTTTTGTACATTTTCATCGCCTCTTTGTATCATTTTTGAAAAAAGTGCACGGGTTTTTGGTATTTCCCTCTGGAATCCATGCATCTATTATACCAAAAAACAGCTAAAAACGCTGTTGCGATAAGGTTTGTTAATTATTCAGTAGACATTAATTTATCACGCAAACAAAAGGCAATGGTTTTAATTTTACTGGATTCATTTTTTATTTTCGTATCTGCGTTATTGGCCTACTGGTTGATCCAGGCGTATATTGGGCCGCCGCAAACGTTCTTTTTCGTCATGGTGAGTGTCTGCATCGGCAGTTACATTCTGCTCGGGCTGCGCAGTCACTTATTTGCGAGGATCGTCCGCTACACAAGCATCTATGAAGTCGGGAAGTCGACGATTTTGATGACGGTATCCTATGCGATTTCGGCACTCATTACGTTATTTTTCATCAAAGGTGTCAGCTTCCGCTACATTTTCCTGATGTACATGTTCAGTTTGGTGTTCTTGCCCGGATCGCGTGTGTTCTGGCGGTTCTATCATGAATGGAATAATGGCAAGCTTAAAAAGAA
>DATMWA010000031.1:0-8987 GCA_035562755.1 Anaerolineales bacterium
CCTGGCTTGACCCTGACCGGGGTCCCAAATAAAAAAAGCGTGGACAGCGTCCACGCTCTGAGCGGGTGATGGGACTCGAACCCACGATATCTTGCTTGGGAAGCAAGCGTTCTACCACTGAACTACACCCGCTTGAAGGTAGTAGATATTATATCAAAGAGTTGTAAAAACTGCCTCCGGAAGATTTCCTTTGTGTTTCAAATCGATTTTTTAGCTTGAATGACTTAATCCATCAATAATGTTTTACCAATACTTTAAGACTCTCTGTAAGGACAGTGACCGCCTGACGGAATTCTTGAACTGAAATATGTTCATTAGGCGTATGGTCAAAGGAAGAATCACCCGGACCATAAACCAAGGCAGGGCATCCCCAATGTGGAGCGACAATGTTAAGATCAGCGGTGCCGCTTTTATAAACGAAACCTGGATTTCCACCCAACATTCGGATACCAACCAAAAATGCTCTCACTAGAGCGCTGTTTTTCTCACACGCATAGGCTGGAATGGCAAAACCAAGCGGTTCAATTTCCGCCTCTGGACAAAGCTCGGTTAATTTTTCGTACCACGCCGAGGGTGTAAAAGCCAGCGGGAGACGAGTATTGATTGTGATGTTCGCGAGCTGATTAAAGCCATTATCTGAAGCTGACATTTCATGGACGGAAGGTAAAAACTGCTCAAACATCTTTTGTTTTTCAGCATTGAAATTCTGAGTGTAATTCTTGATTAAATTCCAATAGTCAATCGCTATTTCTGCCGCGCTCTGTTGATCGTGAGCGCTGTGGGTTAAGGTTCGGGTAACAGTGATTTTTGCTGTGGCACTGCCTTTGTATCCTAACCCTATCCGATCCCAGTGATTTGGTTCACCAATGATAGCGAATTCGGGTGAATATTCGTTTGAGATGAAACGCGCGCCTTCAGAATTACGTTCCTCCTCAACCGCGCCGATCACGATGAATTGCCAGCCTTCTATTGGCCCAACCGCCGCGACTGCGTCAAGAAAGCAAGACAAAGGCCCCTTGGCATCCACACTTCCCCTGCCGTAGAGTTGATCTTCTTCTATCCGAATCGGGATTTCACCAGGGACAGTATCAATATGCCCAAGTAAAATTACCTGTTTGGGACCATTGCCCATAACGCATACCGCGTTACCGGCCTGATCGATTGAACTATTGTCATACCCCAAGGCATTTGCTCGATCAACCATGAACTCCACAGCCGTTCGTTCTGATCCACTTGGGCTGTAATTGCTTACCAATCCAATCAAAGTGGTTAAATCTTCAGGAAATATCGTTTTATTCATTGGAAAGCGGCAAGTTTAATGCCAAGTCAACGCTCGCGACGACCTGGTCAATCTGAGCATAGGTGATGACCAACGGAGGGAGAAATCTCAATGTGGTTATGCCGGCATTTAGAGCAAGCACTTGCCGGTTCTGTAATGCCCGCAGGTACGGAGTTGCTTTTTGTTTGAGTTCGATTCCAATCATTAATCCCAATCCGCGAATTTCTCGGATGATGGGCGATTGAATTTGTGAAAGTTTTTGAATAAAATATGCGCCCTTTTCGGCTGCCTGCTGGGAGAGCTGCTCGTCAAGGATAACGCCGAGCGCGGCAACTCCGGCGGCACAAGAAAGAGGATTTCCTCCGAATGTTGAACCATGCGCGCCTGGATTAAGATTCTTAACTTTTTGGGATATGAGCACCGCTCCCATAGGAACCCCTCCGGCGATCGATTTTGCGCAACAGAGCAGATCAGGGGTTACGTTGAAATGTTGGATCGCGAAGAGTTTCCCAGTCCGGCCAAAGCCTGTTTGAACCTCATCAATAATCAGAAGTGCACCTTGTTCATCACAAATCTGACGAGCCGCCTCGATGAAGGCCGCTTCAGCAGGATAAACCCCAGCTTCACCTTGAACAACCTCAAGAATAACCGCGGCGGTTGAATCATTCACGGCGGCTCGCAATTTCTCGGGGTTATTAAAGGGCACGTGTGAATAGCCTGGAACGAGTGGTTCGAAACCCTGTCGATATTTTTGGTTGTACGTCGCGGAAAGAGAGCCGTATGTACGTCCGTGAAATGCGCGCATCGCCGCCACGATTCCGGGGCGACCGGTTGAGAGACGGGCGAACTTTATAGCCGCTTCAATACTTTCTGTCCCAGAATTGCAGAGAAAAACCCTATCCAGACCATGTATAAGGGTTCCCAATATTCGCAATAGTTCAGCTCGTTTGTCGTTGTAAAAAGTTTCAAAAAGGGTGATGAGCTTGCTGGATTGATCGGTCAGAGCTTGAGTTATCTTTGGATGAGCATGACCTAAGTTCGCGACCCCATGCCCAGACGCGCAGTCAATGTATTCAACACCATTGATATCAAAGATGCTGGCGCCCTTTCCATGCGTGAAGATAATAGGCTGTTTAGCGTACAACCCGGATGTGTATTTCGATTCATTTTCAAATATTTCTTGCGCATTCATTGAATCACCGTTCCATTTCCAGCAAGCGCATTACTAATCGGTTTAGATACCCTGCCATCGGCGATAATGACTTTTTTGACTCCACCATCGAGGGCTTCCTCGGATCCTAATATTTTCTTTTTCATTCGACCTTGAGCAATTTCCAACGCGTCAGCCAGACTATTCTTTGAAACTTCTTTTATTAAAGTGGTCTCATCCGGAAAATTCTTCATCAAACCTGGAACCGCGGTGAGTAGGAGGAGCGTTTCGGCATTGAGCGCCGCGGCCACCATGGCGGCGGCACGATCAGCATCCACATTCAGTGCTTCTCCATCCAAGCTGCATGCCACAGGCGCGATAACCGGGAGATAGCCCTGACTTAAAAGAGAGTTTAACAAGTCAGTGTTCACTTTTTCGATCTTACCAGTGTAATCATCCCGGATAATCTTTCGTTTTCCGTTTTCCACACTCTGAATTGATTCTTTTCTGAGGGCGAGTAATAACCTTCCATCCAGACCGCTTAAACCAAGTGCATTAACTTTCAGTGATTGGAGTTGTTCAACCAACAAACTATTGATCTTGCCATTGACCGCCATCAGAAAAATTTCAAGGGTCTCACGATTGGTGTAGCGTGAGGAATAGCCAGAAGGGGAGGTGATGAAACGGGGTGGTGTATTCAACTTTTCACCAAGAGCGTTGGCTTCTGCCGAGCCACCATGTACAAAAACTAGCCGCGGCCCACTTTCCAGCAATTGCTTGGCATCCGCGCAAATCGCGCTAAAATCAACTCCTTCAGTTCCACCTAATTTAACAACAATCAGTTTTCCCATTCTTGCTCCTAAATCGGGTGTAATCCTGCGAATTTTAGTCCTTCAGCTTCGTCCCAGTCTGACATCAAATTCATACATTGAACAGCTGTTCCCGAAGCGCCTTTCATCAAATTATCGATCGCGCACATGGCGATAATGCAATTACTTTCTGGGTCATATTCAAAACCCAAATCGGCATAATTACTGCCGGCCAAAATTTTTGGCTCAGGTACTCGATAAATCCCTCTTTGTTCCTTTACTACCCTTAAAAATGGATTTTCAGCCGCAATTGCCCGGTAAACTTTCCATAAATCTTTTTGTTCAACACCCGGATTGAGTTTAAGATGGGCAGTTGCCAAAACACCCCGAACCAAATCAACCGCGGTCATGGTCAATTGTGGATTGGAAACACCCATCTCCTGAATCACTTCGGCAGTATGACGGTGCCCAAAGGCTGAGAAAGTTCGAATCACATTGGCTCTTTCAGAATGATGTGATCCAATATTGCCGCTCGCGCCAGATTCAGAGGATCCGATTTTTAATTCAATAATAATCCTCTGATCTTTATCGACCAGGCCGCCTTTAATGAGTGGCAGAAGAGCAAGGTTACTAGCGGTCGCGTTACAGCCGACACCTGAGACATACCTGGCACTCTTGATCTGCTCCCGGTTAAGTTCAGGAAGACCATAGACAAATTTATCCAGCCACTCAGGAGATCGATGTTCTTCTCCGTACCATTTGCGATAAACCTTCGAATCTTTCAACCGGAAATCAGCTGAGAGGTCAATGATAAATTCTGCTTTTTGGGCATATTGTTCAATAAATTTTTGAGCTTCACCATGCGGTTGGGCGAGAAAAAGGATATCAACATTTTCGAGTTGATCGGGATCAATAAACTTTAGCTGAGTCTGCTTCCGCAAATTTGGATGCACCTGATAAAGATATTCTCCAAGGTGGCCGCGGGAGGTGACTTGGTTAATCTCCACCTTCGGATGGGCGAGAAGCAAGCGTATCAGTTCACCCCCACCGTAGCCAGATCCGCCGACAATTGATACAGACTTTTTCATCGTTCATAACCTTCTTTATCGCTTTGATTATTTTTGGCAATTTCAACAACATAATTAACAATTTCATCGGCAATATCCACCCCGCTGGTTGGTTGGGCGGTATGGAATTCCATGGTGTGGTTAATCTCGTTTACAACCAAACCTCGCTGTGGGTGTTCAACCAGATCGATCGCGAGAACGCCTCCACCGACTGCCTTTGCCGCGTTAAGAGATATTTCTTCAATTTCCGGTGTGATCGGACAGATTTCACCTTCTCCACCGCGAGCAGTATTTGTAATCCAGTGGGCCGATTTTCGATAAATTCCGGTGAGCACTTTGTCTCCTACCAGAATCACTCTGATATCTCTGCCAGGTTTTTTGATAAATTCTTGAATGTAAAATACTGAATGCTGTACAGAACCGAGAGTAGCTTTATGTTCCAGAATTGCTTCCGCTGCGTCACGATCGTTGATTTTGGCGAGTAATCTACCCCATGAGCCAACCACCGGCTTCAGAACAACGGGATACCCAAAACCTTCGATCGCTTCTAGAGCCGACTCAGGAGAAAAAGCGACCAAATTATGTGGTTGAGGAACACCCGCTTTTGTAAGCATGACACTGGTTGTGAGTTTGTCGCCACATATCTCGGCGACGGTGGCGGTATTAACTGTGGGAATCCCAAAGGCATTCAGCGTTCGTAAGGCGTATAAACCGCTATTAAAACTGATGCTGCGTTCCAAGATCGCGTCAAAAGTACTCCACTTGTCTGGATGATCCAGGTCAAAGAAGATTAATCTGTCATCCAATCGTTCATAGTCGATTCCGCGGCGCTCCATGGCTGCGAAAATCCACTTTTCCTCAACGCGAACCCGGGAAAAAAGGACCCCAATCTTTAGCCTTTGTTGCATACTACTCCAAATCCCGGGCTATTCGCCCCAATCTTCCTGTTCCATGGGAGCTAACTCAACCACCGCTGGGTTCAGGCTTATCACTTCCAAATCAACCCCGCAATCCGGACATACAATAATTTCGCCAACTTCGACGTTTTGTTCAAGCTCAATTTCGGCGCCACATTCAACACAAGTTACATTAGCCATTTTCTTTTTCTCCATTGATTAATAATTTTGCTTTTGTGATTTGATTCTTAACTGCGCTTGGGGAAGTTCCCCCAATTGAGTTTTTTCGATTGATTGACCCGTGGGGGCTAAGCCAGTTAAAAAGATCCTGACCAAAATGAGGGTCAATCGATTGGAAGTCCTCGATGGACAGTTGACCTAACTCCAATCCCATTTTGGAGGCGATATTAACCACTTTCCCCGTTGATTCGTGAGCGTCTCGAAATGGCACACCTTTCTCGGTAAGGTAATCCGCCAAATCGGTTGCCATCATGAATGAGTCAATGGATGACTCCATTTTGTTCTTATTTTGAGCAGTGGACTGGATGGCGGAACCTAGTACAGGCAGGATCAAGGTTATGCTGGAAAAAACATTAAAAACTGGGCTTTTATCCTCTTGTAAGTCCTTGTCATAGGTCGATGGTAATCCTTTAAGAGTCGTTAAAAATCCTACCAAACTGCCTAAAATCGTTCCCGCCTTTCCGCGAGTGAGTTCAAAAAGGTCAGGATTTTTCTTCTGCGGCATGAGGCTACTTCCGGTCGAGAATTCATCCGGAAGGGTAAAGAATCCGAATTCGGTACTGGTAAAAATGACCATTTGTTCGGCAAGTTTACTCAAATGAGTTCCAATCAGAGCGGCACAGAAAAGAAATTCCGCGGTGAAATCACGGTCACTGACCGCGTCCAGACTGTTCTGACTGATATGGCTAAAACCGAGTTTTTTTGCCAGAAATTCACGATCAACGCCCGTTGGATTGCCTGCCAGCGCTCCGCTCCCCAATGGAAGCACAGATACACGCTCAAACAAACTCAGAAGGCGTTGCTTATCTCTTTCCAGAGGCCAAAAATGTGACATCCACCAGTGGGCGGTTAGAATTGGCTGGGCGCGTTGCAGGTGGGTGTATCCTGGCATGATACTGTCACCGCTTTCCTCAGCTTTGTTTATCAGAACCTTTTGAAAATTGTTGAGATCATCGATCAAGAGCGGAATTCGACGCACCATCCAGAGCCGAAAATCAGTGGCAACCTGGTCATTCCGGCTTCTACCAGTATGCAGCTTACGGGCTGTTAGTCCGATTAGGTCGGTGAGCCTTCGTTCGATGGCGGAATGAATGTCTTCATCCGCTGGTGAGTACCCGAAGGAATTCTGGTTGATTTCATGCTTGATTGTAGTAAGACCATTTGAGATTGATTTAAATTCAACTTCCTCAATGACTCCGGCCATTCGCAATCCTTCAGCCCAGGCGAGGCTTCCGTCAACGTCCTCCTCCGCCATGGCTTTGTCAACGGAAATTGAAGCGTTCAATTCCCAAGCCAGCTGATCCAATTTGCCGCTAAAACGGCCGCCCCATAATGTCATCATCAATCTCTCTTGAATTTGCTGTAATCCGGTTTCGGCATATCCAACCCTGATACAGGTAAACCGTTAAGGGCTTGGACTTTCATGCTTAGACCAAAAAGTTTTATAAAGCCTTCGGCATGGCTTTGATCGTAAACATCCTCTTCCCCGAATGTGGCAAAATCTTCACGATAGAGGCTGAATGGGCTCTGACGACCAGCGGAGATAATGTTGCCTTTGTACAATTTGAGCCTGACCTTGCCGGTCACCGGACCTTGAGTGGTGTTAACAAAAGCATCAATTGCCTCACGCAAGGGTGTAAACCATTGCCCGTTGTAAACCAGGTCGGCGTATTTGATGGCAACTTGTTCTTTGAAGTGACTGGTTTCCCGATCGAGCACCAAGGATTCTAAATCGCGATGAGCTGCAAGAAGAATTGATCCGCCTGGGGTTTCGTAGACACCATGTGATTTCATGCCTACCAGCCGATTTTCGACCAAATCCACTCTACCGATTCCGTGGGCACCGCCAATTGAATTTAACTTTTCGATGATCGAGGCAGGTGTAAGACTCTCACCATTCACCGCTATCGGTTCTCCAGATTCAAAAGTGATTTCTACGTATTCACCTTCCTCTGGGGCGTTTTCTGGTGAGGTGCTAATCTGATACATCGTTTCCTCTGGCTCGTTCCAGGGATTTTCCAATAAACCACCCTCATGCGAAATGTGCCATAGATTTGAATCCCGGCTGTAGATTGATTTAACAGTCGCGGTGACAGGCACGTTGTGTTTGGCGGCATAATTGATCGCATCTTCCCGCGAGCGGATATCCCATTCTCTCCATGGGGCGATAATCTGCAGGCGCGGATCCAATGCCATTACTGTCAGCTCGAAGCGGACCTGATCGTTCCCTTTTCCGGTCGCTCCGTGCGCGATTCCATCCGCTCCTTCCTGGTGGGCAACCTCCACGAGATGTTTTGCGATAAGCGGTCGGGCGATGGATGTGCCTAGCAGATATTTATGCTCGTAAACCGACCCGGCCTTTAACATTGGGAAGATGTATTCGGCGGCAAATTCCTCCCTCATGTCATGAGTTATAAATTTTATCGCTCCACTGGCGATGGCTTTAGCTTCCAATTTAGATAGGTCCTCATCCGTCTGACCTAAATTGGCACAGAAGCAGACGACCTCACTGCCGTAATTTTCTTTAAGCCATGGGACAATTACTGATGTGTCCAAACCGCCTGAATAGGCTAATACAACTTTTTTCACACTTGTTTTTGGTTGATGGTTCATGATTACTCCATGTTTCAAATAGTTAATAAAAAAACCTTCCGGATGGAAGGTTTTAGGAGGACAAATCTCGCTTCTATATCGACTTAAGCGAACTTAGCCCAACCTTCCGGTGGGTTCGTTAATCCTTCGTCGAGGTAAAAAGTTACCTGAAAATATCATGAGTGAAATTCTATCACTTCCTTGACGCGTGTCAATGAATTTGGTCATCTAATTTTTTCTAGTGAAAATGGGAGTCTTGATTTAATTATCAAGCGGAAAAGTAGGTAATCTGAGTTTATCTAAAAAATTGCCGCCCGAATTTGATAATTGACAAGACTTATCGTGTTCGAGCGGCATGACTATTATTTAACGCTTTTTACCTACAATGGAAATCCAGAAAGGCTATTCCTTGCCTTCAGAACCGACCAATAATTTTTTGATGCCTGGTACCAGCAACAAAACGACCAGTAAAACACCCTGCGCGCCAGCCATCCAGTAAGTGGAGGTGAAGATCGACGGAGCCGCGGTATTGGCGGGTACCAGTGAAGCAACCAGTGGACGCATATAGTGGGCAGGAAATGCCCCAATAGCCATCATTAAACCGGTAAGTAAAGCCAGATACCATCCAATTTCCTTACGTTGAGAAAGCTGCCAAATTGTTAAACCGGCGAAGATAAAGACCAGGAACATCAATGGTCCAGTCCGACCGAGAACCGCGACCGCTGGATCCAATAAGGCCTGAGCGGGGTCTTTCAGAATTACTCGCAGTGCATGCGGGAAGAGCATAAAACCCTGAGTTCCCAACATACCAACCAAAGTGAGAATCCAGAACATAGCATTCTTAACTTTTTTGTCATAATCCTCAAACAAAATTAAAGCCCAAAAGGCAACCAGGCAGAGAAAGAAAGTTACATAAGCGGGGGGGAACATTTTTAAATTTTCCAACCAGCCCAA
>DATMWA010000032.1:0-2103 GCA_035562755.1 Anaerolineales bacterium
GGTCGCGGCCATATTTATTGTAGATGTATTGCATGATTTCCTCGCGGCGCTCGTGTTCAAAATCCACATCAATGTCGGGCGGTTCGTTGCGCTCGTCGCTCATAAACCGGGCAAACAACAATTTAAATTTCGCCGGATCGACCGAGGTGACACCCAGACAGTAGCAAACCACCGAGTTGGCCGCCGAACCGCGCCCCTGGCACAGAATTCCCCGCGACCGGGCTTCCCGCACATAGTCGTACACCGTCAGAAAATAGGAAGCGTAATCTCTTCTCCCGATAAATTCCAGTTCCATCTCAATGGTGTCTTTTATTTTCACCGGAATATCTTCGCCCCAATGTTCGTGCGCGCCTTTCCACGTCAGGTAAAACAACTCTTCCATTGGAGTCCGCCCCTCACTGGTAATTTCTTCAGGATAGAGGTATTTTAACTCATCCAACGAAAATCGGCATGCATCGGCTAGTTCGAGCGCACGTTTAATTGCTTCGGAATACTGCCGGAAAAGGCGGTGCATTTCATCGATGGGTTTCAGGTAGCGCTCGGCATTTTGATGTAGCCTGAACCCCGCCGAATGAATGGTGCATTTTTCGTGGATGCAGGTTAAAACATCCTGCAATTCGCGGCGTTCGGGGGCGTGGTAATGCACGTCGTTGGTGGCTACCAGCGGAATTTCCAACCGCGATTTGAGCTGCGAAAGCCGGAACAGCCGTTTGTGGTCGTCGCCGCTGTACCCAAAACTTGCTGCCAGATAGAGGTTTTCACCCAATTTTTCTTTGTATTCTTCCAGAGCATTGACAAACTCAGGCTCGAAATCAAAATCGGCATTGAGCGACACAGGAGGTATTGCAAGAAATTTAATATCGGTGGTATATTTAAAAACATCGGCTTTGTATAAACGACATTCGCCTTTTTCAGCCCTCAGGTTGCCTTCGGTGAGCAATGCTGACAAATTCGAATAGCCTGATTGACTGATTGGATAAGCCAGTAAACTTGGCCCATCCAGCAAATCAAGGCGACAGGCTGGTATAAACCGGATCTTTTTGTCCCGTGCGGCTACGTGGGCACGAACGATGCCCGCCAGCGTGTTGCGGTCGGTAATGGCAATCGCCCGGTAGCCCAATTCTGCCGCCTGTTCAACGAGTTCTTCAGGGTGTGAACCGCCCCTGAGAAATGTAAAATTAGAAGTTACCTGTAATTCGGCGTAATCCATGTCTGTTTTAAGTTCAAAGTTTCGAGTTGCATGTTTTGATGATTTACGATTGAGTTATTTACGATTTACCATTTTTTGGAGACAATGCTTTTGAGAATGTTCAATTTTGCTCCTCTGTGATTTCCTCTGTGTCCTCCGTGGTTAATCGTTCACACAAAATATCCGTGCAAAAACCATTGCGGTTTTTTGTTTCCGTAAAGACCCAGCCGGAATAACCAATAACGGGCGCCACGTTCATCTTCAACCCTGTAATAATCCCGGGGAGGCCCGCTTTGAAGCCACCATTCCTGTTCGATACGCTCGGGACCGTCGGCCCGGACAACGCGGATAATTTCACCTTTGTACCGAAAGTGCATCGGCGGATAATCTGGCAACACCACCATTACCTCAACAGGCTCCGGGTCAGGCAAAAGGTGAATGGGACGCAAACAATCGGTTCGCCATTCCGTTTCAGGCTGTTCGTTCAGGGAGTTGACTTCTTTTATCGAACGTTCGGGCCAGTAATGTTCTTGCGGCAAATAGCGGCGAATTGTCTGCTGTCCTACTTTTCCGGCAATGTTATCGAGCAATTCAGAAATCGCTGTTCGGTCACGGTTTGCCGAACTCCACAAAGCTTCCTGAGTCTCAGTTAAATCTTCAACCAGCGTTGCTTCCAGCGTAAAAAGTTCGATTCCGAGAGCCGGTTCTATTTCCGAAATCTTCAACTCAAATAGTTTAAAAAGGTGCGCGGCATTTCGAGATGCACGGTTAGTTCCGATGCCAACTTGCTCAATCTCCCCGTCAACGCGGTACCCTTTTAGTATTCCGGTGCGCATCCCTTTCCCTTCCTGAAAAAGACGTTTGCACAAGGCTTCCAGCAGATGTTTAATAGCAATTTCAATTCCGGTAGCCGT
>DATMWA010000033.1:0-4882 GCA_035562755.1 Anaerolineales bacterium
AATTATCCCAGTGGGCAAGTTCTTCCCGAATAAAATCGCTCAAAACTGGAATTCGGTCACCCATTGATAATTCATTTCCGGCTTTTTTGCGATCTAAAAGTCGATGGATCGCTTCCTTCACCCCGCCAGGGAGATTCAAACCGCTTACCATGATATTAAAGTCGGTTGGCACCAAACCGCGGTCACCTTCAATCCAGCGCATTGCCAATAATGGTCGTAAAACATAAAAATATTTTTTGACCCAAACGGTGTTCCCTTGGAGATATTCACGATAATTTCCACGTGCCATATGGAGATAGTGGTGCAGGTAGACTGAGGAGGAAAAATAATTTTTTACCAGATCACGCATCGAGTTCGCGATATTGTACCGGTCAAGGTAAACGATGGGTGAACCAAGCCATTCCAACAGGGGAGGGTTGGTTTTATTCAACAACAGTAGCGCTTTTTTTAAATCGAATCCGTTAATGTCCAAATCTGCAGCAATTGGAATTTCAATAACATCCCTTCCCGGCTCAATCGAAAGATACCATTCCAGGGGGCGCACATAAATAAATCGGACATCAAAGTCGCTATTCTCTGAGGGGAAACCCCAGGCTCGGCTGCCAGATTCACAAGCGAAGGCGATTTTAATTTGATTTTCCGCCTCGATTTCCGCTAATCGGTTAAGGATACGTTCTTGGAAGGATGATGGGGATGTGATGTTCATGTTTTCCTGGAAAGTTGAAAAGTTAGGCATTTTATGATCGGTAATGATCAATAATGTTGATGGTCAAAAATAATCAGAAGTACAACCTTAGCTATGATTGTATTCTAAAAATGATGAGTGACTCGATGAGTTTAATAATACCGAGTTTCTGAAAATAATTTTGGTATAACGATTTGAGGAAATAACCATACCCGGTTTTGGTAAAGAATCATTTGCCAACCAGGTGCAGTAATTTTAATAGGTTCGTCATGGCGGTGTTACGGCAAATATACCTTCTGCACTTGTAAAGAAGATTTGTCCAGTAGATCTGTCACAACTTGCTGCCAAACCATCAAAGCCAAAATCAAACCCGAGCAGGGTTAATCTGCCATCCGGTTCGAGTCTGCGAACCGCGTTGTAGCTGGAATGATTCACCGGCAGGTTGGTCGAATCCAGACTTTCAATCGTGTAGATAGATCCGTCAGGGCACGCTGTAATTGTTGAAAGCGTAATACCGGGATCCATCTGTGTTAAATCTGCAACTACCTCCCAAGTGGAAATACCCTCGTTGAAATGATAAATCCCATGTTTGTAAGGAGTATTTGGATCGTCCCGATGAAAGAAAACAATGGTGTAAAACTCACCTTCGGGCGTAATGGCAAGAGAATATCCCTCGGCTCCAGGAATACCTGGGATGGTTTGTAAAACTCCATTTACATCCAAAGATTCGAGTGTGTTATTGCAATCGCTCCACCATAATTGGTCTGTGAGTGGATGAACAGTGAGTGACCCCGGAAAACATTTAGGCAGGTGATAGAGTTCAACTTGACTGCTTTCCGGATCGAATCGGTAAATGGCGCCACCTTTGGTAATATCACCCACCGCCAAATAACCCATACCACTTGAATCGAAAGCCATGGATCTTTCAATTCCATAAGGAACTTTGGTAATCAGCTCAAGCGTGTTTTGATTAATAACCTTGAAAATAGCTGTTTCGCCAGCAGATCCATTGTTGCCAAAGGCTATGTAAACGCCATCATCCGAGTTTGCTGCCATCGCCCAACTGTTACTGGTAACCTGGTAATACGTTTTCCAATTTTTTTGTTCAAAATCGATGGCGTAAACATTGGTATTAGGGTGATACATCAACAGACGTCCATCCGGCGCGAATGTGCCAGATTCAGCTATGTTGATTCCCTGTAACCAGGTTATTGTGTTAATTGTCCCGTTTGTTAAATCGATCCTATCCACGCCGTTCCAATGGGTGACAAATAAAAAACCATCTTGGTCAAAGGCAAGCCATGGTTCAGGCCCATAGCCAGAAGCAATGGTTTTTACAATACCTTCATCCATAACCTGCACAATTTTGCCGTCTACAAGAGCGACTACCTCTCCCAGAGGACCGATAGCAAACTTCCGTCCGTAAACTTTCTGAGCAATTGGTTTGGACATGCCATCAGGAAAAATTTGTACGATTCCATTTTCCATCGCAAAAACTGATCCATCCAATCCAGCCTCAAGGTTTCTGTTTCCATTTTGTGCGATTATCTTTACCTTTTTTTCTTTGTCAACTCGGTACAGGCGGCCGCCATCCCGTGTTGCAAACCATAAAGCCCCATCACTCGCAGCCGTAAAAGTTTCGATCATCACCCCAGGACATCGAAATGCAGTCTCCAAAGTTCCATCTGGTTTTAATTCATAAATGGAATCGCCGCCATTCGTAACAGCTAAAACCCTGCCATCGGGGGATGATCGAACCCACCAGGGTACGAATTGAGATTTCCAAACATGTTCAGCCTTGGTGCCCGCTTCAACAATCACATAATTAGGTTGGTTATATTCATCATTGCCTTCACATGGTCCTAATTGAGATTTTTTTGGTTCGGTTGGGGCGGGCAAAGCTGTGTTTTCAAGGGTAGGCGCCGAATCTGCAAGGGTTGGGACTGGCAACGCTGCATCAGCGGCAGGCATTAATGCCGGAGGTTGTGGAATGTTAGTGGAACACGCGCCTAAGAAGAAAATAAAAAATACCAACAATTTGGATAGCAAGCGCTTAAAAATAAATCCGCTCATTTTGGCTCCATTCATCTGTGTTAGTGAGAAGCAGCCATAAGCTTGGTTTGATGTCAGTGAGGGGTTATTTAAACGGTGTCGTTGCGGCGAAAACTTGAAGCTAAATTCTGCTTAACATTAATCTTGGATTACTCGCGGATATCATTTGGGTGCGTGAGTAATTCGATTTTCAATATTATAGCATTAATCCATTCAAAGGAAACCAATCTCAAAATTTTTCAACCAACAAACGGGGATAGCCCTCAAGTGCGGATTGGAGTATTTGAAGAACGTATTTTGAAATTACTGTCTTAGGATCTTCGCCATAACTTTGCCCTTGGCGAGCTCGTCAATCAATTTGTCGAGGTAACGGATTTTTTGAATCAGCGGATCTTCTATTTCCTCCACGCGGATGCCGCAAATCAGGCCGGTAATCAAGGAGGTGTTTGGGTTGATTGCCGGCATTTGCTCAAAGAAATCCTTTACGCTAATCGCCTCATTGATCAGGGTTTGCAATTCCACCTGGCTATATCCACTAAACCAGAGAATAATTTGATCAACTTCTTCCTTTGTTCGATTTTTTCGCTCAGCTTTTTGAATATAGAGATGATAAATGCTCGCGAACGTCATTCCAAACAGCCGATTGTATGATTTTGTGTCCATCGTCACATGTTCCTTGTCTAATTGGAGAATATTAATCGAACACTCTCAATTTTACAAATAACAAATCCGCCGCTTCACGAAAACAGACAACCAGGTAATCACTTACATTCCATTAAAAGGGTTGTTTGCCAATTAATTCGATCCAAAGAGCTGGTCAAACCGCAAGCGAAATCGGCCAGACGGGCTCCGGGTAAGATTTCCAGCAGAGATGCAGCCCAGCGGGTGAGATGGCGCGGGGTGAAATAGCGTCCTCCTGGCTCCATGCGTTCCAGAAAACCCGGAAGAACTTCATTGAAAATCTGCCCTGCCGGTGAATCGTCCTGCAGCAATTCATGAACTGCATCCCCAATTTGCAGGTAGCCGCTGATGCCCAGGGAATTGGTAAACTGTGGCAACAGTTGTTTGATATCCGGAAATCCTTGCAGATCCGGGAGTTTATTCAACAAGTCAGGCAGCAAATCAATCGGCATGAACCCACCGCGGACGCTTTGCTGCGATTCGAGCAACTGCCGGCGGCTGGATGAGACCTCGTAAAGATCCCCGATCTGAAATTCTTCCCGCAGGAAAAAATAGGCCAGGTTTTCAATGATTGTCAGCGGATCCGTTACCCCAGCGGCAGTGAAAATTTGCCAGATTTGATGGATACGGCTGCGAATTTCAGACTGGGAATTCATCGTTTACAACTCCCCCCGAAAGGCTTGCGCCAGAATCGACTGCTCCATCTGGTTCAGTAAAGTACCTGTCTTTGCGTTTCCAAGCTGGGCTTCTGCTACTTCACTTGCTGTCATCTGAACTCGGGTGATGATTTGTTGCTGGATATTCAATGATTTTCCAGGATTCTGAGGAAAAGGAACAGGAATTAAATGATTTTCCAGGAAATCCGCTGGAACTCTCTGCTGCCCGACTGCACCGCGGAATTTGGTTTTGGCTTCCTGCCGGAATGTTTCACGACGAATAAAATAATAGATCCACTCAGGAAGAATACTGTCAGTAGGGCGTAGCACATGAAACTCAGTCGAACCAAAGCCAAAACCATTGATTAACCCTCGCGCAATGGCAGCCTTGCCATTTTCCATACATGGAGTGATTTTGGCAAACAAAACATCATTTTCTTCAAAGTAAGTGTAACCACGTTTGATTTCGCCAAATGGTCGAGCTTGTAGATCCATAATCCGACCTTCTCGATCATCAACTGCTGCCATCGGAATAAAGGAGGTCATTGTTACATCGCTTTGGGAAAGATTACGTGGTCGTGTTGGATTGATCGTGCAAATACCTGACAGCGGAAGAAGCTTCCAACCTTCTGGAAGTTGCTCGTCATTAGTTGGGTATACTTCCGCCAGCACGGATTCCATCAGCCGGTTGGTGTCGGCGACAATCTTATCATGCAGCCGGCGGGCTTCGGTAAGCTCAAACAAAACTTGTTCAATTCTTGCTAGAAGAAGAGACTGTATTTGTCGTGATTTATCAGGGTTGCTAGGA
>DATMWA010000034.1:0-3037 GCA_035562755.1 Anaerolineales bacterium
CCACTGGCTGCCGAATAAAAGAAAGGGCTTATGGTGACCAAAATAGATGTTGGCCAGAACCCAAACAGTGCCAAATTCAGATAGGGTGCCGGAACCGCCGCGAAAGACGATGAAGGCGTCGGATTCTTCGATAAGACCAAACATGCGTTCGATATAATTGCTGGCAATAACTTCCCGATCGACTTGACTCAAGTTTTTTAAATACCGACCTTCGAAACTGCCGGCAAATTTGGGAGCAAAAGTAACAGCGGTAGTTTTACCGCCCACTGAATCAGCGCCTTGAGTGGAAGCGTCCATAATTCCCGGTCCGCCACCGTTAACTATGGTATAACCTGCTTCACCAAGAAGTTTGGCGGTGTCATAAGCCCCTTGGTAATCGGGATTGGTTTTGGGAGTTTGGGCGTCGCCAAAAAAGGCAATGCGAGTAATTAGGCGTTTGGAGTCGAGAGTGGCAGGCATGAATTTAATCCTTAGTGCCTAGAGCGTTGATAAGAAGTTGTAAATTTTGTTTGACGGTATCATCATGCCAGACAAAACTGTTAACCGCAAATGCAGTTGCTCCGGCAACGAGTAAGTCTTTGATATTTGAAGGATTGACTCCCCCATCGATTTCAATTGTCCGAGAAAAGCTTCTGTTTCTAAGTTGATGAATTTTGGAAATAACCTCCGGGTTGAGACTGGGACCAGACCAGCCGGCCTTGTAAGCCATCAACAAAATTAAATCCAAATTACAAATTTCAAAATCCAAAAGTTCGGAAACGGGGGTATAGAAATCGAGAGCGAAGCCAACCTTGAGACCGAGTTGTTTTGAGACCTCGATAAAGTCTTGGCGATTGTGCATATGTTCAATTTGGGCAATAACGGTGGTGGCGCCTGACTCTCTGATGTCTTCTAAGTATTCGTCTGGGTGGTCGACTAAGAGGTGGTATTCGTGGGAAAAGTGGTGCCAATTTATGTGTCTTAGATCGCCAGGTTGAACTGAAATATTATTGGTAAACAGACCGTCGTTGATGTCTATCTGGAAGTGGGTGGGTTTGCCAGGAAGGTTAATGGAGGCGAAAGTGTCAAGTTTTGTCTGGAGGTCTTCAATTGAATCAGTTTGGATAATGGGGATGATCATTGTTGGTGGTCAGTGGTCAGTGATTAGTGATTAGTGATTGGTGCCGAGTGAGGAGAGCTTTTCGAGGCGGCGGCGGTATTTTTCTTGTTGGGAGAATGGGGTGGACATGAAAAGGTTAATCCGCTCAACAGCCTCTTCTGGAGTGGTCCATTCGGCCGGCAAAATAAGCACGTTGGCATCTTCGTGGTCTCGACCCATTTGGACCACATCGGGATTGAAACCCAGGATGCCGCGGACGTGGGAGAATTTGTTGGCAGCCATGTCCATGCCGTGACCGGAACCACAAAGAAGGACGGCTCGGTCTTCCGGTTTCAGATCTTTGGCGGCTCTGACAGCGAAATCAACATCATTATCATCTTTATCATAGGAGAAAGCCCCCAAATCAATAAATTCTGGGAATTTTTGGATGAGGAATTGCTTGAGTTCAAAACCGCGATGGTCAGCAGCAAGATAGATATTCATAAAAATCCAAATTTCAAATGTTAAATAATTATAGATCAATTTGGGTGATAAATTCCCGGGGAGACTTTAAATTTATGGTTGAGATTTTTTTAAATTCTTGATCGAAGGAAATGAATGTGGTTTGGGAAGGAAGTTGAGTGGTTATCAGGCAGTCGGTAAGTTTGACTCCTGCTCGAGCATGGAGTTCGAGCGCCTGGGGGAAATTAGTGAGCTCAATGAGGGTGAGATTTTTGGTTTCAAGAATGCTAAAAAGATCTTTTTTAATGTCTTGGTGACTAATTTTGTAAACCGAATGTAAAACAAAGGCAACCTCAATTAAAACAATGGTGGAAGTGTATGGCTTGATTTTTCCAGCCTCAATTAAGTGAAATAGATCAATAACCGAGGTGGAAGCGGGTGATTCTTCAACTAGTGGGCGCAACCAAATATTGGAATCGAGGAAAACTTTGATCATATCTTGGTGTAGTCAACCAGATCGCGAACTCGATTTAGATTGATGGGTTGAGTTGGTTTTTTGTGGATGTATTTACCTGCCATGGTAAGGAAGGGGCTGGTTTTGGGAGTGACAATCAGTTTGTCCCCATGAACAGTTAGGGTGGCTTGGGTAGGCTTGGATAACCCCAGTGCCTTACGAATCTGTTCGGGTAAATAGATCTGCCACTGGCTGGTAATAGAAACGGTGGTAGTCATGAAATAATGATAGCTTGTTATTAATAACAAGTCAATCATATTATTATTTTTTGAATATTAAATACCAAGTTCGAGGCGAAGTTCTTCAGACATGGCTTCAGGAGACCAAGGGGGATCAAAGGTGAGATTAATCTCAACTTGATCAGGATCTAGTCCGGTGGCGGCAGCCACCTGAGTTTGAATGGTGTGGTGAAAATAACCAGAAAGAGGGCAGCCGGGAGTGGTGAGAGTCATCAAGATAATGATCTTGTCTGATTCAACGTTGATTTTATAGATAAGACCGAGGTCTACGATGTTGTGGCCTAGTTCGGGGTCGAGAATGGTGGAAAGAATTTTTTTAACTTCAGATTCGGAAATCATTTTTTTGACAAGCAAAAGAACCACCACGGTTGTGAATGGTTCTTTTGAAAATAAATAAAAAAAGCAATTTAAGCTTTCTTGAGGACGGGCATGCCGGTGCGTTCGGTTTCGATGACTTTGTAGCCACCGGGAACTGCATCAAGCGCACCATCGCGAACTTCGCGAGCGAAGAAATAGATGGTTTGAGCCCGACCGTTTTTGAGGGTAACGTCTTTACGGTGAAGGAAGTATTGTTGCCCTTTGGAATTGGTATATGAAAATGCCATTGTTAAAATCTCACCTCCTTACCATTTATATCCAGATGTGTAGCCTGGTTTTGTAACCACTATACCACGCCTCTAGAGGTTTGCAAGATAGGATGCTAAAATTCTTGATGAAACGAGTGTTTCGCGAGCGTAGCTCAAT
>DATMWA010000035.1:0-1598 GCA_035562755.1 Anaerolineales bacterium
GGTTCCCAACCATAACGAATAAACCCGTTCGTGAGTCCAGTTCCCACATCATCCAGCACAATCATGGTGTCAATCATTTGCGCCAGGTGGCAATAATCAGACTCGCAATCCTCCCAATAAACGCCATTTTGAGTGACATAATCACCTTTCAGTTGAACTCCAATCAACTGGCCTTCTTGGATAGGATGGGAAATCAATGAATATGCCGGTTTTCCAGAAAATTGAATTTCAGTAGCCGCCCAGGTGAAGCTTAGGTCACCGTCTGCTTCGAGATAGTAGACTTTCACCAAACTCATCGGTTGAATAAAATCGATCTGTTTGGTTTCACCAGCTACCCCATAAAAACGCCACGTTCGTTCTTGCCGGATAAAACGCAATCCTTGCCAGGGGGCATTCCGCAATTTGCTCTCGATTTCCTCGTTCTTATGATTAACATCTTCGAAATAATCTACACTTGATGGTGCTGGGTCCACCTTCATTAAGGCGTTCAGGTTCCCAAAAACAAAAACCAGGCATCCTACGACAGCAAGTAGAAATACAACGACAAGGATCCACTTTAAGAAGCGGTTCATTTCATTCCCTCCAACTGGTGATAGGCTTGTTCAAAGACAGGGAGGCTCTCATCACCTTCTGCCCGGTAAAGGTAGTTCAAACAATAATCACCTTTCGCATTAATTCCCTTAATCGTGGCGATGGCCTGTAAGGTGCGTTGAACTCTTCCTGATCGGTTGACCCTTCCCATCAAAGCAATAACATCCAATCCCATCGCTACCATCGAGCGAACAGCAGCCAATCCCAATTCCGGTGCTGCAGCCAGGGCAAGTTGTTCAAGGCGCATCAGGGACTCTTCTATCGTCCCACCGTGAATGGTTGTCAATGCTTTGCGCCCCAGGCAGGTGGCTTTTAAGAATTGCAGTGCCTCATTTCCTACCACCTCACCCACCAGGATGGCTGCCGGGTTCATACGGGTATAAATAACGTTTAGGACCCAATCCAGGGTCACGCCAGGTGTGCCAGGCGATAATTCAGCTGGAGCTACAGTACGCAATAAAAAAGGGTGCTGGATTTCCAATTCCCGGAAGGTTTCCAGCGCAGCAATTGGTGCAGATACAGGCAAGAAACCCGAAAGAGCGTTGAGTAAAGTCGTCTTGCCAGAACCCATTTCACCGGCAATCATCAGGCTGCCAGCCAGGTTGGCTACCATCCAGGCTAGAAATCGATCTGGTGTGTCTTTCAGGGATTGGATCCGACAGGTTAGTTCGGACCTGGTATCTTTTTCGGCAGGGCTGGTAAATGTCTGCAGCAATCCGATTGATGTCAGATCACATTTGGCAAAAGTGCCAGTCTGCTCCATTTCTTCCAATGTGCGAACACGCCGCCCGAAAGTACGGATATTGATTGCAGTCCCTTCAGTTGACAGGCGGGGAACGATGGCGGTAAACCGTTCTCCGCCTGGCAGATCAATTAACACAGCCGGGCGATCTCCGCGTAAAGTAGCGCCGCCTTGATCAGCAACATGCACAGCGAGGTTTTCGAAATAGCTGTCATCAGCCAGTTTCCCCAGATGATAAAAACTCCCATCATATTCCACAGCTACC
>DATMWA010000036.1:0-1682 GCA_035562755.1 Anaerolineales bacterium
ATTTGCTTTGCCACTAACCCCATCACTCCGGACGCCTCAAGACCACCTATGAGGATGAACAATGCAATGAAAAAGATCAAAACATCCCAGTGAACTCTCTTTAAGGTTTCCTGGATTGGCGGGCGCACCCAAACGAGGATCAAGGCTGCGGCACCCAGTGCAACAAGAGACGGCTGGATTTCAAGTAATTCTTCAAGGAAGAAGAAGACAACCGCAATACCGATGACGATAATCACTTTTTTGGCAGATACCGGGTCATTGAGGGCGTTTTTGGGATTCAAGTCCTGGAGCGTTTCAAGGTTCGAAGGTACAGCAGACAATTCTTTTTTAAATAACAACCGCAGGATTAGTAATGCCACAAACCACACCACGACAATGATTGGCAGGCTGTGGGTGAGAAAATCAACAAATGTGAATCCGGCAGCCGAACCGATGATGATGTTTGGAGGATCGCCAATCAAAGTCGCGATACCGCCTGTATCCGAAAGCAATGCTTCGGCCATTAAATAAGGCAACGGGTTAAGACCTAAGATTTCACAAATCAGGATCGTTACCGGGGCAATTAAAACCACCGTCGTCACATTATCGAGGAACATAGAGATAATAGTCGTAATTGCACCCAGTAAAATCAAAAGGCGGAATGGTTTCCCTTTTGAACGTTTACTTACTGTAATCGCCAGGTATTGAAAAAACCCGGTAGGCTCCAGGATTGCGACAATCACCATCATTCCCAGCAGCAAGCCAACCGTGTTGAAATCCACTGATGCCAGCGCGTGCGATTCATCGTAGAAATTGAAAAAGAGCCCGATGATAACCATGATGACTGCCCCAATTGCCGAGGCAATGACCCGATTCAGTTTTTCGGTGAAAATCAGGATTAACGTTGTCAGGAAAACGATAGACGACAGAATCGCGGGGATCATTGTGTAATTTCCTGGATTTGATCCCAACTGGATAACACTTTTACGCCAATATCCACCCTCGAAACGATTCCTACCAGTGTCATGTCATCAGAAACGACGGGAAGGTCCGACAGGTTGTGCTTGATCATCAAGGAATACGCGTAAAGAAGACCACTATCTTCGTTTACGAAGATAAGGGGTTCTAATAATTCAGTCACCGGTCGCGAGACTTCCCGGAAGGTCGGACGAGTGGTTTCTATTGCTCCAAGTCCATTAAGAAAATCCAAATCATCGATAAGGGCAATAATCGCGGGGACCTCCAGCGAAAGGAGGTTCTGGATTGTGATCGTTCCTACCAACTTTTTTTGGGCGTTCACCACAGGAAGTATCCCGACATGGCGTTTGACCATAAGCATGGCAGCCGAGAGGATCGTTGCTGATTCGGGTATTGAAACGACATTGAGTTTCATACAGTCTTTGATCATCCAATCCTCCGTGATCACCATCACCTATACTTATCTATAAAAAATTGTAACATTTTTAAGAACATTCAACTTAATTATCCGCGCTGAGATGAACACAATTGCTGTACAATTTGCTTATTGCGGAGTAAAAATGCCTAAAAAACCAATCGTTGTTGAAAAATGGGAATACCATCCGCTGACGCCCGCCCGCTGGGAGGCTTTTGCGCAGTTGTTTGGTCCCAATGGTGCCTGTTTTGGGTGCTGGTGCGCCTGGTTCCTGATGACGAACAAAGAATTCAAGGATTCAGGCAAGGAA
>DATMWA010000037.1:0-1841 GCA_035562755.1 Anaerolineales bacterium
TTTTTTTCGGCTCATTCCAGCATTATTCTGCCCTCATCTTACAGTCGTTGATCAATACCAAAGAAATTAATGTAGTCAGCGTAGTCACGACCCCACCCATGCCAACAGGCAGAAAACAAATCATTACCAAAACCCCCGTTCACACCTTGGCCAACCAATACTCTATCCCCGTACTTACCCCCGAGAATTTGCTTAATAAACCCGCGCTGCCCACGATCCCAAAACCAGATTTTTTTATTACCGCCGGTTATGGCAAAATCTTCCCGAAATCCTGGCTTAACTACCCCAAACACGATAGCCTCAATCTCCATTTTTCCTTACTACCTAACTACCGTGGCGCTAACCCTGCCGAATGGGCCATTATGTGCGGTGAATCCAAAACCGGTATTACCCTCATCAAAATGAATTCGAAACTAGATGGCGGCGATATTGTTGAACAACGCGAACTTCCCATCACTGCAACAGACACCCGCAAAACCCTTTACCAAAAACTCTACGAGTTAGGTGCTAAAGAACTACCGGACATGGTGATCCGCTATCACCAAAGAATTCAAAAAAACCAATTTGCCTGCCAACAATCCTTGGCTCCAAAATCTCAACCAGCAAAATCACCCACGCCATACGCAGCATTACTAAAACGCAATGATGGCTATCTTCCCTGGTCTACCATTCAAAAATTCCTCAAAAAACAAAGTCTCGAACCCTCAGACTTCCCCTCGAAACATTTTCAAAACGCGCTAATGTATTATCTCGAAAGAAATGGTTTGCAAAGCGAACACGCGCAACCGAACGCCTTTAGGCAGTCAATCATGCAAGACTACAAACCATCGATTGAGAAATTTATTAGTAATTTACCCCGCGCCCTTGCGGATTACCCCTCCCTCTGGACCATCGTCTCCACCAAAAAAGGCGACAAACGGATGAAAATTCTCAAATTTAAACCTTTAACTGTCCAAATAGAGGGCAAGCAACCATCTTTATTCAATCAAATCAAAAATCAAATTCTCATTTCTAACCTCCGAGGTTAGAAATCATCACCTTTTCCAGATATGACACAATAAATTTTCATAATCGATATGTCCTTTTTTAATATTCAATCGAAACCAATAAGTTGCAATGATCTACAATACTCCCATGAACATCCTTCTTTTCGGCGGATCCTTTAATCCCCCCCACTTGGGCCACGAAATTGTCATTCGCCAAGCCTTTGAACTGATTCCCAATATTGATGAATTATGGTTGTTACCCACCTATAGCCACGCCTTTGGCAAAGACCTCGCCCCCGCCCCCCACCGCATACAAATGTGCAATTTACTCATCAATTCGTGCAGAAGTAATGATTTTTTGACACAGGAATCCGAAAGGAGCCAAATCAAAAAAAATAATTGTGTCGAACGAATTAAAGTATGCTCACTCGAAATAGACCACCAAACTTCCGGTTCCACCCACGAATCTCTTAAGCTACTTAAAAAAACATATCCCACCCATACTTTCTCTTTTTTAATGGGCTCTGACCAACTCCCTAGTTTCAATAAATGGAAAAATTACCAACAATTATTAAAAGAAATGCCGTTTTACGTTTATCCCCGCGGCTCCCACCAACACAATATTACCTACCCCCATATGACGCTGCTCGAATCCTCCACCCAAGTAATTACCAACATCTCCTCCACCCTGATCCGCAACCGAATTAAAACTAACCTTCCCATCGATCACATCCTCCCTTCCTCGATCCTCACCTACCTCACCACCCATCACCTGTATTTCTAACCTCCGAGGTTAGAAATCATCATTCCTCCCAGATTAAATGCTTAATGTTTTGCAATTCACGTTGATAATTT
>DATMWA010000038.1:0-36331 GCA_035562755.1 Anaerolineales bacterium
CCATTAATTGATCGCGAAATTGTTCTTTAATTCTCGTTATTTCATCAAAAACATTGTATAGAAATTGATATTTATCAGATAATAATTCGATCTGGGCTTTTTGGAATTTAATCTCATTGTCCTTATAATCACGATAGTAACCTGTTACAGCACCAGCGATAAAATAAAGTGTAAAGGGTAGCCAATTTTCAACGTTGTAGACCAAAAGCGACCACTCGTATCCGTACTGAGTCCAGCTGTAGAGTGCTGATCCGATTGCGATAAAAGCCGAAAGAATCCCAAATGTTGTCCCATGTACGGTCCCCATGATGACTACATAAAGCAATCGATAATCCAGTTGGCGGAACATGATTACTGTTGAGGTCATATTCACCAAGGCCTGGACTAATAACGCTCCTAAAATAAGTTCGATCCATTTCATCAGATTGGATCTTGATTGAAAATAAGTTCCAATTTTACTGAGGATCGAAGGTTTTCGAATTTGTGTCTTATTTAAATTAGCCAGAGCGTTACTTCTCATGGCATTAAAGGAACGTTTTGCCGACCAATCAAAAAACTTCTTGGCCGTCGTCCCAGCCAACGGGGAGGTTCGCCATTGAATGGAAGGTTTGAATGCGGTAACCGAACCGGGTACTTGTGATTTAATCCATTCTGCCATCTCAAACCAATTCTGGTTTTCACCAGGGAAGAGATGAATAATTTTTGTATTATCGTTGTAAGGTTCTTCTAATGCGGTGTGTAAGAAGTCAGCCAAATCGGCGGCATGAAGAAATTGAATCATCCCATTTTGCTTGGAGGGCAGCTCAATCGGTTCTCCGGAGGTGGCTTCGGTGAGAAGATCAAATAGCAACCCAGTTTTTGAGTCTTCATCAAATAAATATGGTACCCGAACGATGTTTATCATTTGACCGCGGGTATTGGCGAAATGGTCACATGTATTCTCGAGGGCTTGTAAAGCGTAACCATTAACAGTTTCAGGGTGGATATGCTCTTCTTCGGTATTTCTACCGTTTGAAGGGAGAACTTCAGAGGAAGATATCAGGAAGAAACGCATGTCCTTGTTTTTGTCAGCCAAGGAAAGCGCATTTTTAATTCCAGCGACGGAGTTAATCGTCGATATCGATGCTGTACTTGCATTGAGCATTTCTTCACGATAGGCAAAATAAATGACCGCATTAAAGTGGTAAGCGCCTAAATGGTGAACAAAATTTTCATCGGCTGGATCGATATGTAGGACTTTAACTCCTTGGATATTGCTTAAATCCAAAAGTGAATTCGAATTGGCTAAGATAAGGGTATGTTTTTCTTTTTTGAAAACATCGCAAAACTTTGATGTGACCCAACTAAGATCACCTAATAATAAAATATTCATTTTGCCCTTCCATTCGCAAGGTTATTGTGCCGGCTGGCTTATCAAAATAAAAGTAATTCTCTATTGAATATTGTACGTTAAAACGTAACGATAATCAATCATTATATTATGCATATTGATGAATAATTATAAAATCTAAGCTTAGGATAACTTTAATATTCTTGATATCTTTGATCGCTGCTTACTGGTTAATCCTAAAAAAATATGTTTCTCGCTGAAATTATAAAAAAATAAAATTTATTTTAAATTTTCTATAACCTTTTCACAGCTAATGCAGATTTCAAATGAAATGTCGTTAAATTATTATTACCTCTTATTAACCTCCTGCCTTAAGTTTTATATTATACTAAAATTGTCCTAATTACAATAAGAAAACAATCAATCTGGCGCGTATGACCAACAAATTTATTGCCCTTTGATGATAGACATCTTGAATGAAAGCATTTTAGGGTTTATCTGGCTAAGAACTAATACACTTTTCTTCTTTCAAATTTTTTAAACTCATATTAGCTTAGACAATTTATTAACCGCTGAGAAGCTTGAATTGGGGATCAAAATTACATTTTGGATTATTTCAGGGCAGGCGCAATTTTCTGTTGGCAACTCAAAAATTACGAACAACTATGAGCCATCAAAAAATGCCTCTAGATGGGAGCGAATCTTTCTTTAATTTTGATTCTGTTTGATTTGAGCCACCAGAGGGAGTCGAACCCTCGACCTAACGATTACGAATCGTTTGCTCTACCAACTGAGCTATGGTGGCTAAAAAGCTGCGTAATTTTAACATGATTTGGCCATATTGTGGCTTTTTCCTGAACTTACGATCCAATTTTAGTTTTAAGAAATTTCAAGTTAAATTACTCTTAAAATTCTGCCGCTATTATTTTTTTTTATTTTGCCAATAAAAAAACCGGCGAAAAAGTCCGCCGGTTTAGAAGCTTAAAACAAGATTTATTCTGAATAAAAAGCTATGCCAATTGTGCCTGGTCCTACATGCGCGCCAATTACTGGGCTCAAATCAATAATATCCGTTGTAAGGCAGTTTATTTGTTCAATAACATGGGAATTAAATTCCTCAGCCTCGGATTGAACCGCAGCATGGATGATTCTTGTATTGGTTTTCGCGCCATTAGCTCTATCCTTCACCAATTCAATCAAGCGGTTGAGGGCTTGATGCTTCGTGCGAACTTTTTCTAATGTATCAATTTTGCCTTCCTCATTCAGATAGAGAATTGGTTTAATATTTAAGGCCGCACCAAAGAAACGGGCAGCTCCACCAATTCGACCACCTTTGTGAAGGTATTCAAGCGTATCAACCATGAAGAAGATGGATGTTTTCTTGGCAATTTTTTCCGCAAAGTCGGCAAGCTCATCCAGGCTGGTTACGTTTTTTGATGCTTCTACTACAGCTTGTACGATGAGGGACAAACCAGCCGAGGTGCTGTGACTATCGACGACACGTAATGGCTTTGTTGTGAATTCATTGGCCGCGGCCGTGGCTGACGCAAAAGTACCACTGATGCCTGATGAGATCAATACTACGAGGATCGCGTCAACATCTTTAGCCGCCTCGTTATATACTTGTAAAAAGTCATGGATTGAAGGTTGTGAGGTCGTTGGCAGTTTTGGCGCTCCTTTAAGCCTTTGATAAAAAGCATCAGGTGTGATGTCGACTCCGTCAAGCAATGTTTCCTCCCCCCAGTGAATCTTCAAGGGCACTACCTTAATTCCATTTTGGTTAACAAATTCAGCGGACAAGTTGGCGGTACTATCGGTGATAATTGCGATTTTTGGCATGAAATGGTCTCCTAAAAAATATAATTTTATAAACCGGATCAGATCTTCGAAAGAATCCGGGCCGCGTCGCGAACAAACTCAGTTAACATTATCCGGTGTTCAAATCTGAGATCGGATATCGCGTGTTCAACTTTTTGTGATTGGGTCGATAATGTGTTGAAAAAAGATTCATTAACTGAAGACAGATTAGAAAAGGTTACGAATTGATGCTTTAAATAAGAATAGTTAAGGTCGCCAATATTGGTGAGATTGGATAGGCTATTAAGAAATGGTCGAATGATCTTGGCATCTGAATAACTTACGATCATCACGAGAAGCATCGTTATCATCTCAGCCGCAAATAAAAGAGGGGATCTGCGTTTGGTAATGCGGTTTACAAGAGAGGTTAAGCAAGCTTCATAACCGGTCTTTTTAAGCTCCCGTAGCCCCATGAACACATTTTCCTTTAGATTTCGCCAAGCTCGGGACTCCAGCGATTGAACTGGTATCTTTGGACAGAGAATTTGGCTCGCCAAAGGGGTAGGATTAAATACAACACATGGTCTGCCGGGTCCACGTTGGTGACTATCAGAATAAAACCGGTAATCTGAGCTAACCAAACCTTTAAATTCTAATGCCCGCAACATTTCATAAACACTACTATTTCCTAAGCCAAGATCTTCGGCAAATGTTACATAATGAACATCATGCCCAACCTTAAAATAATAGTCAATAAATTGTTGTAAAAATTGTCTTTGACGATAAGTAAGTTTTAATTCCATAAAAACCGAAAATTCCGAAAATATTATAACCTATTCGGAAAAATATGGAGTTACCAATCTCATAAATCGCAAAAAAATAATTGTAGTGGTCAACACTTGTATCGTTCGTCGTTCATTCCCTTGCCTTGCATGATGAGAGGGACATATTTATCAATCCTGCTTGCGCGAGTTGTGGTTTGTTTAGCCCCATTAAAAAATAGGAGATAACCGCGCTGTCTGCCGGGAGTAAGCGATTCAAATGCGAGCTTCAATAACGGATCCTCATCAAAGCGTATGACCAGTTCGGGCGGCAAATCTGGATTTTCTGATTTGAATTCCACTTTTTTGCCTGCTACTTCCAAACTAATAGCCTCTCGAATGAAAGATTTAAGATCCTCGGAAAACTCCTTGACTTGAGTAACATTTGTAAACTTGAATAATCTTACGGCTTGTGAATTTTCGCCAGGTGATTGAAGCAGGTTTTTAGGGTCATCCAAAAGCACGCCTTTAAAGAAACTGATCGAGGCATATTCTCGGAAAGCGCTCAGAATGAGTACATTGGAACTATTAAAAGTATAGGTAGGAAAGCTCCATTTTAAATCTTCTGTTAGGTCTGTTTCAGCTACAATCGATCTTAATTCGATGAGCACTTCTCGCCAATCGTTGACTTTACATCGCGGCGTTTTATAAAACGAACACCTGCCGCAGCCATCAATCAGATATTGATCAACTTTAGGGTTTTGGGGATTCATAAAATTTTCCTTCAAATAATTTGAATCATTATATCAAAGTAGATCTTATACGTCATAATAGCGAATTTTCAAAATGGTGAACGGATTGGAGGAATAAAAATTGGAACTCACTGAATAACTTTTGCTAAAAATTGAAGTAGTATTTGAGCCAGCAAAATTTTAAATATCAAAGCCGCAGGATAAACACTCGCGTAGGACACCGTTGGAAGATCACTTTCAGATAATGATTGGGATGCACTTAATCCTGGCGGATTGGTCATGCAGGCACACATAGCTCCAAGGGAAGCCAGTGTTGACATCTTAAAAACCTTGAGAAGCAAAAAGAGCGCTGTCAAAATGGAGGAGAGGGTGATTAGTCCACCAGCCAACACGATACTCCAACCATAATGAGTACTTACTGTAACCAAGCTTGATCCTGCGTTTGTGCCAGCGCCGGCTAAAAATAACATTAGTCCTAACTCCCGGGTGAGATTTCTGGCTGCGTTTGGGACCCATAACCGCAAACTTCCGATTCTTCCAAAATGTCCTATTAAAAGGCTGATGATAAAAACACCGCCAGCATTGCCAAGCCTGAGATCAACACCGCTCGATGTATGAAAGGGAATGTTCCCGACGATGATTCCAATAACCAATCCAAGGAAAAAGGTCACCATATGAGTTTCTTCGTGGCCTAAAGGTCGTCCAGAAACAAGTTTGGCAAATTCGTTGATCGCGCTTTCTTCTCCAACAACCCTTAGTCTATCGCCTATTTCAAGGCTTATTGCCCCAGTCGGCGTAATCTCCAAACCTTGTCTTTGTACTCTGGTTAAGATCACCGAGAATTTCTCATGGATCTGCAGATCTTTAAGCTTACGTCCTGCGATCGCAGATTCAGAAACAAATAGATCTCTGGTTATTATGTTCGAATTCAAATCCATCGGAATTTCTACTTCTTTACCGAGTAATATGGATAATTTCGCTATTTCTGATTCCGGGCCAACAACCATGACAACATCATCCAAAGCAAGCTCGGAATTGGAGGTCGCGGTAAAAATTTTGTCCCCTCTCCGAATGCGAGAAATGTTTACATCCCCAATTCGATGGAGGTCTAGTTCACTTACCTTCAATCCCTTGAGATTTGGATTGGTAATGAGTAATTTTTTGGCAACAATGGCGGGATTGTCTTTTTCTTGTTCCTTTTGCCACTGATCGTCTTCCTTCTTAAGATTTCTTTTTAGGAACTTGGGAAGTAATTGAGCGATTACCACGACGCTGATCATACTAAAAGGGTACGAAATGCCATAACCTACTGAGATCGATGCGGATGAACCCATGCGAAGATAAGAAATGCTGTCAACAACCGCCGCGAGGGCGGGAGTGCAAGTTAATGCTCCAGTATAAAGTCCCGTAGCAAGGTCAAATGGTAATCCCAATATGATAGCTACTAGTGCTGTTACAATCGCTCCAACAAGAACCGAGCCAAACGCCACCAGCAGGAAATTGATAGCTTGTTTCTTAAAGGTCCTAAAAAAGCGCATTCCGGCTTGCAGCCCAACCGCGTAGACAAAAAGAATCAGTCCCAGATCCATGATCTCTTTGGAAACTTTATAACCAAAGTGTCCAAAAATTAACGCGACAAAAAGAACACCCGCGGTGCCAATGTTAACTCCAAAGAAGTTAATTCTCCCGATCATGGTTCCAAAGGTAAGAATGATAAAGAGAACGAGCATTGATTCAAGGTTTAATAAAGGCATAAAAATTCCGTTGGTTACAAAAAATTAGCTGTAAACAAATAAACGTTTTTAAGAAAAACAAATTTCCGCTAACGAAGAAGGCAATACTTGCAAGGCGATCAAACGTGTGGAAAGCACACTATAAGTAATTTGCATAATATTCTTTATGATTTTATCATCAACCCTCAAAGTTTATAAATTGTCTAACAACAAGCTGATTTTAGGATGTTGTTCATTTGTTTATCAGTGCTTATGAAAATTGAATATATTAGAATTACAATTAAACGATGTTAAAAATCGCAATGATTTCTTATCACACTTGTCCCCTTGCGACTCTTGGTGGAAAAGATACTGGTGGTATGAATGTTTATGTTCGAGAGTTGTCCATAGAGCTAGGTAGACGCGGAATTCATGTCGATATTTTTACTCGCTCCCAGGACGAACACGTGCCTCATGTCCTTCATGAATTAGGATATGGAAATAGAATTGTGCATGTGCCTGCCGGACCAGAACATCCATTACCAAAGAGTGAATTACTAGATTACATTCCAGAGTTCGTAGAGGGAATAAAAAATTTTGCAGCTCAGAAAAATATTCAGTATGACATTATCCATAGCCATTATTGGCTATCCGGCTTGGCGGCCGAGCTTTTGAGGGAAGAATGGCAAGTTCCCATCGTTCAAATGTTTCACACACTCGGAGAACTCAAAAACCGAATTGCTAAAAGTGTTGACGAATACGAAGGCACTTATCGATTGGATAACGAACGCAGAGTAATGGCGACTGTCGACAAGATTATTGCGGCGACACCGATAGAAAAGGAACAACTCAAAGAATTCTATCTGGCTGATGAAAGAAAAATTACGGTAATTCCGCCGGGCGTAAATCTTGACCACTTTTACCCGATTGATACTGATGAAGCAAGGGATGTAATTGGAATTCCGAAACGTGATATGGTATTTCTCTATGTAGGCAGAATTGAGCCACTCAAGGGAATCGATACCCTCCTCCGAGCATTGGCTTGCATGAATTCGAAAAGAGAGGTTGATCACGCAAGTTTGATTGTGATTGGTGGAAACCCTAACGATACACCTGAAAAGATGGGCGCTGAGATGGTACGGCTGCAAACACTCTGTTCGGATTTATGCCTAAACCGGACAGTCCTGTTTCTCGGAAAAAAAGACCAAGCTTACCTGCATTATTATTATTCAGCCGCGGACGCTTTGGTGATGCCATCACATTATGAAAGTTTTGGTATGGTAGCTTTGGAAGCGATGGCATGCGGCACACCAGTCATCGCCTCAAATGTTGGTGGACTCTCATTCCTGATCAAGGAAGGAATCACTGGATTTCATGTCCCGAACGGAGATCCTGAGGCTCTTTGCCGCAAGCTATCAATGATCGAATATGATGACCTGCTCAGAATTAAGATTGGTCAACAAGCCAGTGAATACGCAACGGAATATTCATGGAAACGAATCGCTGACAGAATGGTCAGGGTTTATAAGGAAGTCTCAATCGAACCAGATTACTTAAGTACACTCAGAACCTGAACATTGTGGCGCATCATTCCAATATAGGTACTTGTTTCACCTTCATCACTCAACGAATGTGAGATCAAATCATAGTTTATATTTACTCCAGCCTCATCCGCGAGTTGTCTGGCAAGCGTATCATTTTCTTCGGTTGAGAGGAAAATTGTGTCTATTTGATCTCGCTTGATCATTTCGATGAGCTCGATCATATGGGTTGATGATATGGCTGAATCAGTACTTGAACCTTCCAAAATCGTTGCGACTATCTCAAATCCATAACGATCAGCAAAATACCCCAATGACTCGTGATTTGTAATTAATCTTCTTTTTTCGGCAGGAATTTCGGCAACCTGGGATTTAATCCACTCATCAAGTTCCATTAATTTGATTTTATAGTTTTTGGCATTCGCCTCGTAAACTTGTTTTCCTTCAGGATCAATAGCGATGAGCGCGTTAGCAATGTTATCAACATACGTAACAACATTAATAGGATCGAGCCAATAATGTGGATCGATTTCATGTTCATGACCAGATCCATCTCCAGCATTGTCATCATCCGAGTGACCAGATTGAAGCGTCCTTGGGGTTAGCCCATGTGAGGCTTCCAAAATGTTAAGGGATTGATCTGCAGTAGAGATTGATGTTTCCAACCAAGTTTCCATACCAAACCCATTAATGATGAACAAATCGCTATCTGTGATAAGGGCAATATCCTTTGGGGAGGGCTGATAAGTATGAGCATCAGTTCCCTGAGGTAACAAAACACCAACTTCAACCCTGTCGCCAGCTACATTCTGAGCAATATCAGCTAAAAAACCTTCAGCGGCTATTACCGTCAAATCTTGATCTGATTTGCTTGTTGGTGAACACCCTACCAACAAAAGAGAGATAAGGACAAAAAAATATATTGCAGACCTATGCATGATAAATTAACTCCAATTGATAATGAAAACCATTATCAGTATTGTAACATACTTTTTCCTTCAAAAAATCTAAAACTTTTTTATCTTAAATTACCAAATTTGTATAAAGCGACAAGCGCGCTACCGATTGCCTGGCTCAAATCACCCAGAGTCGCGGGAACGACCTTGATTTTGGATCGTTGTGATTTCCACAAATATGGGGTAGCTGTTTCAATAACGATACGGATATACCGATCTCGAAATTCCTGGGTAGTCGCGTTAGGATCCATCAAACCTCCGCCAATAACGACGATACCTGGATCAAGCGACATGTAGAGATTGGCAATGTGCAGTCCCATGACCTTTGCCTGAAAATCAAAAATATCCATGGCTAATTCATCTTTTTGTTGGGCAAGTCCTCTCAGGTCAAGGACCTTTTCCTTAACAGGACGATCTGATTTGAATATGGAATGATTCGGGAATTTACTGCGACGTTCTTCCAGAAGGTAAGGTAACCCTGATATGGCTGTATAAACCTCAACACAACCCCAATCGCGGCCACAACCGCAAGGATAGGGAACCGTGTCCAAGTTCTGCAATACGGCAGGCATATGGCCTAATTCCATGCCAGCCAAGTTGTCACCTTCCAGTGGTAAACCATCTGAGCCAATATAGGCACCGCCAAGTCCAGATCCAGGCACTAACATAAGTACAGTCAGCATAGATTTTCCACGGACACGTTGGGCTTCAGCTACACCACCATAGTTCCCATCATTTCCTACTGTGAGTGGAATTTCTCGATTGGCATTTTCGGATAATTCTTTAGAAAAATCTGAATAAACATCCCAACCCTCAAATATTTCTGACATATTGGAGGGTTTGTCAACAACCCCATAGCGGAGGAAAGGCGCGGGCATTGCCAACCCAACACCTCGAACCTGATCCCAGTTCAGTGTGTTAATGGATAAAAAGTCAGTTATTCCTGTCAACCAACTATCCAATACGCCTTGTTTACCAAGATTTGAGTTTGTTGGTCTTTGGAGTAGATCGGTAGTAACAGGAGTTCCATCCTCCCAAACCGCGCCAATTTTTGAGGTCGTTGCGCCGCAATCTGTACCAATAAAGATTTTTTTGTCCATAAAATTTTTATGTTCCTTTGTCAATTAGTAGCCTTTGTCCATATCAACAACATTTACCATCGGGTATCCTTCAATAAATGCCTCAAAGTTACGAGTAAAGATAGGGAAGATGTCATCGATATATGTATGGGCAGAAGTATGTGATGTAATAAAACAGTTTCTTGCATCCCAAAGCGGCGAAGACATCGGCAGGGGCTCATCCTTGAACACATCGAGAATCGCAGCTTTAATCCAACCTTCGTTTAATGCTTTAGTGAGTGCGCCCTCATCCACAGTTACACCTCTTCCCGCGTTGATTACGATCGCATTTTTTGGCATAAGCTTGAATGAATCGACATCCAAAATGTTTTGGGTGGAAGAGGTGTTTGGAAGGACATTTACTACATAATCCACATCCTCAAAGAACGAATTAAGAGGTAGGGAGTGAAAATACTGATCAATGTCAGGTGAAGATTCAGATGATTGGGTAAAACCCTTTGTTTTTAATCCAAAAAATTTTGCGGTGCGAGCGATTTCTGATCCAATTGAGCCAACGCCTAGAATCGCGATCGTCTTCCCGCGAATGTTGCCGGTTGTTTTTGAATCCCAGATTTTTTGCTTTTGATTATTCAGCTTTGTTTGGATATCTTTTTCAATAAATAACAAATATCCAAAGACATATTCCGCCATTAAATGACCAAATATCCCCCTCGCGTTGGTGAGGACGAACTGGGGTTTATTCATCTTGTTAAAAATTTCAACGCCAGCCCAGGTGGATTGTGCCCATTTAAGATTCGGCATTAATTTCAAATTGGCAAAAATCTTTGAAGATGTCCCGAGAACCACATCAGTGTATTCACTCGGTTCATTTAAGAGATGAAGGTCAGGATGAGCGAAACGTTCAATGCGTTCGATATATTCAGAAAGCTCGCTATCAGGCACGAGAAGGGTGAGATTAACAGCAGGCATTTGATTTACCAATGTTGAATAATCGCCGCGACTAGTTCTGCTCGCTCCGAAATACTTTTCGTATAGATATATTCACGATTAGAGTGCAATCCTTCACCATATGCGCCCATACCATCAAGTAGCGGAATTCCCAGCGGGGCGATAAAATTTCCATCAGAACCGCCACCAGAGCCACCCGGAATTAGTTCAACCCCAATAGTTTTCGCGATTTGTTGAGCTTTCAAAAAAGTTTTTTCCATAATCTCGTTAAAGGGCATAGGTGGTCGGTTGAGAGATCCAGATACTACAATTTTTGTGCCATCAAGAACAGGTTTTAATGAGCGGAGCGCTAAGTCAACCCTCTCAGCTTCGTCACTGCGCAATACTCTGAAGTCAATTTCGACTTTACAATATTCTGGTACAACATTTGGGACTGTGCCTCCGTGAATTGTGCCTACATTGAGCGTTGTACCAAGATCATAATTCGTCATCTTCTGGATTCTTGCGATTTGATGAGCCATCTCTTCGATCGCATTAATTCCTTCCTGATGTGCGCCACCAGCATGAGCGGCTCTTCCGAAAACCTCAAGTGTGTAGTCACCAACTCCTTTACGCCAATTTTTCAATGCCCCATTGACTAAACCTGACTCAAGGACTAATACCAAATCAGCATTTTTTGCCAAATCAACAATCAGCTTCTCAGAAGTTTGGCTTCCCGCCTCTTCATCAGAGGTAATCAAAAACTGAACTTTGTTGTTAAATCGACCCGATTTGAGTAAATAGCTCAAAGCAAAGTATGAAATTATGATGCCTCCTTTCATATCGAGAACCCCAGGTCCGTAGGTTTTTTCATCAACTTGTCGATATGGCATTTCCGCGATCGTTCCTAACGGGAAAACAGTGTCCATGTGATGCAGGAGGAGGATTGTTTTTGGACCTGATCCGAAGGTAGCTAAAATATGATTACCGGTGGTTTCGTTATTATGGACATAAATTTTTCCTCCCAACTCCTGGAGTAACATCTGAAAATATGAGCCTAATTTATCCACCGAGTTTTTTTCAGAGGTGGGTGTTTCCATCTCGACCACAGTTTTGAGCTGATTAAGCATTGTTGCTTCATTTTCTAAAAAAAATGGGTCCATGTTGTCTCCGGGATTTAAGATCGCCTAAGTATATAATCAAAGTACGATGTTCGCTAATGTTTCAATTATAAACGTACCCATCTCCCTTATTCTTGAATATAAGGTTCCGGAAAAATATATTCAAGAAATTGCACCTGGCATGGTTGTTGTAGTTCCGCTGGCTAATAGAAAAGCATTCGGGGTAATTTTACAAATTTCCAAAACAAGGAATTCGACCATCGAGCTTGAGGAGCTTTGTGCCTTGCTAGATTCTAGAATTTCAATTTCTCCGATGTGGCTGGAGATCGCAGCCCAGTTGGCGGAAGATCTCATCCAGCCGGTTGGCAGGTTTTTAGAGAAAATGCTCCCTCGGAATTTGGGATACACAATTGAAAAAACCTATTCGATCACAATTGAAGATGAATCCAAATTACCTATCGAACTGATTGATTTACAACTTCGTTATGGAAATTCTAAAATTTTAGCAAACCGACTCTCAGGTAAGGATCAGAGGACTATAGAAAAATTTAGCAAAATAGATTTAATCCATCCTGATTACAGGTTGACCCAAAAAATTTCACATCAAAGGAAACGGAAAGTCTATCTAGCTTTGGATGCGGGTATTGTAATCGATGCCGGCCGCAATTTTGGGCGGGATAAAGAAGCTGTCGAGAGGAGACTTGAGGCATTTGATTACATAAAACGGGAAGGCCCAGTTGAGGACCAATGGATTTTTGCCAGTTCGGGTTGTAATTCCACGGATCTTAAATGGTTAATCAAGCATGGCTTGATTAAGGTAATCGAGCTTGAGCGGTCAGTTAATACTTTGGCTCCAAACCCTCCGGAAGTACGAAATCATCCTAATTACGATCAGCCAAGGGAGGATTCTCAATTAATAGCTAGTTTTGAAGAAAATGAGATTTATTTAGTCAAGCATGACCGTGGAGCGGAAATCCTTAACTTATATTTTTCGATGATTCAAAAGCAATTCGAACTGGGCGGATCGTGCATTCTGATTTTTCCAACAATTTTTGAAGTAGAGGCCGCGGCTAATTATTTTGAGGAAAAAACGGGCAAAATTCCAGAAATCTTTCATAGCAAACTAAGTGATTCAAGGAACTCGGAAGTTTGGAATGTCCTCAAAAAAGGTGATTCTAATATTATCTTTGGAACAACTGACGCCTTGTTTTGCCAAATACCTCATCCTGGTTTGATCATTATTGATGAGCCCCAAGATTGCCGATCCTTTGGGCAACAGAGTTTTGTTTATAACGCGATGAGCATCGCTGACCGGATTCATCAACATTTTGGAACCATTAATTTGTATTCCAGTATTCAACCTTCGGTAAAAGATTGGTTCGAAGCCAGATATCGTCTGATTCGGAATAATGGCAGCAATTTCCAATTCAGGGAGGTGTCGAGAAAAAAGAATGGTTTAGATTTTCAAATTGTTGATATGGCGACTGAATTGAAAAATGGAAATAAGAGTGTATTAAGCCTTTATCTCCAAAATAAAATTCAGGAAAGTTTAGACCATCACCAATTAACAATTCTTTATTTAAACCGCAAAGGTTACTCGAATTATGTTTTCTGTCGAGATTGCGGTTATGTTCGTAGATGTGATACATGCGGTTCTATCCTAACTATCCATTCGAATGAGAAACAAAAAAAGCTGATGGAAGTTTGCGTTAATTGTGGGGCGATGAATGAGATTGAAAACCAATGTCCGATCTGTGGAGGAAGTAATTATCGGCCATTTGGCGCAGGAATAGAAAGGGTAGAGGAAACATGTCGCGAAATGTTTCCGAAGGCAAGGATAGCTCGGTGGGAGTACATATCAAGTGCTGGAAAATTCAATGAGATTCTTTACGAACGAATTTTAGCTGGTCAAGTTGACATTGTGATAGGGACATCGGGGTTCATTAAAAATATACACCTGCCCAAAATTGGAACGATTGGATTAATCCTCGCTGAAAGCAGCCTAAACACGCCTGATTTATTTAAACAGGAAGTTTCATTTAAAATTTTAAAAACGTTAATCTCACAGAGTTCTGAGGGAACGGCCATAGTATTGCAAACTTATCAACCAAATGAAAGATTGTGGGCGCAATTAAAGAATTTGGACGACAAGGCTTTTATTGATCATCAGTTGGAATTAAGATCCCGGTTTAAGTTACCACCCTTTGGAACGATTGTAAAATTGACTTACCGGGAGCATCAACCCGATAAATGCCTGAATGTGGTTCGGGAGCTGGAGCGACAAATTATTTTTTTGAAAAATAATAAAAGTATCGATGATATTCAGATTACTCTGATTCCGCCAGATAAAACGAGCTTAAAGAAAACTTATTCGAGTCATCTTGTTTTAATTGGCAATGGATTAGATTTTATTCAATATCTAAATTTTCAAACTGGATGGAGGGTGGACTTAAATCCGACCTCCATCTATTAATGAAGGAAGAAAACCAGCCATGAGTCAATTGCCATTTCCAAAAAGACTTTTTCTGACCTGGGAGAATGTAGATAAATTGATTGACATTCTGATTCCCCAATTCGAAAGAGAATATAATGCCATGGTCATTATTACCAGGGGTGGAATTATTCCAGGTGGTATGTTGGCGGAAGCCTTGAATATTCAACACATCCTAACAGCCGCAGTCGATTTTCCAGCAGAGAACAATCGGAACAAATCATTGTTTGAATGGCCTGATTTCATTCAATTTCCGCCTGATGAGGCGATAACCCGTCGAACCACTTTAATCGTTGACGACGTATGGGGTTCCGGCCGAACGATCACCGCGGTAAAGAACCGGGTTGCCGCCGCTGGCGCATTCCCTGATACATGTGTTTTACATTACAACCCATATCGAACCTTATTTAATAACATGAAGCCCGATTATTATGCAGAGGTAACCGATGCTCGAATTATTTATCCTTGGGAGATCAGTCGTGGCAGTGATAAGATGCGGGTAAATGATTTATTCTAATTACAGCAAGCCTTGGTCCACGAATAGCTCAGCATTATAGATCGATCCTCCCGCAGCTCCACGGATAGTGTTGTGTGACAAGGTAACATATTTAATGGAAAAGATGGGGTCTTTTCGAACCCGGCCGATTACTGTTGTCATTCCTTTACCCGTATCCCTATCCAACTTCGGTTGAGGACGATTTACTTCATTTCTGTAAACCATTACCGGCCAAGGTGATGAAGGTAAATGGGCAGCAAGTTCCGGTGCCCTGTAGTTGGCGAAAATCTCAATAACATCCTTATCAGGAATTTCAGAATTTAGATCCACGCTGAGAACGACAGTATGACCATCGACGACAGCTACGCGGTTGGTATGGGCTGAGATTTTAATATCTGACTCGAGAATTTTGCCGTCAAGAAATTTCCCTAACATTTTATTCGGTTCTGTTTCAACTTTATTTTCTTCTCCGCCGATATATGGAATGACATTATCGATAATATCCATTGAAGATACACCAGGATAACCTGCTCCGGACAGTGCTTGAAGGCTGACCGCGAAGACGCGTTTAACTCCAATCGCATCATTTAATGCTTTTAAAGATACGGTCATCCCTGTGCTCGTACAATTTGGGTTTGTCAGAATCGCCCCACTCCAACCTCGAATTTGCCTTTGGGTTTTAACCAACCCTATGTGTTCTGGGTTAATTTCAGGAAGAAGAAGCGGGACATCTGGATCTGTTCTGAAGGCCGATGCGTTTGAACAAACCACCAATCCAGCCTTTGCCATTTTGGGCTCAATAATTTTTGCTTCATCAGCCGGCAGGGCAGAGAAGCAAATTGCTGCCCCATTCAAATTTTCTGAATCGGAAGTGGTGAGCAAGATCTCGGAGGCCTGATAAGGCATTGATTGATTCAATACCCATGTGCAACCTTCCTTGAACGGTTTTCCCGCTGTTCTATCAGATCCGGTTAAAGCGACCAGTTTAAACCATGGATGGCCATCAAGCAGGGAAACAAATCTTTGACCAACGGAACCGGTGGCTCCAAGAACCGCGACAGGGATGGGAAATTTCATGGTAAGACTCCTAATTAATTAATGAATGAAGGGCGATCACAGCTCGAGAATCGTCCTCACTGCCGATAACTACGCTGATCGATACATCCGATGAACCATGAGCGATGGCAAGAACATTGATATTTTCGTCTCCAAGTTTTGAAAAGATCTTACCAGCGATTCCTGGCGTATTTCGGGTACCCAAGCCTACGATGGTGATAATAGATACCGGTTCAGAAGAAAAAACTCCATCAATGTCCTGCTCAGCAATTTCCCGGGAAAATTCTTTTTCGAGAGAATTGAGTACCGGCACGGTGGAATCATTCGGCACAGCAAAACAGATGGATTGTTCAGAGGAGGATTGGGTTATCAGCGGTACACTGGTGTTAGTCGCTGCAACGGCCGCAAATGCCCTGGCTGCTACGCCTGGGACTCCAAGCATTCCTCGACCTTCTACGGTAATCAGGTTTTGATTTCGAATAGTTGTTACTGCTTTAATAACCTTGTCTTTGTCATTCTGGCGTGAATCTGGAACGTCCGCGATCAATCGGGTCCCAGCTGAATTTGGATCGAAAGTGTTTCGGATTCGTAACTCGATCCCTGATTCGTAAATAGGGCGAACGGTTTTTGGATGAAGAACCTTAGCGCCGTAATAAGCCAACTCGGCAACTTCCGCATAGGTGATTTCGCTTATCGTACGTGCATTGGCGACAATTCTTGGGTCGGCTGACATAACACCGTTAACATCTGTCCAAATCCAAACCTCATCGGCTGGCAAAACAGATGCAATGAGGGCTGCCGAGTAATCACTTCCCCCTCGGCCAATCGTGGTTGTGATGCCTTCAGCGGTTGCCGCTATAAATCCGGTTACGATCGGTACCTTTCCTTGTTCAAAGCATTCTCGCAAAATATTTCTAGTCTTTATAGTGGTGGCAGGCAAATCTGGGTGGGCATTCTGAAAATTGTTGTTAGTTTGAATTAATTGGGTTGCCTCAATAAATTTCGCTGGGATTAGATTTTCCTCCAAAACGGCTGCTAGAATTCTGACACTCATTCGCTCCCCCAATGAACCAACCGAGTCTAGTGCGCGAGGAGTAGTTTCACCTAATATTTGGATAGCGCCAGTCAGGTTAGATAGCTCGGACAGAATTTGATCTATCTGCTGCTTGGTATTTTGTCGCCAGTTTGAGTCTGCAAGCGCATTATCGATTGTAGAATGGTGCTTTAAGCGGATGGAATCGATATTTGACTCAACCCGGTTCATGTCACCTTTTGAGGCAGATATAGCAGAATCAATGAGGAGGTTTGTAATCCCAGCCATCGCGGAAATTACCACAACGATATTTTTCCATTTTGGTTTTTCCAAAGCAACAATGTTCTTCACTGCCATCATCGCAGTTGCATCACCTACCGACGTCCCACCAAATTTCATTACGAGTGTTTTTTGATTTGATTTCATGCCCAATCCTCGGTTATAAAATAAAAAAGGCTCCACGTATCGTGGAGCCCATTTGTTTAGTGTTTTTTTGACTAGCTAAAACAACAAAACCCCACGAAGGAAATGTGAGGGCATCATAGTTGTAGTGGTCATTTGGTAATTCATGATGATGGTTTATATCACCTAATGATTAAAGTGTCAATCAAATTACCCGTATTTTTGAGGTGTGTCCGATCTTTTGGACTTCAATTCGATGATCGAATTTCTCCTTCAATTCTTCCAAGTGGGTGATAACGAGGATCTTCTTGAATTCTGGTTGAATTGCTCGAATCGCTTCGACCAATTTTTGTTTTCCATCGTCATCCTGTGATCCGAAACCTTCATCGATCACCAAGGTTTCGAGTTTCGCGTCAGCGCGATGAGCCAGTAATTTAGAAAGAGCGAGTCTAATCGCAAAGTTTACTCTAAAGGCTTCGCCGCCGGAATAAGTTTCGTATTCTCGAGAGCCAGAACCATCACTGATCTCAATTTCCAATGTTTCCCTGGTATCTTGGCGCTTCGGGTCGCGATATTCTTTTTGGGTATGAATCCTGATTGAGAATCCATCAGTCAACTTGGCCAACAAACGATTAGCCTCTTCCTCAAGGTCCGGAATAGCCTGTTCAATTAACATAGCAGGAATTCCCTTATTGCCAAGAGCTCTTTCAATGAATTCGAGATTGGATAGCTCCTTTTCAAGCCTGGTAATCGAAATTTCAGAGTTATTAATTTTTTCCTTCGCGTCTTCGATATCGACGAGTTGTTGTTTAATTTCACCAATTGTTTGGTTGAGATGGTCCTTTTGATTATGCAAACCCAAAAGTAATTGATCGTTCGAAGACTTTTCAGCTTTGATTTCATTTTCTTTGAGAAGTTTGGTCCCCATTGCGTGAATATGCCGCTGAAATTCTGATTCCTCTTGGATTAGTCTTTCCAAGTCCTTGTTAATTTCTAGGATGTCTTGTTCCAAGTCCAATAAACGAGGTCGGGCATTCTGCAATTCAGTGGATTCTCTCTCAATCCCAGATTTGTTCGCTTCCACAAATACAATCGTTTCCGCGAGCAAACCTGGCTGAAAATTGATTGCGGCAATCCTATTCTCTAACTCCGCTAATTGCTTGAGTTCATTCGTCAGAAAGGTTTTATCGGTTAGGTCTGTTTCCAACCGATTAAGGTTTTCCTGGTTTTCATTTAACCAGGCTGCTTGGTTAGATTCGATGGTTGATAGGAGTGCCTGCTTCTCCGCAATTTTTTGATGCAGCTCTCCTATTCCTTCAAGTCTATTAGTTAACTCAAGCTTTTCAGCCTGAACTTTCCGTTTCTCCTGAGCCAAAAGTTCATTCGTTTCCTGAGGATTTTGCCCTGGTTTAGAATTCATAATCTTAATGAACGTGTTTTCAAGCAGATGTTGTGACTCAGAAAGTTTCTGCCGAGCCGGGGAATCAGAGACTAATTTCGAAATTAATTGATTTAATTTTTCCTGCTTCTGAGAAGTCCACTCATCCGCTTTCCTTTTTTCCGCGAGATGCAAAGTCTCAAGGCGGGTGAGGCTCATCTTTACCGCCTCCAAGTGGGTCAAAATTGATCCAGAATAATTTCGTTTAATTGATTCAATTGAAGAATTTCTAAGTTCTTTTATCTCGATCAGGTCTGCGATCGACTTGCGCTGTTGATCAATTTCAAGGTCGATTTTTGCCTCAAGTGCAATTTTTTCCTGTAAAGACAGTGCTCGTTCGCAGGTCGGACAATTGGGGGAGTGATTGTCGTTTAAGTGACTTAGTCGTTCTTTGTTCTTAGAAAGCTGGGTATTGGTCGTTTCCAAATCAATATTTATTCGGTCGATTTGTGTCTGAATTTCTTCAATGGCTGCTTTTTTATTCTCAAGCTCAAATTGTTCCTTGCGTTGGTCCTCAATTGATTCAGATAATTTTTTCATCTCTAGGATTGATTGCAAGGAATCATCCTTTTCAACTTTTAGCTGGTCGATTTGAAATTGGATTTCTTGTTCTTCTGATTTTATTGAATTTACAAGCTCGAGCCAGGTTTGATATCTGTTGGAGAACTCATGTATTAAGTCTAATTTTTCGTTCAGCGCGCGTAATTTTTGGGCATCCACTTCCGAATCTGATTGAAGTTTTCTTAATTCAGCCAATTTGGAAGAAATTTCAGGGATTTGCTGGACTTCTGAGTCTATACGCTCGCGCTTTAATCGTAGTTGAAGTATTTCAGATTCAATTCGTTCTGTTTTTTCTTTTATTCTTTTCTCAATTTCGGAACGCTGTTCGGTCAGGTTTTTTACATCTTTCTCAGACATACGTTGTTCGATAATAAAGTGTTCCTTTTTTCTGAGATTACCAAAGGCTAAGTTGATCTCAGCCTCCCGGGCAAGGAGGGATTCTAACTTCGAAATTTGTTCCTTTTTATGTTTAAGAAGGCTTTCTTTTTCTTCAATACTTTCCTTTTTTAGTAATATCGTATCCTGTTTGATCTGTATCTCTTTTCTCAGAGTTTCAAATTCATTGATCGAACTTTCCAGCATGAGCGTTCGTTTTGCGGCTGAATTTTCTTGCAATGCAATTTCGTTCAATGTTAAGTTGAGAGTTTCTAACTTAGTTTGAAGTGTCGCTTCATCTAGAATTTTGTTTGCCAGTTGAGATCGTTTTGTTCTTTCAGAAATAAGTTCATGATTCTTTTCTTTATGCAGTCCTTTGACGATTGTTTGATATTCTTCCCATCGATTCAAACGCAATATTTTGGCAAGAATTTCTTTGCGGTCAGAAGAATTGCTCCGAGCGAATGAATCAGCCTGTCCTTGCAAAAAGAACGAGGCTGTTGTAAAGGTTTCATAGTCAAGATTCAATCGGTTTCTGATTTCTTCATCAGTTTTGGATTTGGAATTGGCTCCAATCGTGACAAAAGAATCTTTTTCAGAATCAAAATAAGAAAATATAACTTCGGTTGGTTTTGTGTTACGGTAAATTCTTCTGATTATTCGAAATAAGGTCTCATTATAGAAAAAATTAAATAGAACACTGGCTTGATCAGATGCATTATTGATCAGGGCAACATCGCTATTAACGCGCGATTTGCCAAAGAGCGCGTAGGTGATTGCATCCAAAATGGATGATTTACCAGCCCCATTCTCACCACTTATACAGGCAACATCGAACCCGGAAAAATCGATCACTTCTTGTTCTCGATAAGATAAAAAACCACTCATTTCCAACCTTACGGGTTGCATTTTTACTTCCTTCTCCCAGTATTTGCCCTATAATTGAACTGATGTTATCATAAAATGGGTATTATGGAACACTTTACGAATAACATCGATCGAAAAGCGGTTGTTGTGGTTATCCTCCTGACATTACCATTTTATTGCCTTGGTTTTTTCGCTTGGAATTTCTCCCCTTCGTCTAATAGCCTGGGTGAAACTCCAGTGATCACGACGATTACAAGTACTAACGAACCAACATCGACCTTAATCTTTACTGAAAGCGGAGCAACAAGGACGCCAAGATTAACCCATACAATGACACCAACAATTACTAAAACTCCAACCCCAACGACGACTTCAACGATGACTGTGACCATAACTGCCTCGATTACTCCAACTCTTACCTGGACACCTACCGAGACATTCACTGCGACCCACCTCCCCACAGAAACAGCAACAGAGCAAGCGCTTGAGTTCTTCACTCCAACCAATCTGCCTGACGACATCCTGACCATCATGCCATAATGAGGAAAAATGCATAATCTAAAAGAGTTTCTATTTGAATTGATCGATTTGCCTGGTGTAACAGGTTTTGAGGACCCAATCCGAGAGCGGATAAGAACCGAGTGGAATTTGGCAGGGTTTGAAACAAATGTTGGAAAAACAGGAGCGCTGATCGCTTCAAAAGGACTCCAATCTGACGGAAGCAAAAAGAGTAAGGTCATGATTGCGGCTCACATGGACGCGATTGGCATGGTAGTTCGTTCGATTAGAGGTGATTTTATTCAATGTGCCAAGGCTGGTGGGATTGATGATCGAGTAATTCCTGGTTTACCGGTAACTGTTTATGCTTCTAAAGGAAGGGAAATTCCCGAACCAATTGAGGGCTTCATCAGTTTGCCACATCCTAAAAGTTTAAAACCTGGTGACGAAGAGGGTCTAATCCCTTTGGATAAAATGTTGATCGATGTCGGTCTAACCAATCAAGAATTAAAGGAAAAAGTAAATATAGGAGATGTTGTCGCATTCAATACCAAACCCTTTGAGTTAAATTCAAAATTGGTTTGTGGGCATTCATTGGACAACCGGGCTTCAGTTGCGGCGGTTACCGCTTTCATGCATGATACGAAGGAAATTTCGAAGGATTGGGATGTTTACTGCGTTGCCACTACCGGCGAGGAGGAAAATTTTAACGGGGCGATCACCGCGACATATGAGATTAATCCAGACATTGCTATCGTTCTCGACGTGACCTTTGGAAAAGGACCCGGCTCATCAGATTGGCAAACCTTTGAAGTAGGCAAGGGGATCACCATCGGCTATGGTCCAAATCTCCACCCAAAATTGGTGGAATTGGCAAAAAAAGTAGCTGATCGATTTGAGATTCCTTATTCTATGGAAATATTACCTACTCATAGCGGTACCGATGCTTATGCAGTGCAGATAGCGAGGGAAGGAATACCGACCTTACTTATTGAAATCCCTGTGCGTTATATGCATTCCGGGTCTGAGGTCGCGTCCTTAAATGATATTGAGCGTGCTTGTCGATTAGTTGGATGTTTTATCACCTCACTGAATGTAAAAACACTTGAAAAAATTTCCTGGGAGATCGAGAATGAAAGTTGACCTGGTTCTACTCGAAAAACTCTGCGACGCGATTGGGGTTTCCGGCGGAGAGAAAGAAGTGAGAGACATTATTCTCAAGGAAATTAAGGATTATGTGGATGATGTTCACATAGACTCAATGGGAAACTTAATCGCCAGAAAATCAAAATTAAATGAGGGGAAACCTCGACTGCTTCTCGATGCCCATATGGATGAGGTTGGGTTCATGATTGTGAATCATGATGGGGATGGATTCTACGCTTTTCAAAAAGTGGGCGGAATTGATGATCGGATCTTGCCTGGTTTAAAGGTGCTGATTGGAGAAAATAAAATTCCGGGTGTCATCTCCTCGAAACCGATTCATCTTGCCAGCCCATCAGAACGAAAGAATCCGATTGCTTTCGATGGCTTGAAAATTGATACCGGCGGGAACTCAGCGATAGAACCAGGAACCAGGGCAGGTTTCGGAGTAAAATTCCGGGCGAATGATAAAACCGTTTTCTCTAAGGCGATTGACGATCGTATCGGGATCGCGACCCTGATTCAACTCGCAAAACAAAATTACTCCAACCTGGATATATTTTTCACCTTCACCGTACAGGAGGAGATTGGTTTGCGCGGAGCAAAAGTTAGCGCGAAAGCTGTTAATCCTCATGCCGCGATTGTGGTGGACGCAACCCCATCTTACGATCAACCCACGTTCGATGACCAAGAAAATACTTTTTATAATACGAAACTTGGGAAAGGACCGGCAATTTACACGTTGGATAGTGGAACACTTTATGACCATCGCATGATCAACTTTTTTGCTAAGACCGCAGAGGCAGAGGGGATAAATTTCCAATTCCGTCAACCTGGTGGAGGTGGGACAAATGCCGGTGCGATACATTTATCGAATGCAGGTATTCCTACCATCAGCATTTCTGTTCCACATAGATCAACTCATTCACCGATTTCAGCTTCCCGAATTTCCGACTGGGAAGGTACGATAGCTCTAATTGACGCTGGTTTAAAAAAATTTCATCCTACTATTGTTAACTAACCGAGAGGATCAAAAATGAAGGCACTAATCAAACGATTAACTGAGGCTTGTGGACCATCCGGATATGAAAATGGCTTGAGGCAAATTATTATCAATGAACTTGATGGTTATTATTCCGGTTACAAAGTTGATCCCCTCGGTAATCTGGTTGTAATCATTCAGGGCAGCCTTGACATAAAAGAAAAAAAGAAGGTTATGGTTGCTGCTCACATGGATGAAATTGGTATTATGGTTACACATGTTGATGAGAAGGGCTTTATTCGCTTTACTCAAGTTGGCGTACTCTTTCCGGCATATCTACCCGCGGCAAGGGTCAAATTCGCAAATGGCTTAATCGGTGTTGTGGGCATGGAACCTGGCACAAAACTTGATCAGCCTGGTTTTGACAAATTCTTTATCGATGTTGGATTGTCAAAAGAAGAAAATCCAATCCAGATTGGTGATGTAGGCTGTTTTATCGGCGACTTTGTGGATATGGGAAAACGAGTAGTGGCAAAAAGCATGGATGACCGGATTAGTGTCGCCATCGCGATCGCGGCTATCAAGAAACTTCGCCAGCCAAAAAATGATTTATATTTCGTATTCACCTGCCAGGAAGAAGTTGGAACTCGAGGAGCGGGTACCGCCGCCTTTGGAATTGAGCCTGATCTTGCCTTCGCGATTGATGTAACCATGACCGGCGACACACCGAATAACAAAATCATTGATGTTCACCTTGGAAATGGTCCGGCGATAAAGATTAAGGATTTTTGGATGACCGCTGATCAAAAAATTGTCAAATGGATGGAATCCCGCGCAATACAAGATAAAATTCCATATCAAAGAGAGGTATTAATTGCGGGAAGTACTGACGCGCGGGCTATACAGGTTACCCGATCAGGTATTCCTTCTGGTTGTATTTCGATTCCATGTCGTTATGTACATTCAACCGTTGAGATGGTGGATATGGGTGATGTTGAGAACGCGGTCAACTTAATTGTTGGTTTGTTAAAGGACGAAATAAAGGTTTAGGGGAATAAGCATGTGTCATCAGCCAATCAACTGCATTATTCCGCCGCATATGCTGAAGAATATCGCAGAAAAAGGTTCCAGCTACTCTTCCAAAAAGGCGGTAATGACAATGGTCTCCACCGAACAATTGCGTGGAAGAAGAATTGGAATTGCCAATGTAGCCAAAATGTTTCCTTCTACAATAAAAGGTGAAGGGAAAAAAGAGAGAATTGTTTATAGCGCTGCAAATGGATTAACTCTGCCTGGGCTGATTATAAGGAAGGAGGGAGATCCTCCTGTTAGAGATATTTCCGCGAACGAAGCGTATGATGGTTGCGGTGATACCTGGGATCTTTTTCACGATATTTATCAGCGAGATTCAGTAGATGATAGAGGGTTGAAACTTGAATCCACCGTCCATTACCAGGAAAGTTATGATAACGCTTTTTGGGATGGTAGACAAATGGTCTATGGGGACGGCGATGAGGACATGCAACCGGAAGAGAGAATATTTAATCGATTTACTCGGTCGGTTGAAATCATAGCCCATGAACTAACCCATGGAGTAAGCCAGAATGAGGCAAATCTCACTTACTGGCAAGATACCGGTGCGCTCAATGAATCAATTTCGGACGTCTTTGGAATTTTAGTAAAGCAATATAAATACAAACAAACTGTCTTGGAATCTGACTGGATAATCGGTTCCCGATTGTTCTCAGAGAATGTTAGCGCGAGCGGTATTCGTTCGATGATCGAACCGGGCAGTGCCTATGATGATCCAATTCTCGGCAAGGATCCACAGCCAGGTCATCTACGTGATTATGTTTCAACCTCATCTGACAATGGAGGGGTGCACATTAACTCGGGAATTCCAAATCGAGCCTTTTCCCTTGCGGCGATAGAGATTGGCGGGTATGCATGGGAAAAAACTGGATTGATCTGGTATAAGACCTTAATCGGTGGTTTACGCGAGGATAGCCAATTCCAAGACGCGGCAGATTTGACTGCCTTTTTCGCGGGTGATCTTTTTGGATTTGGTAGTTTGGAACAAAACGCGGTAGTGCATGCATGGAAATCGGTCGGTTTGATACCAACGCTTTCAAAAAAACCGAAGGAAAATCTTCCAACGAATTCAGATTCACCTGGTTGTTTGTTAGGGCTCATGTCTGCCATATCAAATTTCCGGACTATAAATAAGGGATAGTGTTGTAAATTTAAAAGCTTTGTTTTAATTTAAAAATCCTATTGGGTGAATAGGTAATTGTTGAGCCAAAACCCATTAATGCTTTTACAAATTACTGGCAACCAAATATCCCGCCCCGGCTTTAATGAAAATTATCCCGATTGCCAAATCGATCAAAACTACTCTTTCAGGTAGTTTTTTAGTTTGATTACCATTAAACAACCAGTATTTGGTGCTTAGGAGTTTTGATAAGTTATTTTTTTAAGTGATGGTGATTAAGTAGTTGAAGTGGGAAGAAGAATCAAATAAAACAACGATACAGCTGAAGATTTCCATTTACTGATGGATTTTATTGAGTTAAGAGGGGTGATAATTTTTTAATTATCACATTCGAAGTTGATCAACTTAAAATGTTATAATTATCAGAAAATCTCCAATCAAAAGAATATATGATCAAATTAGGCTACAGTACCTTCGGTTTAACCGATTTGCCCTTTCTGCGCGCGATTGAAGAAGTCGAAAATGCGGGTTACCCAGGAATTGAACTCTCCTTTCATCGTGATCAATTCAACCCTTTTAATATTTCTGAGGATGATTTAGAGAATGTGAGGAACAAACTCGCGCGATCGAAAACCAAAGCTGCCTGTGTCGCGACAGCCAGCCATTTCTTCACTCCCTCACGACCACACGAACCATCGCTGATGAGCATAGAATTAGCGGGACGTAAACGTAGAATAGACTTGATAAAAAGGGGAATTAAAGTCGCCCGCCAATTGGATGTTCCGATAGTGTCTTTCGGTAGTGGTTTTATCAGAGATGAACACATCCACAATCCACAACATAACCCATTCGAATTATTGGTAGGTTCAATCAATGATTGTTTGGCGGATATTCATGATCAGGAAGATATTACCCTGACCATCGAGCCAGAGCCTGGAATGTTTATTGAAACAATGGAACAAGGTTTGGAGCTCATTCGAGCCGTAGATTCCCCGAAATTTAGAATGCATATTGATATTCTTCACGCGTATTGTTCTGAGAACGATTATGTTCAAGCACTCGCCAAAGCGGCGCCTTACACTAAATATCTTCACATATCCGATTCTCAATTAGGCTTTAATCTCAAACTAAAAGAGTTTTCACCGGAATTAAATTATGATTTTAATTTCGCTAGAACCTTAATTTACTTCCCTGACACGAATGATTATTTCTTCGTCGATCCCGAAAATCCGGTTTTCTTTTTTCAGGATTCCTTAAATACGCTGAAAGAGCGCAGGATTCAAGAAATATTAATCAAAGCCAAGGTGAATTGTGAAGCGAAATTGGTTAGATATAACGACCTTTATTGCGGTAATTCTGGATTTGATGATGAAATCTTCGTCTATGCGATTTCCGTTCCTGGGTTAAGTTATGATGTCCTTGAAGGGGCGAGACCGATCATTATATATTTACGATCGACAAAAACTGAAAATGGAAAATTGTACATGGACAGAATGGTCGCGAATTCTTTAACAGGAGTCGTCCATTTTCACGAAATACCCGGATTAGGGACTTTGGATTTTAAGAATAGTTTTGCGGCCTTGGTCAATAATGGTTTTGAAGGGTACGGATCAGTTGAACTATACCATCATGTAAAATCCTGGAAAAAAGCATTGGATGACAGCCTAACTCATTTATCCCAATTTGTTTGATTAATAGAATCTATCCTAATAACATCGGAGACTAGCATGGTAGATTATCGAGAACTTGGATGGGATCCAAACACAGTTGGTGAGTTGGATCATCGATTATTAAAAGCACCGCACATCAAATTACGTTCTGCAAACCCTGGTTCAAAGGGTGACATCGTTTACGCGATTGATCTTCGGATCAATGAGCCAAACGGTAGCTTTTTATCAACAACAGAAATGCATTCCTTTGAGCATTTTCTTTTGGAAGGGTTTTTACGATATTTGCCAAATAATTTTATCTCAATCGGTTTGATGGGTTGTCAAACCGGATTCTACCTGATCTTATTGAATGAGGGTAGAGCCCAAGTCATTGAAGATGTGTTTGAAAAGGTGTTGAATAATATCCTGAGCGCGAAAGATGTGCCATTTCGTAATATCGAACAATGTGGAAATTATAAAAACCATGACTTGGGATTGGTTCAGGAATTGGCAAGAAGGGTGTTAAGCGAACAGAAAAATTGGAAAAGAATTGTATGATTATGGGAGAAAATCGTTGGACCGTTCAAACAAAGAAAATTGTCCGATACGAGATTATTGGGCAAAAGGATTTGTTTAATTTCAGTAATACAGAAATCTTGTTTCCAAACAAGAGAGAGCATAATCATCGCTTTGTGGTGATCGATGAAAATGTAAATTCAGAATATGGGAAGAGAATTCAAGATTATTTCGAGCATCATGGTATAGTATCGCGCTTTTGTGTTGTCGAGAGCGGTGAAGCACACAAAACCATTTCTCAATATTTTCGTATAGCTAATGAACTGGAAAATTTTCCAATCCATAGAAGAGATGAACCAATCATAGCGATCGGTGGAGGAGTTCTTACTGATGTAGCCGCGTTTGTTGCGGGCACTTACCGGAGAGGTGTTCCTCATATTAAAATTCCCACTACTCTAATGGGTTATGTTGATGCAGCGATTGGGATTAAAAATGGGATTAATTTTAACGAACACAAAAATAGGTTGGGTGGGTTCGAGCCGCCACTCAAAGTTTTTCTCGACCGAGCGTTTTTGCGTTCTTTGCCGAAACGTCATGTCCTGAATGGGGCAGCGGAAATTATTAAAATCGGGTTAATCAAAGACGAGGTACTTTTTAACAAACTTGAAATTTGTGGACATACATGTGTTGATGATCATTTTCAAAATGAAAAAGGTAAAGATCTTCTTGATCTTGCAATCTCAGACATGCTTGAAGAATTAGAACCAAATTTGTATGAAGATGAGCTTGCAAGGAAAGTAGATTTTGGGCACACCTTCAGTTATGGATTGGAGACTCGTCATGAATCGCATTTGTTGCATGGTGAGGCTGTTTTGTTGGATATGCTTTTATCAGTTCAAATGTCAAAATTTAGGGGTTTTATGCACAACTCAGATGTTGAAAGAGTAATGCGCTTGGTAAACAGTTTAGGATATAAGCTGGATTATTCGTTGTTGGAAACTGAATTCTTGTTCGAATCACTTAACGAGCGGGTTTACCATCGCAATGGTTTTCAGAGAGTACCTCTGCCAAATGGAATTGGAAATTGCCAATTTGTAAATGATATTAGCAGGGAAGAAATTGACTTGGCAAGAGTCGAATTAAGTCATCACCGAGCGTTTGATTATGCCTAATAATAATGTTGACGATCGTGAAATAAAGAAATTCGATGATGTCGCTGATATTTGGTGGGATCCGGATGGCGAAATGGGAACATTGCAGACTATCAATCCGCTTCGGATGACATTTATCAGCGAGATGGTCGATTTGAAAGGGAAAAAAGTTCTGGATGTTGGATGTGGAGGAGGAATCTTATCCGAGTCTTTAGCGGCAATGGGGGCGGAAGTCACTGGTATTGATTTATCTCGGGAATCCTTGGCTGCTGCCAGGGCTCATGCTGAGAAGGGCGGACTGGAAATTAACTACCGTGAGGTAAAAATAGAAGAGCTGTTGAAAGTTGAGCCAGAAACTTATGATGTGGTAGCCTGCATGGAGATGCTGGAGCATGTACCTGACCCTGCGCAGATAGTGAAAGATTGTTCAGGATTACTCAAAAAAGGTGGATTGGCTGTTTTTTCATCCATCAATCGAACTCCAAAAGCCTATCTCTTCGCGATCATCGCCGGTGAATACATTCTTGGGTTGCTACCCAAAGGTACCCATTCATATTCCATGTTAATACGTCCTTCTGAAATGAAGGCATGGGGTCGTGGGGCAGGTTTAAACTTTCACCAAACCGCAAGTCTGATGTACAACCCAATATTTGACCGTTTTAAAGTTGCATATAATAAAGAAGATGTAAATTACATGATGCGTTTCACAAAACCGTAATCAGGTTGGAGCTAAGTTTTGAACCGTTTTTTTGCCCTATCCCGCACCACACATGGCGTTTTAGATATCGCAAATCCAGCCTTCGTCGCGGTACTTTGGTTGGGACAATATCCATCACTCAATACAATTATCCTATCCATCATCACCGCATTCGCGGCGTACACAGCTACGTATGCTTTAAATGACCTGGCAGGTTTCTCCGTTGACAAGGAGAAATACAAGGATGGTATGAATGCTGGATATTCCGTTGAATCATCTGACTTACGCTACCCACTCGCACAAAATAAGTTATCGTATCGAAGTGGTTTTCTTTGGTTTCTTTTTTGGGCAGTCATTGGTTTGGCTGGCTCTTATTTTTTGAACCCAGTAATTGATCTAATCTTACTCAGCGCGTTTGGTTTGGAAATTCTCTATGTTCGTCTGCTAAAAGTTACTTATTGGCGGACATTGGTAAGCGGACTCGTAAAATCCAGTGGACCGATTTCGGCCATATTTGTTGTCGATCAATCACCCGAACTCTGGAAGGTTTTGCTTGTGTTTGCTTGGGTTTTATTCTGGGAAATCGGGGGACAGAATATTGCCGCGGATTGGAATGATATCGAAGAAGACAAACGTGTTCATGCTGTCACCATTCCATTGGTGTTTGGACCCAAAAAAGCGGGATTGATTGGGCTTAGCATGCTTACATTAACGGTCATTGTGAGCGCTTTCCTTCCTTCCGTTTCTAATCTCTCCCTATCTATTTGGTATCCAATTCTTACCGTAATTGTTGGAATTTATTTGTTAATTGTTCCAGGGATTGACCTTTGGCGGCATAAAGGGGATGGAAGAAAAGCGGCATTCTTGTTTGATCGCGCCAGCTACTATCCTCTGGCAAATTTGATTTTGATTACGTTTTACGTGCTTCTATTTTAGGCACCTAATCTCGAATTAAAAAACCCGTCAATTTCTAGTTAACTAGAAATTGACGGGTTTTTTAATTTAGAAAAAACGTGGAAAAAATTCTGGGACCCGCTTTTTGTATTCCTGATAATCTGGTTGATCCCCCCAGCGTTCATCGGCCTGCTTTTCAAGCAATGGAACACCACTAATTTTAGTCAATAGAAAATAGACAAAGATGGGCGAGATTAGTGTAACGAATTGGAAACCTTGCAAGAAGGGAATGGCGGATATAGTTAAACCAAACCATAAGAACCATTCTCCAAAGTAATTTGGATGCCGGGATTTTGCCCAAAGCCCTGTTTGGATAAACTTTCCTTTGTTATTCGGATTTTTTCGAAATTCACTTTTTTGAAGATCCGCGATTACTTCGAATCCAATACCCAGTATCCAGATTCCAATTCCGATCCAAGATAGCAATGGAAAATTGGGTGACTTATTGGAAGTAAGTACAGCTATGGCTGGACCAGCAGAAAGTGCGGCCCAGGTTCCTTGTAATGTCCACGTGAGTAAGAACCGAAAGAAGGATTTCTTTATTTCTTCAAATCTGGTGTCAGCTCCGGCTTTGTGTATTCTAGAAAATAAAAAGGTTGAAAGTCTTAATGCCCAAATTGAGATCATTAAAGCGAAAATGGTGTTAATCAATGGCGCGGATGGAATCATTATCCAGGCTAACCAGATAACTGTAATAAAAGTAATACCCCCGGTAAGATCATAAAATTTTTCTGTTTTTAAAAGAAAAGCGGGAATAAAAGCAATCCATTGAATGAGGAAGGCTACGAAAAAGACCATCAAAGCCGCAGGTATTTGACCTCCGATCGTAACACCACCCACACTCGCTCCCCAACCAATGAGCAATGTAATCGCGAGCGCTAATCCAATTCCAATTAAGGATGTTTTCATTAAATTCTCCTAAAAAATATTTATTTTTGTGTTGCTTGTATCAAGCCAAAGCCAATAGCGCCAGGGCCGATATGGTTCCCTATAACAGGAGTGATATTGATGATCGGGAAATTTTCCAACCCGGTGACCGAGGTTGCAATCTGGATCCACTCTTTAAGCCCGTCTTGTGACGCGTTGGAATGTAAGATGACCAACCTTTCAATAGGTAATCGGGATTGCAATAGTTGTTCCAATTTTCTGAAAGCACCTCGCCTTGTCCGGGCAATTTCTGATTTGGCAATTCCATTGTACATAGTTAACAGGGGCTTTAATTTGATGATAGAACCGATCCCTGAAACAATTCCATTTACCCTGCCACTCCGTCGTAGATATTCCATTCCGTCCAGAGCGGCCGCTACAAATATTCGTTCTCTTAAAGAATTTAGAGCCGCAAGAATAGTAGCTAAATTCTCACCACGTTTAGCCATTTCCGCAGCCAATTCGACCTGAAAACCTGTACCAATGGACAATTGACCACCATCAACTACGGTTACTAAACCTTCTGTAAAATTCTTAGCCGCGGATTGAATGGTATTAACGGTCCCACTTAGTGTTTCCGAAATATGGATCGATATAATTTCAGTTCCTTCGACCTCGTTGACTTTACGATAAACTTCCTCGATTTGACCTAAGCTAGGTAGTGAAGTAGTAGGATGTTCTTTACAGTCTGGTAAACGTTCATAAAATTCCTGTCTTGAAATATCAATTTCATCGCGGTAAGTTTTTCCATCAAGAACAAGATTTAATGGCAGAACTTCAACATTAAGTTTTTCTATTGTTTCTTTTTCCAAATCACAAGTTGAATCTGTTACGATCCGGATCATAAGGTCCTCCAATTAGAAACTGGTTAGTGGTGAAAGAAATGCATTGTTTGGTTGAGCGAATTGGATTTGTTGCGTCAGGGAAATATTCTCCGAAATTCGACTTTTCGAATTGGAAATCTGTTCTCCAGCGATTAAATGAATTTCAGATGAATCGGTGATGATTTGCTCGATTTTACCGTCAACCATTTTAATAACTTTATCAACATATTTGCACATTCGCAAGTCATGGGTAACCATGATCCCAGCGCGATCACCTTCATGAATCAATTCAGCAAAGATTTGAACAACCTGATTTGCCCTTTCGGTATCCAAGCTGGCTGTAGGTTCATCTGCCAATACAACACTAGGCTCATGAATAAGTGATCGGGCAATCGCGACTCGCTGTTGTTGTCCGCCTGATAACTGAGCTGGCAAATTTTTCATCCTGTCGCCAAGACCTAAGCGGTCGAGTAAATCTTTAGCGTTCTGTGCTGTCTTTGAGTTGTACATTTTATTCATTCGCAACATCAATTCCACATTTTCGATCGCATTCAAATACGGAACCATGTTATTCGCTTGAAAAGTGAAACCGATTTTTTTTCGACGGAAATCAGTTCTTTGTTTGTCACTCATTGCTCCGAGTTCGTTCCCGTCAATCATCAGACTTCCTTCAGTGGCGCGGAGCAATGTGGCGAGCAGAGCCAACATGGTAGTCTTACCTGATCCGCTTGGACCGACCAACGCTACAAACTCACCCGCATTGATCGTAAATGAGACATTATCCACAGCTGTAACTGACAAGTTATTGGTTTTATATTCTTTTATAACATTTTTTGTTTCTAAAATTGCTTCTGTCATTTTTACTCCTTACATTCCCAAGGCTTTAAGAGGTTCAATTTTTATGGCAAGCTGTACCGAAACCATTCCACCGATTGGACCGATTAACATAAGGGATACAATCGCGATCATTACCGCGTCACCACTTAAGAGAATTGGTACCCCGGAAGGAATTCCAATTGTAAGCAAATATGTTGCCAGGGTTCCAATGAAGATTCCAATTACTGAGACTAAGATTATTTGAGTCAGAGAAGCTATCGCGACAGTTGGATTGTCGAGCCCAATAGCCTTGAGCATTCCAATTTGTGGAACTTTCTGGAGAGTTTGAATTTGAAAAAAACCACCGATCACCAGGGCGCCAATCAGGAATGTAAAAACTTTGATCGTATTCAAAGTACCTTGCTGGGCGGCGTAACCTGGAGCTGATTCGTATGCGGTTTTTATATCAGCAAGTTCTATATCATCAACCAAAGTAGGGAGTAGGGTTTTCATTTCCTCGGCTTTGGATGGGTCTGTTAATTTAATGGCTATTACATTGGTCACCGGTTGAGATGAGCCTTGGGTTAGGGATTGCTTTGGTCGATATTTGTCCCATGTATTGAGGGAAACGAATATGGAAGGTTGAAAGAAATACTGTTGACCATCAGTGATTCCAACTACAGTTAATACATAATATTCAAAATCGGTTCCGAGGGTTGATTTAATGGTGATTGTATCGCCGACCTCCGCGCCCGTAATTTCCTGAATTCTTTTGTCAATCAAGACGGTATCTGCCCGAGTTTCAGCGATGTTTTGGCCTTCAATTGGGAAAGGTGAACCTGGTTTACCGGGCTCAACACCAATAAAAGATATATTCGTGGTTTCATCGTTGGTTCCTGATATTAATTTGACATTGGAAAAGCCAATCGCGCCGGCAGAAGAAACTTCAGGCAAGCGTGAAAGGCGTTTTGCCTTCAAATAATCCAAACGACTCTCAAGAGTAGAGAGATTAGTATCAGACTGGAATACCAAGAGATCCGCGTCAATTTTTTCAAGATACTCTTTGTTCGCGGATGCTAATCCCTCACCGAGGGCGGCCGTGAACAAGACGAGGAGGGCAATGAGCGCAATGACAAGGCTGAAAAGAAAAAATCTTCCCTTGTTCCGCCAAATTTCTTTAAAGCTGAGGTAAATTGCCATTTCAATTCCTTTCTATTGTCTAATAATACAGTAATGTAGAGAAATTGTCAAGATAATGTACAGAAATATTGACAAGATTGATGGATATGTATAAAATATCTTTACAAAAAGAAGGTACAATATAAAAATGAGTGAACGAAAATTTGACAAACATCCCATTTACAATATCAATTCGGTGATTCGGGAAACAGGGATCAAGGAAGATACCCTTAGGGCTTGGGAGCGACGATATGACTTTCCAAAACCAAATCGAAGCAAGGGCGGGCATCGCTTATTTTCTGATTACGACATAGAAACGATCAAGTGGTTGTTGGATAGGCAGAAAGAAGGAATGCGGATAAGCCAGGCCGTTGAACTTTGGCGCCAACGTGAATCCGACAATGGACAAGCACCGATCACCCAGATTTCTGAATCATCCGTCCAACCGGAAGACCCGACTGACTCCCTGTCACGATTCAGGATGGAGTGGGTGGAGGCATGCCTGAAATTTAATGAAGAGGAAACTGACGTGGTGCTGCGCCAGGCCTTTGCGCGGTTTCCGGTTGAACTGGTTTGCATGTCCATCCTCCAAATGGGCTTGGCTGAAATTGGTTCCCGATGGTATGAAGGGAAGGCTTCTGTTCAGCAAGAACATTTTGCCTCGGAGATCGCGACCCGTCAGGTTCAATCACTAATTTTTGCGGCACCTCGTCCAATTCGAGCAGAAACCATATTAATCGGCAGCGCGTCGGGTGAAACGCATGTTTTTTCATTATTATTAATAACCCTCTTTTTAAAGTATCGCGGTTGGAATGTAATTTATCTGGGGGCAAGTGTTCCATACGAACAACTTAGGGAAACAATCAACTCTACCAGGCCTGCGCTGGTAATCGGAGCGTCATTTCAACTATCTACGTCCGTAGAACTCTTCCAATTTGGCAAACAAGTGGAGGAGCAAAAAGTTCGTTTTGCTTATGGTGGAAGAATTTTTAATCTTCACTCTAGCCTGCGGCAAAAATTTCCTGGTGCATTTTTGGGAGAATCAATCGATACCGCGGTATCCGTGGTTGAGCAAAGCATCAACAGCCCCTTCTGGAAGATTTCTGACTGGAAGCAAAGCGGGAAGTATGAAAAATTGCTGGTTGAGTTTGAGGATAAAAGTGCCTTAATTGAGCTGGAAGCCTTGAAAAACCTTCGGAACCAAGTTCAAGTAAAACTCCCCAATGATGTTTTTAATAACGCCTCAAACCATTTATCGCGTGATATTCTCTCTGCGTTGGTCTTTGAGGATCTAGACCTACTCCGTGAAGAGGTGGAATGGTCGAGAGATTTAATAAAAAAAGATAATTTACCCCAGGAGTTATTGGAGGTTTTTTTCTCAGCCTACAAACAAGCCATAAAGAAAATTTTAGGCAGTCAGGCTGAAGATCTGATAGTTTGGTTTGACAAAGTGCACAACCAACTTTCATCCTTTGAATCATCCATTTAGATGGTTTCTAAATTTTGAAGTGCAAAAAAATTAAAAAACGAATCATCGTCCGCAAATAGAACAAAATTTCAACTTATCGCAATTAGCCAAAATTGCCATTTATATAAATAAAAAAAATTGGCTGTTCGGTCAAGAACAGCCAGGACAGCGCCCTCGGCAAGATTCGAACTCGCAACCTACTGATCCGAAGAACCGTCCTGGGGAGTCCATGCCGTATATGTGGGGGAATAGAGTATGTGAGGTAGCATATATGGGGGTAAAAAGCGTCCAGGAAATCCATTTTTGGCACTAAATCTACACGTTTTGCACGTTTTTTGCACGTTTTTTTGGTAACTCACAAAAATTTCGCAGCATTCCCGTTTTTCTCGAATTCGCACAGGTGCGGCCAAACCTTATGAAGGAGGTCGCAAATGTCGATCCAATCAAAACGAGCAAGAGAAAAGCTCGTGCTCTCCATCCATTTCACTCTTTATCCAGGAGTGGATAACAATTTCATACGTTTCATTCAAACAACACCCCGGCGCAATTTGGCCAGGCGGGTGTGCGAAGCCATGGATGCGTATCTCAGTATAGCTCACCAAAACGATCTAGAAAAGCGG
>DATMWA010000039.1:0-2066 GCA_035562755.1 Anaerolineales bacterium
CCGAGCCAGTCAATACAAATACAATCTTAGGCAACGGGCAACCTATGATGAAATGATCTCTACCGGTTCGATTGATTTGATATCCGATCAAACCTTGCGTAAAACAGCCATTGAGATCTACACATCTAAAACATTTGATGATGTTAGTGCCGATGGACAGAAATCGGAGTATCGGTTGATTTTTCGCAAATCGGTTTCCAAAGATGTACAGCGTGCATTGCTCAAACAATGCGGGGATCGCTTCGTAGAACCGCTTGATTATGTGAAGATAATCAAATCCTTGGATTATGAATGCAAGCTGGATGTACCGGCGGATAAAATAAGTGCTGCCGCAAATTCTTTACGGGCTAATCCAGCACTAGTATCAGCTTTGCAGTACCGTTTTGCGGATATTGAAACAGCAATATCCGACCTGGAATTCTATAGCCCAGTGCTTCTGAATAATCTGCGTGAAATCGCCGGGAGAAGCCAATGATCCTGCGCCGCGTCATCCAGCACGTGAAGAAACAGGAATGGACCGCGATCTGGATTGATCTGGTGATTGTAGTGGTGGGTGTGTTCATCGGCATTCAGGTGGCGAATTGGAATGAAGACCGTGCCGACCGAAACGCGGAAAGACGCCATTTGGAAGAAATTGCCGAAGACCTGCACGCTGACATAGCCATTTTCGAGAAGATAGAAAAATCCGCTTTGCAGCGTATCAGCTCGGTAGACATAATTTTAGGTGAAACTAGGGGTGTTTCACGGCCTAGCCGTTTGAAATTCTCGAGTGGCGATGTTTACGATATCCCGGTTGGAATTCCTGTTCAGCCATCGGACCGTAATATTTTGATTACCCACGCCAATCTCGTCCGCATTTCAGATGGCAATCGTACGGGTTTTGAGGCGCTTATCGGAGCCGGCGGCATGCAGTCGATCCGTAATCGGAAAATTGGCCGGCAGATCCAGAAATACTATGCCGATATGGACGATCTAATCAGCATTCAGAATATGCTCCGGGTCATCCGCAACGATGGCGTTAAAATAGGCTATTCACTCGGTCTGTCGACGTTTACGGAAATGGATGAACAAAAACTCATAGCTGTCGTGCGCGGCAATGCGGAGTATTCAGCGTATTTACGCACCGTCCGAGAATGGGCAGCCATACACCTTGGTGATACCGAAGCCCAGAAACAGCAGGCACTAGCACTGTTAGCTGACATTGATAAATACTTGGGCAAAAAAGGAAGCGAGAGCCCATGATCCTTCGTCGCGTAATTCAACACGTGAAAAAACAAGAATGGACCGCCATAGCGATTGATTTTTGCATCGTGGTGCTTGGTGTGTTCGTGGGTATTCAAGTGAGCAACTGGAATGTCGAACGCGAGATCAATAAAAAGTCAGCGGTGTTTACAGAGCGTCTTAAAACAGATCTGCGTGGCGAAGCCTGGGGTTATGAATATTTGATTTTATACAACAAGGATATTCTGGCCAATGCCGAAAGAGTGCTTTCCGTGTTGGATGGCGAAGCCGAGATGACCGATGAGCAGTTCGTAATCAGCGCTTACCGAGCCAGTCAATACAAATACAATGTGAGGCAACGGGCAACCTATGATGAAATGATATCTACCGGCTCGATTGATTTAATATCCGATCAAACCTTGCGTAAAACAGCCGTTGAGATCTATACATCTACCTTGTTTGATGAAGTCAGTAGGGATGGTCAAAAATCCGAATATCGGGAGATTTTTCGCAAATCGGTTTCCAAAGATGTACAGCATGCCTTGCTTAAACAATGTGGTGACCGCTTTGTGGAACCACTCGATTACGTTCTCATTGTTAAATCGCTGGATTATGACTGCACGCTGGATGTGCCCGCGGAAAAAAGCAGTGCCGCAGCGACTTCCTTACGATCAAAAGTAGAGTTGGTCCCGGCCTTGCAGTTCCGATTTGCGGATGTTGAAACAGTCATTGCTGACCTGGAATTTTACAACCCAAAACTAAACAAAAATCTGCGTGAAATTGCCGGGAGAAAATTGTGATTTTGCGCGGCCTTGCTAAAAACCTGAAAGAACAAAACTGGATGG
>DATMWA010000040.1:0-21500 GCA_035562755.1 Anaerolineales bacterium
CTGCCAAGCCTGACACAAAAGAAAGCGAGGGAACTTGTCCTTAACCCGTGGACAATTTGGAAGGGAGGTTTAAAAAACTAATACCTTGTCCGCGTCGAGATTCCAATCAGTAAGGGTCGCCATTGTTCCTACCTGTACACCTTCGATAATCAACTCTTGCCCGAGACCTCGGGTTGACTGGCACGTACCTCAGGTCGCAACCTCGCCTTTGACGAGCACGTATCTGATCATCTTTTCTAGATTGTAATAACCTTGGGGGGTAGATTGGTTTTTGTGAGCGCAAAGTACCGCGTCCCCCATCAAAAAATCCGAACCTTGGCTTCTTCTCTTTTAACGAGGTTCATTGCTAACCTCAAGGCATTGTATGGCCGCTCATTGCCATAAGGTCCATCATTAACGATAAGTAAAAATTTTTGTTCTGACATGCCGCCTCCAAGTTTAGAAAAAATTTGTCTAATTATAATCATTTATGAATCGATCCCAACCCAAATCCGAAATCCTGGTTCAAATTGAGGCTGAATTGGCATCCCGCGGATTGGGTTGGTTTACCCGTTTGGCTTGGCGGGTGGTGGAGCCCGGTACCCCTTATTGTGACAATTGGCACATTGGATTAATGTGTGAATACCTCGAGGCGGTCTTAAATCTCGAGATCAATAATCTGATCATCAATATCCCCCCGCGCCATATGAAGAGCCTGCTGGTTTCCGTCTTTCTGCCGGTTTATAGCTGGCTGCGAGCTCCTGAGACCCGTTGGCTGACCGGCAGCTACGCCTTGCCGTTAGCTACCAGAGACGCTCTTAAAAGCCGGCGTTTGATCCAAAGTCCCTGGTTTAAAGAGCGCTTTGGCGATCGATTCAATCTGTGCGGGGACCAGAATCGGAAAGCGCGTTACGAAAATGACCACGGCGGCAGCCGACTGGCGTTCAGTTTCAATTCCGCGGTGACCGGGGAGGGTGGTGATGTGTTAGTGGTTGATGATCCTTTACGGGCTCAAGACGCGGACAATCCCGCCGCTATCCAGAAAGTGAATGAGATTTTTGATCAGGCGATCACAACCCGGGCAAACGATCCGCGGCAGGTTCGCCGGATCATCATCATGCAACGATTACATGAGAATGATCTAACCGGACATTTGCTCGCAAAGATGGAGCAGGGTGGGGAACGCTACGAGCATCTGTGCCTGCCGGCTGAGTATCGCGCCGGCGCTTACACTCCGCCTGCCAATCGACCGGCTTGGAAGGATCCGCGAAGCAAACCCGCCGAGTTGCTCTGGGCCGGTCGGTTTGGGGAACGCGAGAATGCCGCCGCCCGGGCAAATTTGGGGGAACGCGCTTACGCTGGTCAGTACGCTCAGCTGCCGATGCCCATTGGCGGAACCATTTACCTGGCTGAGTGGTGGCGCGGAAAGAACCGGGTGGAGCTGAGCCGGGCTCGCTCCCGAGTAGGCTCCCGTTATTTAAGCTGGGATACCGCTTTGAAGGACGGGCAGGAGAATGATTTCAGCTCGATGGTGGTGATGGAAGTGCTGATGAACGGCAAGGCATTTCTTAGAGAGGTGATTTGGGGAAAATGGGCTTTTCCACGTCTGGCGGAGGAAATTGTTATCCAGGCTGAACGCTGGAATATGGATGGACTCTTGCGCGGGATTGTGATTGAGGACAAAGCCAGTGGGATAAGCGCCTTGCAAACCCTGCGTCAAAGCGCGCCGGGGTGGATTGCGGCATTATTGGCGGGTTTTTCACCCGGGTTGTTAAGCAAGGAAGCAAGGGCGCGCCAGGCGAGCCTGTGGTGTGAGCGAGGGATGCTGCTTCTGCCGTTTCCAGCGGAGGAAGCGGGTTGGTTGCCAGACTTTGAAAGCCAATTGTATGTTTTTCCGGCGGGGCGAACCAAGGACGCGGTAGATGCGTTTGGTCAGGCGATCCTCTTTTTGGAACATCTTTTGGCTGGTTGGTGGCGGTGTGGATTGGCTGAGGATCGGGGAGCGGAGTAACGATTATAAAATAGTAATGAAATCGTAAGGCTTGAAAAAGGCTTTGAAAGAGGCCTTTTGTTATAATTGAGTGAGTGTAACCATGTTAAAAATTAATCAACTTTATCAATTCACCTACACTCGCCTATGAAAAAAATTTTCAGGTCGAGGATTGAAGGAACGGATACGTATGAACATCTGCTGGCGCGGGTGGTCAATAGTACGATCAATTCCTCGATCGCTGGTGGACTGTCCGCGATTCTACTCTACCTGATTGGCAGTATCTCGGTCGAATTTTTGGTGTTTAATTCGATCTTCTTGTTCATCTCGCTCATCGCCCGGGTGGCATATTACAAGATATCCGTCAAAAAAGCCGGGTTGCTGGTCATCATCAATGGGATGGTACTGGCGATCGGCTTTGTGATCAGCTCAGGCAATGTCAATCGTCCGGGAACATCCATTTTTATTATCGCGATTGGCTTAGGCGGCTTGCTGATGGGCTTGCAGGGCGGATTAATCACAGCCGGAGTCTCGATCGCGGTGGTGGCGGTTTTGGAATGGATGCAGTATTTTGGCTATCTGATCCCCAATCCGAATGTATCGGATGAACTATCCAACTTCATCATGTATGGTTTGCTCTTCGGCTTATCCGGAATGATGATTGGTTTAATGCGCGATACGGTGGTGGCGGCGATAAATTCCTACAAGATGGAGATTAGAGCCAACAAAAGCTTGTTAGAGGAAGAACGAAAATTATCTTCCGCGATTGAACAAACCCCACTGGCGACCTGTCTGCTTAACCGGAACGGAATTTTGACCTTCGCGAACCAGAGTTTTCAGGAAAAATCCGGCGAAAATCGAAATAATCTCTTAGGCTCGAACAGGTTTGAGCTGCTTAAAAGTTATTATCCCCCGGCGGTGATTCAGGATTTTGAGGCGGCAATTGGGGATAATCGGCCGTTCTTTAATCAATTAACCATTGATAAAGGTGATTACAAGCTCTATCTCGATCAGGTAATCAGTCCGATCTTCAGCGCCGAAGGTGAACTGGTTGGCTATCTGGAAACGCTGAACGACATTACCGAGCGCAAAAGACTGGAATTAATTCAATCGGCGGTGATTAAGGTCTTCCACGAGACGAGCCACTTGATGAACATGGATGAGATGTATTGGGCGCTTTACCAACAGTTGAATACGCTGATGGACGCGCGGAACTGCATCGTAGCCATTTATGATGAGCCGACTCAGATGATTACGTTTCCCTTCTGCGCGGATGAGATTGACCCGGAGCCACCGGAACCGTATCCACTGGGGGGCGGTATGACCAGCCGGGTATTGGAAAGCCAGAAAATCATCAACTACGGTGTTGAACAGATTTACCAGGACCCGAATGTCAAGTTTATGGGAGATGTCCCGACCCGCTGGATGGCGAGCCCGTTAACCTATAACAACAAGAAGATCGGCGCCATCATCATTCAGGATTACCACAAGCCGAAGGCTTACAGCAAGACGGATGAAGAAACCTTGAAAGTGATTTCAACCCATCTCGCCTCGGCGATCTATAACGCTCAAATCCGAATTGAGCTTGCCCACACTAACGAACGCTTTGTTGAAGTGGTTGATAATATTCCCGAGGCGTTTTTTGTACGCAGAGGCGGGTTTGAGACGACAGAATTTATTAATTCGGCGATTGAGCAGCTGACCGGTGAATCGAGGTTGGAGATTAATCAAGATCCAGCCAAAATTCTGAAACGGATTGTTAGCCAATCGAATCGTGCTCTTGAAAAGGCGGTCAAGGATCAACAGCACGGCAAGCAGACTTCCGTTCAATATCTCTTCCGTCTTCCGGATGGAAGCCACCGCTGGTTCCGCGAGCAGGCATTTCCGGTGCAACGTTTAGCCGATAATTTGTATCGGGTAGTGGGGTACATTCAGGATATTACCTTGATTAAGGAGGCGGAGAACCGCCTGCAAGCATTAAATGAAGACCTTGAGAAACGGGTTGAATTTAGAACCATGGAGTTGAGCGAAAACCGCAATAAACTCCAGAACCTGAACAAGGAACTGGAAAAGGCGCTGAGAACCAAGGATGAATTTTTCGCGTCGATGAGCCACGAACTGAGAACACCCCTGACCGGCATCATTGGTTTGAGTGAGGCGATGCTTTATCAGATTTATGGCAAGCTGAGCGAGGACCAGGAAGAAATGGTCCGCAATATTCAACGCAGTGGTGAACATCTGCTCGATCTGATCAACGATATTCTGGATGTGGCGAAGATGGAGGCGGGCAGGCTTACCCTGGATGTTCAGGCGGTCATCGCCGCGGATGTGTGTACGGCCAGCCTGCAATTGGCGAACGGCATGGCCAAGCAAAAGGATTTGAATATCCATTTTGACAATCACTCTACTGATCTGGTATTCGCCGCCGACGCCAAGCGAATGAAACAAGTACTGGTTAATTTACTCAGCAATGCCATCAAATTCACTCCGGAAAATGGTGAAATTGGACTTGAATTAAGTGAGAACCTGGATACGGATGAGGTGATATTCTCAGTTTGGGATACCGGTATCGGTATCGCGGAAAAAGAGAAAAGCCGTCTGTTTAAACCCTTTGTTCAGCTGGAAACCGGCCTTTCCCGCCGCTATAACGGAACCGGGCTGGGCTTGTCCCTGGTTAATTACATTGTCAGCCTGCATTCGGGCAGGGTTACGGTTGATTCCAAGCCTGGTGAGGGCAGCCGATTTTCGGTCATTCTGCCAAAGGAACAAGCTGGCGCGGCGCGATTGGAATTGATTGATTTGAAACCGAGCAGACAAAACGTCGAATCAAAGCCGATCGGCAATATTGGCCAGGGCAGGGTGGCGATGGTCATCGATGATAACGAATTAATCGCCGAAACTTTGCGTGACTTTTTGGCATCAGCCGGCTTTAAACCGATTGTGTATCTATCTGGCGTAAGCGCGCTTAAAAACATTCTCAACGATCAACCCGACCTGATTTTGTGCGATATTCAGATGCCGATCATGGACGGGTATGAGGTAATCCGGCATATCAGAAAACTTGGCGACCGCTACACAACCGTTCCGATTGTGGCGGTAACGGCGTTGGTGATGAATAATGACGAGCAAAAAAGCCTGGACGCCGGCGCGGATTATTACCTGGCGAAACCGATCTCATTGGAAGGTTTGGCGGGATTATTGGATACGCCAGAATTTAAACGTAACTTTCAATAAATTCGATTTGCAAATTGTGTAGGATAATTTTATAATGAAACTGTTATCAGGTATTCATGTAAATAATTTGCAAGGAATTATTGATGTTGATAAAAGGCAGCCATTTTTTCCCGCTTGGAAGACATGCGATAAAGGAGCGTGCTGAAAGAGTATGATTAGTCATACACCCTTTCTGATCAGTATCCACTTATTTGCCAGTCTGAGCATGATTGCCACGATCATTAATTTGATGATCACGAAGGTGGCTTATGATCATCGAAGCCAAAGGGGAGGGTGGAGTTTTTCAGGGTTAATGTTCGCGGTTTCCTGGTGGGGGTTCGCGGCGGGGATTCAATATTCATCTTTCGATCTTGACGCAAATATCTTCTGGGCAAAAATGCTGTATTTGGGAATTGCCCAGGTTCCCTTCTGGTATACCTGCTTCGCCTGGGAATTAAGCGGGAATCAACACCTCATCACCAAAAAGAATATGCTCCTGATGTCGATTGTTCCGGTCATCATTGTATTGATGGCTTGGACGAATGACTATCACCAATTTGTGTGGACCGATTATCAGTGGATTGAAAAATATCAGGCTTGGGAATATACCAAGAATTGGGGTTTGAATATTTTCATCGTCGGATACATCTACGCTTGGCTTTTATACGGCGGGTTTTTGATCGCACGAGAGACCCTTCGCGATATCCACGAATTTTTTTGGCAAGGGGTCATGCTTCTGGCGGGAATCATCATCCCCTGGGTCATCAATCTTTTGTACATCATCAACGTCACCTCCATCGGACTTGACCCGACCCCGATGACCTTTACCATTTCCGGGCTGCTCTTCATGCTCGGTATTTTCCGATTTCATTTGCTTAACTTTATCCAGATCGCTCATGATGAAGTCATTGGAGTGATGAATGACGGTATGATCGTTATCGATGAGCGTAAGAAAGTGCTGGATTTTAACCCTGCCGCGAAGAGACAACTCCGCGAAATCACGACCATTGAAAAAGGGTTGAACATTAAAGAAGTATTTAATTTTATTCCAGCCATCACGGAGGCCGTCGAAAAACCATCCGAGGAATGTTCCCACATCTTTTCCACCAAAATCCAGGATCGTTATTACGAGATCACCTGTACGCCGATCAGAGCCAAGAGCTCCTTTTTTGACAGGGGCAAATTAGGCAGAATGATCCTGATTCGGGATATCACCGATTCAGAAAGAGCCAAAGAAGTGCTGGCGGAGAGAAACATTCAACTTGAAGATGAACTGAGCCGCAATGAGGAGCTCAGGAATCAGCTCTACGAAGCGGTCATCCGTGATCCTTTGACCAATTTGTACAATCGCCGATTTTTTGAGGAACTCGCCGGCAAGCAATTCGCGGAAGCGAAAAGATATGACAAAGAAGTTTGCTTGATGATGTTCGATATTGATAGTTTCAAGCGCTTTAACGATAAATTCGGGCATTTGGTTGGCGACGAAGTTTTGAGAACATTTGGTAAATATTTGCTGGGAATTTCCCGCGAGAGCGATGTGGTTTGCCGCTATGGAGGAGAGGAATTTGTCGCGATTTTGATGGACGCGGCTCCGGCGTATATCCACCAGCGAGCGGAAAAATTGCTGGTACAGATCCGCAACTTACAGGCTGAATTTGGTGGCGAGAAATATTCAGTTACCGTCTCAATCGGGATTGGATCGTACCCAATGGATGGAGAGAATCTGGATTCGGTATTGGGAAAAGCGGATGAAAGGATGTACAAAGCGAAGCGGAACGGTGGAGACCAGGTTTGGTCTTATCTGAATGAACAAGAACAGGGAAGCCGGGCGGCAGGCTCGGAGGGACTTTAAACTTTACGCATAGCCAAAGACTATCAGGGTGGTCGAGCTGGGAGGGTTTGACTCCGCCATGGCTAAAAGCAGGTCCGTTTACAGGGCTGCGGAGCGATCTCAAAAAAACAAGCCACAATCTTCTTCTCTCTAACCAGGCAACTGTTATAATATAGCCTCTACGGAGAGCGCATGTTTGAATTTGAACGATCCTCAATTGAATCCTCCATCCAATCCTTCTGTGACCAGAATGCCATTCCCTACCTGCCTTTACGTTGGGCACCCATCCCTTTCAGTGGTGAATGGGGACTCGCTGTATCTTTCTTTCAGATTGCCAGCGCTGAAATCAAGGCTGGCGCCTCAACCGGGAAACCGATTCCCCAGCGTGCCGCCGAGATCGCCGAGTTAGCTCTGATCTCAATTCCTCTCCCGAGCGTCTTTAGCCGGGCGGAAGCCCTGAAAGGCTACCTTAATTTCTACTTTTCTACCCCCAAATACGCCGCGCAAGTGGTTAATAGTGTTTTGAGCGAGGGCGCGCGGTTTGGCGCTGGAGCCCACAAGGGGGAGAGGGTTATGGTCGAGTATGCCCAGCCAAATACCCATCATTCCTTCCATATTGGGCACGCCCGCAATACCATTTTGGGCGAAAGTGTAGCGCGCATCGAATCTTTCGCGGGTTACCAAACTCTGCGCGCCTCCTATCCAGGAGATATTGGCTTGGGAGTTATTACAGTCGTCTGGGCTTATGACCGGTTCTACAAAGGCAAAGAGCCAGAAGGAATCCATGAGCGCGGACAGTGGCTGGCGAAGATTTACACCGAAGCGACCGCCATGCTGGAGCCGCGTGAAAACGAAACTGATGAGCAGAGAGCCCTGCGCGAAGGTTACGAGGAAGAACGCCGCGATTATTATCGGCGCTGGGACGCGGGTGATGAGGAAATTCGAGACTTGTGGTACAAAACCCGGGAATGGTCGTTGGAGGAACTGCGCGACATTCTTGGCATGTTTGGGGCCGAAATCGACGTCTGGTTTTTTGAGAGCGAGGTGGACGAGCCGAGCAAGCGAATTGTGCAAGAATTGATTGAGCGCGATATTGCCACTGATGAACGCCCTGACGGCGGGGCAGTGATTGTCAAGATCGATGAGAAATTGGGCTTAACCAAGGAGAAATACCGCACCAACGTAATTCTGCGCAGCGATGGAACCACCCTTTACTTGACCAAGGATCTGGCACTGGCGAAAGTCAAGTTTGAGAAGTACCACATTGACCGTTCGGTGTACGTTGTGGATGTGCGCCAGAGTTTGCATCTTCAACAGACCTTCGCCATTCTTAAGCTGATGGGCTTTGTGCAAAGCGAAAAATGTCATCACCTGGCCTATGGCTATGTAAGCCTGCCGGAAGGCGCCATGAGCGCCCGCAAGGGCCGGGTGGTGTTATTCAAGGAAGTTTACGACGAAGCCAAACTGAGAGTGCTGAACGTGATTGCTGAGAAAAATCCATCCATGCCGGATGAGGAACGCCAGGACGTTGCCACCAAGGTTGGGATGGGCGCCTTGTGCTATTCGATGTTGAGCGTGGATAACAACAAGGATATAATTTTTGATATCAACGAAGCTCTGAGCTTTGATGGGCGTACCGGCCCGTACATCCAGAACGCGTATGTCCGGGCAAATTCGATCCTTAAAAAGAGTCGGTCAGCCGGCAGGGAAGATCCGAAAGTGGCGGAGTACAACTATCCGCTCACCAGTCATGAAGTAACCTTGCTTGAACAGATCACCCGGTTTCCTGAACTGGTGCAACAAGCCGCCAGCGAATATCGTCCGATGGTAATCGCCATGTACGCTTACGATCTGGCGGATACTTTTCACAGTTTTTATCACGCTGTACCTGTTTTGCAAGCCGAGGACGCGGATGTAATTTGTGCCCGCTTGCGCCTGGTGATGGCAGCCAAACAAACCATCGCCAATGCTTTAACGCTATTGGGCATCACAGCCCCAGAAGTGATGTGACGCCGCCGGCAAAAAAAGCCGGGACGAAAACCGATCTGAACCTCCTCGCGGAAAGCTGCCGTCAGAATAGCGCTGATGGGTCAGTAGCTGTTTCCGGATGTGGGGTGGTGAAGATCACCATTTCTGATAAGGAGCACTTATGACCCCTATTAAAACCCTGATTATGGGCGCGGCGGGAAGAGATTTTCACAACTTTAATACCTTCTTCCGTGGAAACAAGGATTACGAGGTTGTGGCTTTTACCGCGACCCAAATCCCCGATATTGAAGGAAGACTCTATCCCGCTCAACTGGCCGGAGAGCTTTATCCGGCCGGCATTCCAATCTACCCCGAGAGTGATCTGGAAGATTTGGTAAAGAAGCATGGCGTCCAGCAAGTCGTTTTCGCCTACTCCGATCTCCCCCATGCCTATGTGATGCACAAAGCCAGCCAGGTAAACGCCCTTGGCGCGGATTTCCGTCTGATGGGTACCCAATACACCCAGGTAAAAAGCGTAAAACCAGTGGTAAGCGTATGCGCGGTGCGAACTGGCAGCGGTAAAAGCCAGACAACCCGCCGGGTTGCCGCCATTCTGCAATCGATGGGCTTTAAGGTTGCCGCCATTCGGCACCCCATGCCTTACGGCAATCTGGTTCGGCAGGAAGTACAGCGCTTTGCCGACTATGATGACCTGGACGAACACGAGTGCACGATTGAAGAACGCGAGGAATACGAACCTCATATCGATAACGGCGTGATTGTTTACGCCGGGGTAGATTATGAAAAAATTCTGCGCGCGGCTGAAAAGGAAGTGGACATCATCCTTTGGGACGGTGGCAACAATGACTTCCCCTTTTATGTTTCTGATTACCAAATCGTGGTGGTAGACCCTCACCGTCCCGGACATGAGGTAAGTTACTACCCCGGCGAAACCAATGTCCGTATGGCGGATGTGTTTGTAATCAACAAGGTCGATACCGCCGATGCCGCCAATGTCAACCTGGTCCGCCAGAATCTGCGCGAATTAAATCCCGGCGCGGTGGTGGTGGAAGGCGCTTCCCCCTTGTTTGTCGATCATCCTGAAGCCATTTTTGGCAAGCGGGTGCTGGTAGTGGAAGACGGCCCGACCTTGACCCATGGTGAAATGGCTTATGGGGCGGGTTATGTGGCGGCGGTGCGTTACGGCGCCAAGGAAATTGTTGATCCGCGCAAATTCGCGGTTCGTTCGATTGCCGCGACTTACGAGAAGTATCCTAAAACCGGAGCGATATTGCCGGCCATGGGTTACGGTGCTCAACAAATGAAAGATCTTGAAGAGACAATCAACAGAAGCGATGTGGATATGGTAGTGGTTGGCACACCGATTGATTTGACCCGGGTGATTAAGATCAACAAGCCCTTCCAGCGCGTTCGTTACGACTTGCAGGAGATTGGCAAACCAACCCTCGAAGATCTTTTGAAATTAAAGTTCGGCAAATAAACAGGCAAATTGAGTAAGGAAACAACCTGGGAATCAGGTTGAGGGGAGGCGGCGCGAAGGCTCCGCCTCCTTTAAATTCCGATTTGAACGGAAACCAAGTGATGGTTGAAAAGGTGGGATGGGACTGCCATTCTGTCATTAATAATAGAAAACAAATAAGTAATTTGAATAATAATCATTAAAACTATTAGTATTTTGACTGAGCCAAGCCCAAGCCGGCCTAAATAAGTGTTATAATCTTAATTTGGTTCGGTTAATCACCGATCATTCGAGATAGGAGCAAATTTATGCTAAATAAGAAAAAAATTCTACCAAACTTACTGATCATCGTAGTTTTGGCATTTGGGGTCCTGGCAAGCGTTGGCGGTGCCAGCGCGGCCCCACTGCAAGGGGATGGAACGCCCTTTATTTTGCTTTCACCAGCTGATTCGGAAACCGGACTCAATCCTGATGACGTGTGGCTGCAATGGGCAAACTATGAGGCGACCGAATTCTGGAAGTATTCCTACTGTATTGATGAAAAAACCGAAGAAGGTGTCTCCTGTGAAACAGGCGACCCGAACTGGACGGGCACTTATAACCGCCAGTATGTAAATTTGAACAACCTTCAACCCAACACCGAATACTTTTGGCGGGTAAAAGTTGTGCGCTGCGAAGTGGCGGATTGTACCGAAAAGAGCCATATCATCAGTTTTTCGGATCATTTCTACTTCACAACTGGCCCGGATAACTGGTTAAAGATCAGTGGTAAAGCCGGCAATAAATCCGGCATTTTGGTCAACTTCTATGATGATGGGACCGAATCCGGTATCACTCCCAAGACGTATTCGATCATGACCGGCGCTAACGGTTATTACACCATTTCGATTCCGTTCGGTTATAACGGCGTCGGATATCCGCGGATGAACCCTTCAGAATGGACCTATGAAGACCCGATTTACGATACCCGGTTTGAGCCTTCCTTCCGTTATTACACCAATGTAGAGGAAAATCTGACCGAACAAAACTTCCTGCTTAAAGATCAACTTTATGTAGCCGGGAAGACTGACATCGTGGCCGGGGTCGAGATTGAGTTTATTTACACCGGAAAATTCTTTGATAACAATGGTGATGAAATTCTGGACACAGACCCTGAATGGGCTGACCTGCAAGAATCCTACACATTTACCACTTTTAGCGATACGAATGGTAATTACAAACAATATCTGCCTAAGGAATGGATTGGAACGATTCAAATCAGCGCCGCTTACTCTGGTGCCAATCCATACGCTCCGGCTGAGTCAATCGATCGGACCAATTTCGATCCGTGGTATTACTCCTTACCGCAATTGACCTCGAGCAAGGATGGTTACAACTTTTACCTTAATCAGGTCAAGATCTCTGGGCATACTGACGGTTTGGAAGGAATCGATGTAACCTTTGATGGAACTTATGTTGATTACAACGGCGTCACCCAGGATTTTGATGATGTTGTGACCACTGATGTAGATGGCTATTACTTCCTCTATGCTCCCAAAGGCTGGCAGGGAACGATTAGTGTTCCGGATTCGGTCGTTGTTGGCCCAACCACATATTACTTCTCGCCCACCACCTATTCTTTGCCACAGGTGATGGGTAACACCTACGGTTGGAATTTCTTCAAGACCACCGTTGATCCGACCCCATAGATTTAAACTTTTCAAGATGAGAAAACGGCTGCCATTTGGCAGCCGTTTTTGTTGCATTCTCTCATTAGAGATAACCATAAGCGTTGAGGATTCCCTCGAAGGCTTGCTTGGCGTCCACGAGGGCTTTGGATCGCCACTTTAACTCTTCTGGAAAATAAAGCTCTTTAAACCAGCGGCGCACAAACCGATCGGTTCTTGCCGAGCGGCTGGGAAAAGCGTAATTCTGACTCTCAAAAATCATGGTAATCAGGCTGCGGATTCGGGCAACCAGGCTTTCGCCATAGGTACCAAATTCGAAGGCGCAAATAAAATCGAGCTTGCCAGCGGCAGGGTCAGCTTGCAAAGAAGCCATTCCGGCGGTCATATCCCCATTGATTTGGTAAAACTCCTCTGGATTGACCTTTTGAACCAGGGGATAAGCGAACTTACGCCGCAACTCCTCCGAATTGAGAGGTTCATCCGGCAGGACAGTGATGCTCATCTGATAACGCGGTCCATAGCCGGTATGTTGGTCCATCACCACTACGTGCGGGTAGGAGCGCAACGCTTCGCCGGCCAGATTGAGAACAATTTGAGCCTGAGGCTGCAATTGCTTACCGCCATAAAACATGGCTTGCGGGTGGCTATACTGCCCAAGCAGGGAAGCTCTTGAGAGGCTGGCTACGCCTTGTTGGACGACCGCCCGGGCGATTTTGATGAGGATGGCGGCGTATTCCCATTCGAGTAATCCGAGTGGGCGTGCTGGAGAATACAGATCCTGATTACGGGCGAAATCGGGGTTAAAAGCCGGATCGAAATTGCCATCCAGAATAAAGTTGCGGTTGAGATCCACCCCATTCTCGTTGACCTTGCGGTGGTGGAGCATCCCCCAGGGGTTGATGGCATGGATAAAGAGGACACCGGTAGTGTCAGGATCGAGGCGCGGGAGGAACTCATGGCTGAAGAGGCGCAGCATGCTCGCTCCGACGTAACCTTCAATCCCATGCTCCCCGGTTGAGATGACCACCAGTTTTTGCCGATCCCGCGGTTCGAGCCAGCAAGCATCGACCCACAAATCCTGCTCCTCATCTACCGGAAAGGATTGATAGCGTACCTTGGACCAGCGCCGTCGCCATTGATCGCCTTCCGCTAAAAACCAGGCTCGGGAATTTTGGTAGGATTCAAAAAAGGGGACGCCGCTCATTTTAAAATGGCCCGAGCTGAATGGCGGTGGCGATGGCGAGGAAGAGGGCGGTGACAGCGAAAATCGCCAACCATAACTTAGCTGTCCAGCGCAGCCAGACCGGGTAGCTGACTACGGTAAGCCCAAGGCTGATGAGCAGAACCGGATTGGTGGGGTAAGCCAGATTGGAAAAACCATCCCCGAAAATATACGCCAGCACCGCGGTTTGGCGGGTAACCCCCACCAGATCGGCAAGCGGCATGACGATAGGAATGATGAGGAAGGCTTTGGCGGAGCCGGAGGCGATGAAGAATTCGAGGAAGAGCGCCAGAAAATAGACCGCCATGCTCGCGGCAAAAGAACCAAGATCTTGAAAAGGCGTTGACGCGAGGTTGAGGATGGTGTCGGTCACACCGCCGCTATCGATAATGTAGCGGATGGAGGCGGCCATCAGAATGAGCGGGATGGAAGGGAGCAATCCGGTAATTCCCTCTATCAACCCGCGCCGCACAACCTTCCCGCCAGCGCCGCTGATCATTCCCGCGCCAATTCCACCGATTAAAAAGAGGAGTCCAACGATCGGCAGCGAATAATCGGCGAGGGCGGGAATTTGCGGGACGAAAACCATGGAAAGAAAAATGAGGGCGATAAATACACCGAAGAAAATGAGCGCGGACCTTTGTTTTAGATCGACGTTGAGTGTATTCAATTCCAAGGCTCGATATTTTTCGCGTTCATCGAGGTCGAGTCCAAATACGAGCGAATCAGCAGGCTCCCGTTCGATTTTCCTGGCATAACCGCCTAAAAACCACATGAAAACCAGGTAAACGGCCACAAAGATGATGAAGCGGAACCAGAGCCCGGAGCCGGCTGGCAAACCAGCCAGATTTTGAGCCACCCCGAGGGTAAATGGGTTGGTGAGGGCGGCTGAAAAGCCCATATTGGTGGCCAGGATGGACATTCCCAAACCAACCAGCGCGTCCCAACCCAGTGAGTAAGAAAGCGCCATCATGACCGGGATGAGGAGAACCACCTCCTCGAAGGTGCCCAGCGTTGCGCCCATCAGCATGAAACCGAGTGATACCATCCAGAGAAGCTGGGTTCGGCTATGGGAGAAGCGCTTGACAATCAGGGCGATAAAAGCTTTGAGGGTGCCGGTTTTATCCAGAACAGCAAAGGCTCCGCCGGCGAAAAAGAGGACGATGAGGATGACGATTACATTCAAACCCATGTCGCTGCCCAACACTTCGATCGGGGCGGTTAGCCAGCGCCAGATGGGATAATCAGGTTTGGGGATGGTTTGATAGGAGTCGGGAACGATTACTTCCCTGCCATCCAGCATTTGACGCTCGAACGCGCCAGCCGGCAGGAGCAAGGTTAGCGCTCCGGCAAGCAACATTAAAATGAATAAAATGATCAAGGACTGGGTAAATGCTTTGGCGCTGATGCGCGCCCCGGCTTTATCTTCCATTTTTTTAACTCCTTTTTGGTAAACGATGGATCTTACCTGAACCGTGTGATTCGTTCGGTGATACAAGAATTATAGTATGCAACCAAATAAATTAAACTAACCAGGTCAGGCAAGTGAAAAATTGGGCTGAGGGCGCGGAAAAGCACAAACCGGCCTTAGCCGGTTTGTGAATTGAAATTTAGAAAAATTACTTCTTCTTAAAGTGAAGGTAAGCTTTACGCCCGACCCAAAAGACCACGAAAAGGGCGATGAGCAGGTAAACAAAATCCTCATATTGGTCCAGCAATACCAGAATTTCCTCCCAGCGCGACCCGAGGAAATAACCGGCTCCGGCGAGCAATATATTCCAAATGGTGGTACCGGCGATGGTATAAAGCAGAAAGGTTCCCCAACCCATGCGCTTGATGCCGGCTGGCAATGAGATAACACTGCGAATCCCGGGAATCATCCGGCCGAAGAAGATCATCGCTTTGCCATATCGTTCAAATAACTTGATCGCGCCATCCAGTTCATCCACATTTACCAACATGTACTTTCCGTATTTGATGAAAAGTTGGCGGACACGTTCTTCACCCCACAAGTAACCGAGATAGTAAATCAGCATCGCTCCGATCATCGCGCCAATATCACCCGCCAAAACTACCCCAAGGAAGGAACGTTTTCCAGAGGCTACCAGAAAGCCGGCAAACGGCATGACCACTTCCGAAGGGATAGGGGGAATGATGGTTTCGGCGAACATGACCGCCGCGATGCCGGTGTAACCAAGCGTTTGGATGATTTGTTCGATAAAAATGCGGATTTGATCTAAAAATGCTGCCATGAATGATTCTCCTCAATACGAAGTTATCATTATATCAAACATGGGCGGAAGCGCGCGCAATTGGTTGGATGAGCAAAGAACCTGAGAACGCGATAGAGAAGCTTATTCAAGTTCCAGCCACATCACCTGATAGCCCAACAGGCGGTCGAGCCCGGCCAGATCGACCAGCTTGCCGCTCAACATCTCGCGGGCGATTCCGGTTCGCCACAGGTTCAGGTCGACCTCTTCCGCGGAAAGGTTATGGAGAACCAAATGCTTGCTTTGCTTGCCTTCCTTTAATATCACCGCAACGGAAGGTGTACCTGAGTTGAGCCACTGGCAGGCGGTCCTGGCCTGGCATCCCAACTGAGCCCGAATCTGGATCATGGTTTTTAAGCGATGAAAGGCTTTCTCCAAGGCGGGAGCGAGGGGAAGGGCGTATTCGGGCTGATCATTTAAAAGTACGTACCCAGGCAAGCTAAGCGCGAGTGATTGAAGCAGGCTGTTTTGTTTTTGATCAACCGGACTGATGGAAGCCGGCATGAGGCTCGCAAGTTGGAGAGTTGGCAGGCCCGCTTGGAATACTTTTCCGAGCGGGGCGGCTTCCCCAGATTTGAACGCGGTTGAAAGTAAATTTTGGGTCAATTGAAAGTGGAACGGGGCAACCACTGGTTCAGCCGGGTGGGCGAGGTAGGGCATCAGCCTGATTTGGCCGCCGGAAAGGGAATCTTCTCCCGATTCAAAATCCGGGCCGCCTTGTTCCTTGAAAAGTTCAAAATTGTGACTTTGCAGAAAAGCGACCAGTTGTTCAAAATTTTTGTTCGGTTCGAGCGGTGGATGGAGCACCAGTTGGGTAATTCCCAGCTCGGACAGCCAACACAGGCGTTGAATGAGCTGCGGTGAATTCAGCGAGAAATGCGAATCAAGCCAGGAGTCGGTGGAAATCTGAAAGAAGGGAAGGTCGGAGTGTGGGTTGGTCATGGTGTACGCATGGGTCGGGGAATGTTCGACGCGTCACTTAATTCTACTACCATGCCAGGAGGCGACACCCGGAGCGGGAAAAGACGAAGGTTAATGATTGTTGACCCGGGTTCAGAATCCGGCGGCAGGATGGGCAGCCATCGCGCCAGGTGGAGAGGCTGGCAAGGTCGGAGTTGGTTTTTCCCTCCCGACGCGGATCACAACCTGAACGTTTCGCGACGCGGGTCGGCACGGGTGAATTTTCCCACTAATTCCCAAATCAGGAACCGAGCGGGGGTTTGAATTGGTTTTTGTGAGTGAGGTTTTTTGGGAGTGGAACGGTTATACTATGGTAAGAAAAACAACCCCCGGAGGATCCCGCCCATGAGTTTGATCACGATCATGACCGATTTTGGACTGAAGGACGGCAATGTTGGCGTCATGAAAGGCGTCATCTACGGTATCGCGCCGCATGCCGCGGTGGTGGACCTCTCTCACCTGATTTCTCCCCAAAATATTCTTGAGGCAAATTATGTGCTTACCCGTTCGATACCCTATTTCCCGGATGGGACGGCTCATATTTTTGTGGTTGATCCGGGTGTGGGCACCCGCCGTCGGCCGATGATTGCCCAGCTTGGGCAGCAATTCTTGATTGGTCCGGATAACGGGGCATTGAGCGGATTAATTTTAAAGGCACGGGAAAGCGGGCAGCCAACCCGTTTTTTTGAGCTGGACAGACCGGAATACTGGCTGCCCAAAGTCAGCCATGTTTTCCACGGCAGAGATATTTTCGCGCCGGTAGCCGCTCATTTCGCGGCGGGGGTTCCCATCCACCAGCTTGGAAGTGAATTTTTCGATCCACTGGTACTGCCTTTAAAGCCCGCGGTGATTAACCGGGGAAGGATTGTGGGGGAGATCGTATACATTGACCACTTTGGCAGCATGGCTTCCAACATCAGTGAACAGATGGTAGGCGAACTACATAGCGAGCCTGGGGCTATCAGGATTAAGATTAACGGAGCACTGATTGAAGGCATGGTAAAAACATTTGGCGAACGAGAACCAGGTTCGCTGGTTTGCCTCTACAGCAGCACCGGGGTAGTGATTGTCAGCGAAGTCAACGGCAGCGCCAGTCTGCGGCTGCAAGGTAAGATAGGGGACAGAATTGAGATGAGCGCCTAAGATGACCGATCAAATCGCAGTTAGTATTCAAAATCTGAATTTTAAGTACGCGTCAAGGGACGAGCCGGCTCTGCTGGATATAAACCTCGAAGTCAAGCAAGGTGAACTTCTGCTGATCGCGGGGGCAAGCGGTTGCGGTAAAACAACCCTCTCACGTTGCATCAACGGGCTCATTCCTCGCAGTTACCACGGCTCGATGGATGGAACTCTCCTGCTGAACGGCAACGATATTCAAAAAATGAGCCTGGTCGAAATTTCTCAGACCGTAGGTACTTTGTTACAAGACCCGGAACGCCAAATTGTGGCGTCAAAAGTGTACAACGAGATTGCCTTTGGTCCCGAAAATTTGGGCTTGCCGCGTGAGGAGATTATTCATCGGATCAACGAGGCAGCCCGTCAATTAAAGATTGAATATCTGCTGGACTGGGAAACCTTCAACCTGTCTGGCGGCGAAAAACAAAAGGTAGCCCTGGCTGGCTTGCTGGTGATGAGACCTTCCATTCTCCTTTTGGATGAACCGCTTGCCAGTCTGGATTCAGCCTCGGCGGTGGAGGCTTTGGAAGTCTTCAAACAATTAGCCAACGAGGGGATTACGGTGATTATCGTTGAACACAGGGTGGAGGATGTTCTGCGAATTAAACCCGATCGATTATTGTACATGGACGAAGGCAGAATTGAATACCTCGGACTGATCGATCAGCTTCCGCCACAAATTGACTACCAGAAGGTCAAGCTGCCGGCTGAATGGATACTGCCAAAACTTAAAGCTGTTCCAGTCACCCCGCCGCGCGATCGGCAAGCCGATTCGACGCCGATGGTCGAATTTCGGGATGTGAGCTTTCGATATAGCAAAGATACCCGCTGGGTACTTAATCAGGTTAATTTAACCATCCACAAGGGCGACCTGATCGCCCTGCTGGGTCCGAATGGTTCTGGAAAGTCGACCCTGATCAAACACGCCATCGGATTGCTTAAACCCACCAGTGGAGATGTGATTGTAAATGGAAAAAACACGCGCGAGGTCAGCATTGCCAAAATCGCGCGAACCATCGGTTATGTCTTTCAAAGCCCCGCCCACATGCTTTTTGCCGAGACGGTGACCAAGGAATTGGAATTTGGACCGGGCAACCTGGGCTACACTCCCGAGGAGATCGATTTAAGCGTTGCCAAGAGCGTGGAAATCATGAATTTAAGCAGCCTGGAAGGTTACCCTCCGTTGGGGCTTTCGTTTGGACAGCAAAAACGAACCACCATAGCCTCGGTGCTGGCGATGCGCAGCCGAATTTTTATCATGGATGAACCAACCGCGGGTCAGGATTACTACAATTACACCCGCTTTATGGAATCTCTTTGGAACAAAAACCCCGAAGAGCGCTCGATTGTGGCGGAGAACTTTGACGCTTCGATGATCATCACCCACGATGTGGACCTGGCGGTGAATTTCGCCAACAGGGTGATCATCTTTGAGAAGGGCGAGATCGCCGCCGATGGAGCTCCGGATGAGGTATTGGTAGACCTTGACTTGCTGCGCCGCTGCAGGGTGGTGCCAAGTTCTTTGTTGGACCTTAATGTTAAAATGTTTCCCCGCACTCAAAGGGTTTTGCCATTGGCGGAGCTCTTAAATTTTGGAGGATGAACCGATTTGACAAGATTTGTGTTTTAATGGTTAAGAAGGTCTAACCACCATTTCAGGAGAATAAAATGGAAAATAAAGGTTTGTGGTCTTTTGGTACCCGGGAAGTTGTGTACGGCGCGATTGGAGCCGCATTGTATGGCGCCCTGTCGCTGCTCACAAATGTAATTCCGCTTCCCGCGGCTGGCAACATCACCTTCCGACCGGCAGTGGCTGTGCTCATCTTCTTTGGCGCGGCTTATGGTCCCTGGGTGGGCTTGCTGGCTGGCTTCATCGGCAATACCCTCGGCGACATGCTCGCTGGATGGGGCTTCTGGTGGACCTGGTCACTCGGTAACGGTTTGATGGGCATGGTCGCTGGTTTGGTGAAGAACCAGTTAAGTGACTTCAAATCCCGCTCCGATATCGTCAAAGCGTTGATTTACGGTGTGGTGGGCATCGCGGTCGGCATGTTGTTTGCTTCGTTGATGGAAACTGTAATCAGCGGCATTGATTTTAACACCGCACTTGTTGGTTATTTTGTACCCGCCTTTTCAGGCAACCTGGTTGTAACCTTAATTCTGCTGCCGATTCTGATGATCGCTTTCGCGTCGGTTGGAGCTCGCAAAGGTAGATAAATGCTCGTAAGCTGGAAATATCGTCCTCGTGACACTTTTTATCAACGGTTAGACCCTCGCGCGAGGCTGATATTCCTATTTTTTATCCTGTTTGGGGTAACCATTCCCAGTATTTGGGATATTCGTTTACTCCTTCCAGTCTTCGCCATCACCATTCTGCTTTATTTCATGGCGCGGATTGAGTGGCAGGATATTAAAAGAGCCTGGATCTTCATCATCATTCTGGTTGTTTTTATTGTGGGGATCAACGGCGTATTATCCGGGCGGGGAGGACCAACGGCGGTGGTGCACGATACATCCACACCATTGTACTCCCTGCCCATTGTTATTCCCTGGCTAAACATCGATACCGCCATCAACATCACCCGTTTACGCCTGTTCTTTGGGCTTACCCAAATGGTCCGCATGTTGACCATGGCGCTGCTTGCTCTGCCAATTCCTTACACCATGGACCCGAGTGTGTATGGTATCTCATTCCGCAAGCTGGGGGTTTCGGACAATATTTCCTTCACCCTTGACCTGGCGTTTCGCTTTCTGCCAACCTTAACTCGTGACCTTGGGATTACGATCGATGCCCAACGTTCGCGCGGTTTTGAGGTGGACGAATTAAAGGGCGGTTTATTCGAAAAGATCAGGCGCTTGGCGCCTTTGGTGATACCGGTCACCATGCAATCGACCATTACCGGTGAGGAAGTGATCGACGCGATGAATATGCGCGCGTTTGGAACCGCCAAACGAACCTGGATCACTTCATTAAAATACAACCGCGCTGATTTTGTGTTTATCGCTTTTTCGGCGGCGGTCATGATTTCATTGATGATCATTCGCTGGGGGTTTGGGATTGGCGAATTTTGGATTCCACCAGTTTGGGTGCAGTGATTTAGAAGTTCAATGTGGGTTCATTCGGGGAAATTGGGTAAGCTGGAGTTGAATGATTTTGGTTGATCCGCGAGCCACTTAAACCAAAAACGCGAAGAAAATCTTCGCGTCACTGGACATTCAAAAAGATTTATGTTACGCGGCTTTGGCGGCAGCGAACGCCTTAACCAGGCGGCTCTTGCGGCGAGCAGCGTTGTTCTTATGAATGACGCCCTTGGAAACAGCCTTGTCGAGTTGGCTGATGGCGCTGGTCAGAGCTTCCTGATCCATGGCGCCAGTTTCAATGGTCGCGCGGGCATCGCGAATGGCGGAGCGGAATGTACCGCGCACGGCACGGTTGCGCAAGCGGCGTTTTTCGTTCTGCCGGTTTCGTTTGATCTGGGATTTAATATTTGCCAATGTGTTCCTCCGAAAATAATTACCTATACAACAGCGCTTTAGTATACCGCAATTTCTGTTTAATGTCACGAAAATTACCACATATTTTGGGTTATTTAGAGATTTCACAAGTTGGTGCTAAAATGTTAATTACCAGGAGGTGGTAAAATGCCAAAATTTGAGCGTGAAGTGGAAATTGATTCAACGGTTGAGAAGGTTTGGAATGTGTTAACAGACCCCAAGCATTGGCCGCAGTGGTTTCCGGGCGTT
>DATMWA010000041.1:0-1533 GCA_035562755.1 Anaerolineales bacterium
GGAATGCTCATATTCGCTTTGGCCCCGATCACGTTAATATATAACATCACTGTCGGATCTCCGAATCCTCTGGCTGTACCGCTATAATCCACACCGTTAAGCGAGGCTTCACCGGCTATTCTACCCATGGGCACAACCACCGAAATAAGGGCCGAACGTTTGCGAATAGGCAACATCCTGGCATAACCAGCCATACTCATGGTGGAATTGAAATTAGATCCGGGAATGATAGATTGAGCCGGATCCAAAGGGTTTCCATTACCGCCCATTGAATTTACAACCACAGGAACGGTGTTTGTTCCTATAAGACCTTTCCAATAAAAACGGGCCCCGTCTCCCTGGGCATAAGCGGAAATGGATGCACAAAGCATGACAATAACCAGTGCTATCGAAAAATTACCTGCACGCATGGTGATAAACTTTATATAGTTTTTCATGATTATTTTTTCTTTATTTCTTTAGGTTCGGCCATCATGTCTGCAGGCGGAATAAATTGTCTGATATTGTTCATCGGAGGATAGCCATCCTGAACAGGGAATCTTGGAGGTAATTCATCGTACATTGTTTCAAACAAAGTGCGATCGGGCAGTATCACATTATTTTCCTTCGCATACTTATCCCAAAGTACCAGCATTTCTTTGAGCTTATCAGGGTTTTGGGCCGCTAAGTCATTTCGTTCGGCAGCGTCTTGAACGATGTTAAACAATTCCCAATCCGACTTACCCATTGGTTTTATCTCCCAGCGTATTTTCCAGTCGCCTTGCCGCAAAGCGCGGTTACCGAAAACTTCCCAGGCTATGTAATCCTTATCCGTTCGTGGAGAAGCAGCTTGTCCATTCAGTACAGGAAGCCAGGATTTCCCCGTTAATTTGGGTTGCTCCTTGCCGTTAAAATTGTCGGGATAGGTTGCACCTGCTACTTCGAGTAAGGTCGGCATAATGTCGGCCACGAACATGAGGCCATTATTTATGCTACCCTTCGGCAGTTTGTTGATCGGACCACTTACCACCAATCCATTCCTTATGCCGCCCTCGGCTGTCCAGGCTTTGTACTGACTGAAGGGAGTCATTGAAACCTGTGCCCAGCCTGCACCATAGCCCACGTAGGAGTTAGGTTCGCCCCATGCATTGGGATTGTTGTTGGACCATTCGGTTGCAAAGAAGTGATAATCGCGAGAGCCGGGTGTGCCACCTATCAAGGCGCCCAGGTCGGTGCCTTCCGCTCCGTTGTCGCCAAATACTATAAAGATGGTGTTTTCATACTCTCCTATTTCTTTCAGATGGTCAATTAACCTTCCAATATGATAATCCATGTTTTCAACTAACCCGGCATAGAGCTCCATTTTCTTCCCAATCAAGGCCCTCGTGGCAGGCTCTAAAAGGGAGTACTCAGGAACAAACCACATCCGCTCTGCCAGCTGGGTTTCTGCCGGAATAATTCCAAGCTCTTTTTGCTTTTTTAATCGTTCTTGTCTGACCACATCCCATCCTTTGTCATACTCACCCACATGGCGGTTTCTCCAATCTTTGGGCA
>DATMWA010000042.1:0-1700 GCA_035562755.1 Anaerolineales bacterium
ACAAAGAAGACATCAGCCGCCAGGCCGTTTTTGGCACATTAGTTTCCTTTGCCGGGGTAGCGATGCTTTTCTTAATTGTCTGATCAGGGGTTCTCAATCATTAAACATGACTCACCCCGAAATTAACAAAGGCAAACAGGGTGGTCTGAAATAAAGCCATAAAAGGCTGAGAGCAAAACGTAAACGGTAAAGCGGAGCAGAAGTAAAACGGCTCCGCTTTCCTGTTCTATGACACCAAAAGGAAAGAAGCCAGTTTCGGGTCAACAAAGCACGAGGGGATAGTAATTGGATCATGAATGCATGAGCCAAGAGAGCAATAGCGATAAATTTCATGCGAACCTCCCACTTTTGAAGACGAGGACTTTCAAAAGCGAGTTCGGACTTATCAAAACGCAAGGACATTTCAACTTGCCAACGGCGATTATAGGCAAAAACGGTTCGCCATGCGTCCTCAAGAGAGTCAATGGGATCGCTGGTGAGCAAATACCAGGGTTGTTTACCGGGTCCAGGGCGGGAAACAACCAACCAGAGCGGAAAAGAGGAGCCGGGCAAATGAACCGGGACAACAAAGATACCTGTTTTACGCTCGCAATGCCGTTTACAATCATAGATCAAGCGGTGATCCAACGAGCGCTTGCCACGCGTGATTTGCCAGGCTTTTTTGGCTTCACCGTCCGGTCCAACCAGTTTATAGTTTTTTTGCCAGCGAACAATAAACCGCAAATGGTAATGCAGAGCCAGGGACACCCAGGGGCTGCCAGCAAATCCCCGATCCCAGATATGGACGACATCCATACCCCAAAGTTGGGCCACTTTCTGTAATATTTGGGCTTCTTCAGCCCGTTTATTGGTTTCACGTTCTCCTCTGGTCGTCCAACAGCGCCAATGCGCCAGGGTGGGCGCACCTTTCATTCCAAGCACCAGAATTTGCAACCAGTGAAAACCCGGCCCACAGATAGGACGTCCTCCAGGTGGATTGAAAAAGCCAGGGCGGATGCGCTTTAGCCTTTTCGCTTTACTGGAGATAACTGCACATAATCCCTCTGCTTTCAAACTCTCTGGTTTTTCCAACACGCTTTCATCCCAGATGACATAGGGATCACTATCCGGCCCCATCACTTCATACACTTTCTCGTTTCCCCGCTTCCAAAGAAATTCTTCTATTGCTTCTTGTCCCCATTTCTTTGAGTGTAATAATGCCGCTATTCGTTTTGTCCCTGCTGGTGCCCGATGCGCACCCATTAAATACCCCCCTAATTCACTCAGTAGTAGTCCGTTATTCCGATGTCGATGGATTATGATAATCAGAACCAGATCCCTCAATGTTTTGAGCAATCTTCTATCCAGCTTTTTGTCCAGATCTACCATCAACGCCTTTAGAAATTGCCCACAACTTTTTGCCAGCCCCTCAGATATTTGTTCGTTTTCTTGTTTTTTTCTTTCTATTGATTTATCCTGATACATGAATAGACCTCCTGATTTGTTAGTGCTCGTCACACTTAACTTACTCAGAAGGTCTATTCTTTTCAATCACCCCTTTTGTTAATTTCGGGGTTCTTCATGTTTGGTTCTGGTTGGGCGGGTTTATTTTTAAGTCATTTCATGCGCCATTGTTCGCTGTAAACGATGATTAATCGTTTCTTTCAGAAAGATCCTTTATGGTCAACAGCATTTTTCGTTCCATAACAAAAGCAATTCTG
>DATMWA010000043.1:0-120373 GCA_035562755.1 Anaerolineales bacterium
TTCTCAGCTAACAACAAGGCGAAATAAGGGATTAAACCTACTGCCGCAATCCAAACCGCGGGGGGAAATCCACCTTCAACGGATCCAACGAAGTTCATCCAGGGAACCACCATATAGGCGCCGCCAATGGAGGGAACCGCGAGACATAACAATGCCAGGCCGCGTGTCCATGATTCACCCTCATAAAGGGCTTTCGCGATGACGAGTAAGGCGATACCCGCTACAAAGGACATTGTGCCCCAGAATGGGAAGAAGAAACTTACCAGCCAGACAGTCAAGGTGAGCAAGGGGGCCTGCGGATTGCCTTCTGCTTCAAACTTGACGATACGCTGTTGCTGGTACTTCACGATCGGGTTGGACATATCAAAACTGGCAAACGGTACCCAAAGGATCATCAGGATGGCGGCTAATACTACCAAACTGACCACGATCATACGGGTATTCTTGGGGGTTTCTTGTAACATAATACATCTCCTTATAAAAATAAATTAATAAACAAAACGATCTCTTATGTTGTACATATTTTCACAAACATTTACCTTGACATAAGTTAAGATTTCAGTGTTTAATGGAGATATGAATCTAGACGATGCCCTGTTTCAACGGATCGCTAATTCGGAAGTCTTCGGAAAGCTCGACTTGGCTATCCGAGAACAATTGGTGGTCAACGCCAGGAAGCGGATGCTGAAAAAAAATGAGATCATCTGCTTTCAGGGTGATACAAGTAAATTTGTGCTTCTCATCCACTCCGGGGGGCTAAAATCATTTATCTCCGCCATAAATGGCCGCGAGCATGTCATATCCACCTGGGATGCCGGTGAGGAGTTTTGGGCGCATACAATTTTTGATGAAGACCCGATGCCATCAACCCTTCAGGCCCTCGAAAATAAAACCATCATCTACCAATGGTGCGGAATTTATCTCTACGACATTATTCTTAAAAATACAGAAGCGACGAAAGCCCTTATCCGCAGGCAAACCCAGTTGATAAGAAAACGCCGGGAGAAAATTTATAATCTGGCTTTCAATCCTGTCGCCAGTCGCTTGGCAAAACTGATTCTGGACAAATATTCCGAAACCAATACCATAACTGTGCAACGCGACCTGACCCTCGAGGAAATGGCATCCATGGTCGCTACCTCTCCTGAGGTGGTCTGCAGAACGCTTTATCAATTCCAAAGTGATGGACTATTAACCATTAATCGGGCATCCTTTATTTTGAATGATCGAGAAACAATGGAAAAGATGATTCTTAAAGACTGAAATGAACAAATCCGAACTGCAAGAATTTATCGCCTCCCAATCCTTATTTCAAAGCCTCACCCCGGCTGAGATCGATTTTCTGGTTACCAACGGGGTAATTCGAGCTTTCCTCGCCGACGCGATTGTTACCCATGCAGGAGATCCCTGGGATAGATTTATCATCGTTCTTTCGGGCACAATTAATGCTGAAAAGACTTCCAGCGAAGGCAGGAACCTTTGGATCACCGAACTGAACAAAGGGGATGTTTTTTGGGGATTCGCTTTTTTTGAACAAGGTCAACCGATGCCGGTTACTTTGTTCGCAGGTTCGGACGCGCGTCTCTTAATCCTTGGAAAAGAGACCATTCGAGCCTTGATCGAAAAAAATGGAAAATTCGCCTGGGATATGCTTCGGCAGATGGCAAAATCAATGGCTCGCGCCAGCGCGATTGTAGAGGGGTTGGCTTTTCAACCTGTCGCCAGCAGAGTAGCTAATTTTCTACTCGATAAGTATCCGCCAGAACAGGTGAATTTTCCTCGTGATTTAACCCTGGACGAGATTGCCGCCCGCGCGGGTACGACCCGCGAGATGGTTTGTCGAAGTTTACAGCGCTTCGCCAGCGATGGTACGATCGATATCACCCGAACCGAGTTAAGGATTCGCGACCGCACAAAATTGGAAAACTACATTCTATTAAACGAAACTGGGAAATAGATTTTTTGCTTCCTCTTCAAAAACTGGCCGATAGCTTTTGGCTGATCATTTTATTTTGATGGTCTGGTAAGTTATACTTTCTTATTATTAAATTACGAACCTTTGGGTAAGTGGTGAGGTGTCCATGCATATTTCTGATATCCTATTAACGAACAAGGTTCATTTCAGTTTTGAATTTTTTCCTCCAAAAACCACCGAATCCTCCAACGCTCTGTTTGAAACAATCAAGGAGCTCTCGCCTATTCAACCCTCCTTCGTCAGCGTAACTTACGGCGCGGGCGGCTCAAACAGACAATTTACCGAGGATTTAGTTGTAAGGCTTACCCGAGAGACGAACCTCAATGTGGTCGCTCACCTGACAGCCATTAATGCCAGCAGAAAAGAAATTCAAAATCAAATGGACCGGTATGTAGGCGCGGGAATTCAAAACGTATTGGCTCTGCGCGGAGACCCGCCCAAGAATGGGAATTCTCGGACTAATCCTTCTCCTGATGGATTTTCTCACGCCAGCGATTTAGTTGCCTTTATCAAAAAACACTATCCTGGAATTGGTGTCGGGGTGGCGGGGTTTCCAGAAGGACACCCTGAAACACCTAACCGATTAAAAGAAATGGCTTATCTAAAAGCCAAAGTTGATGAAGGCGCGGATTATATTTGCACACAACTCTTCTTCGACAACCATGATTTTTATGACTTTCGCGAAAGATGCCAAATAGCGGGAATCAAGATTCCAATTTTAGCCGGCATCATGCCGGTCCTTTCCATTCAATCGTTAAACCGAATCGCGGAATTGGCACTTGGCTCACATATCCCCGCTAAGCTACTCCGCGCAATTCAGCGGGCTGAAAATGATGAGGCGATTGAAAAGGTAGGAACACATTGGGCTACCGAACAAGTGTTTGATCTCTATGACCATGAAGTTTCAGGAATTCACTTCTATACTTTGAATCACTCAAAAGCAACCCTCAAAATCCACAAAACGATTGGCATGAGTTGGGGGTAGATGCTGCCTGAATTTTTTCCGATCATCGAATTCGACCCAAGCCGTGAAGCGATCATCGAACCTTCCCAAAATATTGATCCGATCGACGCGCCAGAGTGTTGTGTGATTTGTTTTTTTCAAGACGTGCTTGAACAGGTAATCAGCGAAAACAACGCTAAAGTGATCGTTGATATTAATTGGGAAGATGGTCATCATCGCCTTTACGAAATTGAACACAATGTTAAACGCCTGGCTTTCTTCCACCCCGGGGTAGGCTCGCCAATCGCCGCCGGAATATTGGAAGAAATGATTGCTTATGGTTGCAAAAAATTCATCGCCTGTGGCGGCGCTGGCGTGCTGGACAAAGATCTCGCTGTCGGACATTTGATGGTTGTCAACAAAGCGGTGAGGGATGAGGGGACTTCTTATCATTACCTTCCGCCTTCCCGGGAAGTCAACGCCAACGCGATAGTTGTATCTCTCATCAATTCTGTGTTGACCGAACGCGGTCTGCCATTTATTACTGGCAAAACCTGGACCACTGATGCCCCATATCGCGAAACTCGCTCCCGGATGTTAAAGCGCCGGGAGGAAGGTTGCTTGATGGTCGAGATGGAGAGCTCGGCACTGATCGCGGTTAGCGAATTCCGCGGCGTCCCATTCGGACAAATTTTATACGGTGGTGATGATCTTTCGGGAGACGAGTGGGATCATCGGGGATGGACAAGTAGGCAGGATATTCGCCGTCAATTATTCTGGCTATGTGCGGATATCGCTCAACGATTATGATTAATTTTAACGAATGCCAAGGGAATATGAATGAAAGATATTGAGACTTCTTCCATTGACGATTACATCGCTGGATTTCCCACTGATTTACAGATGATTTTACAAAAGGTTCGCCAAACCATTCGCGAGGCGGCTCCGGACGCCAAAGAAAAGATCGCCTATGGGATTCCCACCTTTACATTAGAGGGAAATCTGGTTCATTTTGCTGCTTTCAAGGAACATATCGGTTTTTATCCTGATCCGCGCGGAATCGATGAATTTATCAACAAACTTGCCAGGTACCGCTCCGGAAAGGGAACAATTCAGTTCCCTTTAAATGAACCAATCCCCTATGATTTAATAAGGGAAGTAACCTTATGGCGAGTATCGGATAATTTACGGCGAGCGGCCGAAAAAAAGAAAAAATAAACCTGCTCAATTTCCGCCAAGCTGCGTTTCTCGATCCATCATCAGACTGCAGTTTACATAATCAGCAAGCCAGAAAATCCAAGCGACCAATCAAGCCTTGTGACGACAATATCCCGAGAAATTGTTTTATACTCCCAGCTAGGACTTTTGGTGATTTAAGGTTTGGATGCCTCGCTGGAACTATTGACGCCTGTCTGTGTTCATCCACACAGCACAACTCACCACTCTATAATGAACTGGAGTTCACATGAAAACGATCGATTTGATCTTGGTTGGTCTTGGGAACGTTGGAAAGGGATTTCTAACTATCCTCGCGAATGAAGCAGACAGAATTCTCACTGATTTTGAGCTTAAATTTCGAGTGGTGGGGCTGGCTGACTTGCAAATCGGAAATTATATGAACCCTGACGGTTTTAACCCAGCCAAACTGCTCGAAATTTTAGAGCAGGGCGACCTGCATGCGATTGAGCCGCAAAGGTCCAACTTACCAACCGATCAACTGATTTCCAGCTTGCCCGCTCATTTTCTCGTAGAGGCAAGTTACACCAATTTTGAAACAGCCGAGCCTGCTACCAGCTATATGAAGGCGGCATTAACCACAGGCAAACACGTGGTAACCTCCAATAAAGGACCAATCGCCTTGTACTACCAGGAATTAGCCGCGCTGGCAAAAAGGTACAAGCTTGAATTGGGCGTCGAAGGAACTGTCATGAGCGGAACCCCAACGATGCGTATGGGAATTGAAATTCTCAGAGCCGCGAAAATTGAGAAGATACAGGGAATTCTTAATGGAACCACAAACTATATCCTCAGTAAAATGGCGGAAGGGCAGGATTATCAATCCGCTTTGCGGGAAGCACAGATTCTTGGATACGCCGAAGCGGATCCAAGCGGCGATGTGGAAGGGTTTGATGCCGCTGGCAAAGTGGTAATTCTCGCCAATTTGGTCATGAGCACACCTATTAAACTCGGACAGGTTGAGCGGGCCGGGATAACTGGCCTGAAAATATCTGATATTCAAACAGCTAATCAAAATCAATCCACCTGGAAGCTGCTTGGAACAGTGGAAAAAAACGGTCAAGGTATCAAAGCGAGTGTTACACCGGTCATGCTCCCAAACAGCCATCCCCTGGCCAGAGTCAACGGCGCAACCAACGCGGTAACTTTTAGCACGAAATTAATGGGAGAGATTACCTTGATTGGAGCCGGGGCGGGAAGAATCGAAACCGGCTTTGCCTTGCTGAACGATATCTTAGCGATTGAAAGTAGCACCCCTTAATGGGAGGGCAAGATGGTTGAGCGCAAAAAGATTACCTTACCTTATTTGTTTCAAAAAACAATTGAAAATGAACCGATCTCCTGGTTGACTTGTTATGACTACCCGACCGCTTATCTACAAGAGCAAGCCGGGGTCGAGATGATTCTGGTCGGCGATAGCCTTGGTATGACCATGCTGGGGTACGATTCAACCTTACCGGTGACCATGAGCGATATGATCCGACACGCCTCCGCGGTACGCAGAGGCGCCCCAACTGCCTTTGTAGTCGGTGACATGCCTTATATGACCTATCAGCCAGGTAACGAATTAGCGGTTCTTAACGCGGGCAGATTTATGGCAGAAGCCGGTTGTGATGCGATCAAATTGGAGGGTGGAGCCGCGATGGCACCCCGGATTAAAGCCATTGTGGAGGCCGGCATACCCGCGATCGGCCATCTTGGACTCACCCCGCAATCCGTAGCGGCATTGGGCGGGTTCAAAGTACAGGGCAAGAATGCCACAATCGCTCAGAAGATCGCCGAAGATGCCAAACTGCTTGAAGAGGCTGGCGCGTTTGCGATCCTTTTGGAATTGGTGCCCGACCGTTTATGCAAACTTGTCACCGAAAGAGCAGAGAATTGCATCATCATGTCGCTCGGTTCCGGCCCGAATGCCCATGGCCAATTACTCATCTATCATGACATGTTCGGACTCTATCCGAAATTCAAACCCAAGATGGCAAAAGTGTTTGGCAACGCTGGCGAAGTGATTCTGAATGGACTGACCCAATATGTTGATGAGGTTAAGAATCAAACGTTTCCCACTCCGGACAATTATTTTGGGATGGCGGATGAAGAATTTGATGAATTATCCAAGCGTTTAGAATAGAAGGGCATGATGGAATTTGCTGACCGTATTTCTCACCTTCGGCCTGAAGGGGCATATCAAGTATTAGCAAAAGCCAACGAGTTGGAATGTTCGGGCAGGGAGATTATTCACCTGGAAATTGGCCAGCCTGATTATCCGACCTTTGAAAATGTAGCCGACGCGGGAATTCAAGCCATTAAAAGTGGAAAAACCCGCTATACTCCTCCCGCTGGTGTGCCAACCTTACGGGAAGTCCTCGCTGAGGACGCTGGAAATCGGCGCGGGATTAAATTGACCGCCGACGAAATTGTGGTTGGCCCGGGTGGAAAACCGATTTTGTATTTTCCGACCATGGCGCTTATTGAACCCGGGGACGAAGTAATCTATCCTGATCCTGGATTTCCTACTTATGAGGCGATGATTCGAGTCGCGGGTGGAATACCCGTACCCGTTCCCCTTCTGGAAGAAAATCAATTTTCCTTTGATATCCAAGTTTTTGACAGGTTGATCAATCCTAAAACCCGCCTAATTATTCTTAATTCCCCCAGCAACCCGACTGGCGGGGTAATTCCCCTGAAAGATCTTGAACACATTGCTCACAAGGCGATTGAGTTTGATTGCTGGGTGATGTCGGATGAGCTTTACACCCGAATCGTCTATGATGGCTTTAATGCCCCATCCATCGCCAGCCTGCCTGAAATGCGTGATCGGACAATCATAGTGGACGGCTTTTCCAAGACATACTCAATGACCGGTTGGCGCCTGGGTTTTGGAGTAATGCCTGCCAAGCTAGCCGCCAAAGTTGACCTACTCCTCACCCACGCGGTCGGCTCTACCGCCCACTTCACCCAATTCGCCGGTATTGAGGCGGTTACCGGACCTCAAAACAAGGTCGATGAAATGGTATCTGAGTATCAAAAGAGGCGAGACGCGATCGTGGAAGGTTTAAACCGCGTTCCTGGATTCCACTGTCAAAAACCACAGGGAGCTTTTTATGTTTTCCCAAGAATCACCGAAACCGGCATGGCTTCCTCAGAAATCGCGAACCTGATTCTGGAAAAAGCCGGGGTAGCGTTGTTACCAGGGAACGCGTTTGGGTATCACGGGGAAGGCTATCTGCGGCTTTCATACGCCAATTCCATGGAAAATATCCAAAAGGCGCTCAAACAAATCCAAGCCTTGTTTTAATCTCGAATAAACGACCTCAATGCTCCGGCTTTGGGGCGTCACGGAGCCATTCCAAAGCAATTGACAAGGTTTAAGGGTTCAGATAGAATATACATCCTGCAAAAACGTGGGCCTGTAGCGCAGTTGGGAGCGCGCCTCAATCGCACTGAGGAGGTCAGGGGTTCGAATCCCCTCAGGTCCACCTTGACAAAGCCATATTGGATGGCTTTTTTGTTGCCAGATCTTGAACATGGGATTATAGTTTTCTCATCTTATCAATTGGTATTCTCATGGACACAATCAACTTTAAGCAAATTGGTATCATCCACTCTCCGTACGAGCTGCCCGAAGAAACGCCCATTCAGGCTATCCGCTCAACCGCCTTTGGAAGTGTTGAGGTTTTTCCAGAATATTTGGAGGGGTTACTCGGCATCGATGAGTTTTCACACCTCTATCTGTTTTATTCCTGGCATAAAGCCGCCCCTGTTACGAACTACCGAGTGACACCTTTTCTTGATAACCAAATGCATGGTATTTTCGCGACACGCTATCCGAGCCGCCCAAACCCTTTGGGATTCTCGGTGGTCAGCCTCATCAAGGTCGAGGGAAACATTTTGAGGGTTGGCGGATTGGATGTATTGGATAAAACCCCACTCTTGGATATCAAACCCTATGTACCTGATTTTGACCATTACGAAGCGACTCAGGTTGGTTGGTATGGCAGGAGAGCGTATGAATGAACGCGCAAATTATTGCCTTACTTTCAATTGACGGATTATCAACCTTGATGTAAAATACTCATCCGCAAGGGCCCATAGCGCAGTTGGGAGCGCGTCTCAATGGCATTGAGAAGGTCGAGGGTTCGAATCCCTCTGGGTCCACTTGAAGCAGGCAATCGCCTGCTTTTTTTATCAGTGATATAATCAAGAAAATTTATTAGGAGTAGTAGGTCAACCCTGCAGAGAGCGGAACGAAAGCTGAAAGTTCCGCAGGCGTTTTGGGGTACGCCAAAGACCAAACTCGCCTGACTTCCCTCGGGAAAATGCTTTGGTGAAACCAAGTAACCAAAGCCGGTAACGTCCGTTAGCGCGTTTTGAGTGGCTTGTTAAAGCAAACCGGGTGGTACCGCGGAGATTCACCTTCGTCCCAGATTCTGGGTGAAGGTGTTTTTATTTTTTATTATTGGATTGAGGTACGAATGACAGAAGCTTACAATTTCAAGACGATCGAGGAAAAATGGCAAACCAGGTGGGATGCGGATGGCCTCTATAATGCCGATATCGATCTCACAAAACCCAAGCATTACGCTTTAACCATGCTTCCGTATCCCAGCGGCGATCTGCACATTGGGCATTGGTACGCCATGACTCCCTCGGACGCTCGCGCCAGATTTATGCGTATGAAAGGCTATAACGTACTCTTCCCAATGGGCTTTGACTCCTTTGGCTTGCCTGCTGAAAACGCGGCTATTAAATCCGGAATCCACCCGAAAATCCGCACCATGGATAACATCATCAAGATGCGTAAGCAATTACGATCCATGGGAGGCATGTTTGATTGGCGCAGAGAGATTGTTAGCTGCGAGCCGGAATATTACCGCTGGACCGAGTGGTTTTTTATTCAACTTTATAAAAATGGTTTAGCTTACCGAAAACTCTCCCCGGTGGATTTTTGCCCTAATTGCAACACCACCCTCGCCCGAGAACAGGTTTGGGGTGATGATCGGCATTGCGAGCGTTGCGGTACACCTGTGATTAAGAAAGACTTGTCACAATGGTTCTTTAAATCCACCCAATACGCCGATGAGCTATTGAATTTTGATGGTACAGATTGGCCAGAAAGATTAAAAACCCTGCAGACCAATTGGATCGATCGCTCGGAAGGCGCGAGTGTTACCTTTCACACAGAGCAGGGCGATCCGATTGAGATATTTACCACCCGGCCAGACACGCTTTGGGGGGCTACCTTCATGGTCATTTCCCCAGAACATCCGCTGGTAGAAAAAATTACCCTTCCAGAATTTACCGCCCAGGTTAAAGATTATCAACTACTAGCTTCTCGTCAAACCGAAATTCAACGAGGCGCGGCGGATAAGGAGAAAACCGGCATCTTTACCGGATCTTACGCCATTAATCCGGTCAATCAAGCCCGAATACCAATTTGGATATCTGATTATGTGCTGATGACTTATGGTACTGGCGCGATCATGGCTGTACCAGCCCATGATGAACGCGACTTTGCCTTTGCCCGAAAATTTGGGATTGAAATTATTCCCACTATCGGACAGGATGATTCATCCAAAAACAACCCGGATTCTTGGACGGACGCGTTTATTGGTGAAGGAAAAATGATAAACTCCGGGCAATTTGACGGCACGCCTGTAAACAAGGAAAAAGGCCGAAAAAACCCTTCCATCACGGCGGTCATCGACTATCTCGAAGCATCAGGCAAAGGTAAGGAAACCGTCAATTACCGTTACCGGGATTGGTTGATCAGCCGCCAACGCTATTGGGGGTCTCCCATTCCGATGATTGAGTGTCCAAAATGCGGTTGGAACCCTGTGCCCGAAGATCAACTACCCGTGATCTTACCTGAGGATGTGGAATGGAAGCCGACTGGGGAAAGCCCGCTTAAATTACACCCCACCTGGTCAAAAACAACCTGTCCTGTCTGTGGTGGTCCCGCAAACCGAGAGACTGATACGATGGATACCTTCATGTGTTCGTCATGGTACCAATATCGATATCTCAGCCCGCATTTTGATTCTGGCCCTTTCGACCAAGAACAGTATGATTATTGGATGCCAGTAGATACTTACACCGGCGGTATTGAGCACGCAACCATGCATCTTCTCTATACTCGCTTTTTCCATAAGGCGTTCCGAGACATTGGCATCACCAAAGGTAAAGAACCCTGGGTCCAGATTCGAAATCAGGGAATGGTTTTAGGGGAAGACAATGAAAAGATGTCAAAAAGCCGTGGAAACGTAATCGCCCCTGATTTGTTGGTTCAAAAATATGGCGCCGATACCGTTAGGGCATACTTGATGTTTTTTGCCCGCTGGGAACTTGGCGCGCCTTGGGACAGCCATGGGATTGAGGGATCCGCGCGGTGGATTCGGAGAACCTGGTTACTCTTTACTGAAAGAGATGGTAAAAACAGCGCTGACGAGCAAACTCTGAGACAACTCAAACGGAAGACCCATCAGACTCTGGCTCGGGTAACCCGTAATTTTGAGAACTTTGAATTCAACACCATTATTTCAGCCTTGATGGAGATGTTGAACGAGATGTACAAAGCCAAGGATGCTGGCGCTTCTGGTTCCGAGGAATGGCAGGAAGCGAAAGATTATTATGTCAAAATGATAGCCCCAATTGCTCCACACATGGCGGAAGAATTGTGGGCTTTGCGGGGTGGTAAATACAGCATCCACAACCAAGCCTGGCCTCAACTGGATGAAGAAGCCGCCAAGGAAGATGAGATTACCTTGCCAATTCAGGTGAACGGCAAAATTAAGGATAGACTGGTCGTACCTGCGGGCACAAGCGATGACGAAATTCGGACGAGGGCATTGGAATTGCCAGGTATTGTCGCGATTTTAAAGGGAACTCCCCCCAAAAAATTGATCATTGTGCCTGGTAAACTGATCAGCATTGTAATCTAAATAAATATTCATAAAAAAGAGTAAAGCTGCCTTGAGGCAGCTTTACTCTTTTTTTACAGACTATGGAGCTACCGTCTGAGTAGCGGTTAAGGTTGGGTCTTCATCCGGATCGTCCGGTTCGGGAGTGGGGGTCTTGGTTGGTTTGGGAACTACAATCCGAACCTGAAAGGTTGGTCCAAAAAAGAAACCATTCGGGTTTACAAACATATAATTTGCGGTGTAGGTACCAGGTTTCTGGGGAGCTGTCATAGCGATGGAAACTTGTCCAGTTTCTCCCGGCCGGGTGACTGTTTTAAGTTTTCCTTTGTGTTCCCCAAAATCATCACCGCCGTAATAGGTAAGCACATAACCGGGTCCAATTTCGCAGGTGCCAATATTTTTAAAAGCCCAAGTCTTGGTAAAGTTGGTGTCATAAGCAATCACTTCACCGGGATCAACCTGAATATGACCCCAGAATTGGATATTCTCACAATATTGAGCAGGTGATAAGGTACTTGTGCTTAAGGCGGTAGGAACCACGGTAAGCAAGGTTTCCGCGGTCTGAGTAGCGAATGGCGTACCAGTCGGGAATTCGGTAAAGGTCGGCCGCGGGGTAAGAGTTTGTGTCGGTATGGATGCCGCGATGGTTTGGGCGGCATAAGTATGGATCGCTTTTACCATGGCTTCGTCCGTCTCAACTGGTATATTGGGTACGGGTATGTTCGCGCATGAGGATATCAGTAAAGCTGCGATCAGGGTAATGATGATTAATTTTGTTTTCATGTTCATTCCTTAACTTCGTGGCTATGATAACATGACCAAAGCCTTAGTCCGGATTTAACGCCAAAGTACCGGTAGAACCGCTCCGAAATTAATATTAATCCAGAAATTTAGTAGCTTGTAATATATTCATCAACAAGAGCGGGATCGTATTCGCCGCAATAGGCGGCACCATAATCCCCGTTGTTGATTGGGTTGATTCCCCAATAAAGAACCAACCAATAGTAGAGTTCGGGCCAGGTATAGGTTCCGGTCTCATGCCAATATTTTTCAGACCAGAATTGGTAATAATCCGATCCGGCAACCCGATATTTTACATATAAGCCATAATCAGAAGTGTCCGTTTTTCCGGGACCACAACTCGTCCCAGGCACTATGAAGAGAACATCGAAAGCCGGGCCAAAAAAATTTCCTTCCGGGGTTTTAAACATGTATCGAGCGCTATACTGACCAGGGTCATCGGGTGCTTCGAGATCAACAGAAACCTTACCATTTTCCATATACCGTACAATGGTTTTTAACTTTCCTTTTTCGTCGCCCAATTCATGACCATCAATAAATGTTAATACATAACCTGGACCGATATCACAGCTGCCCAGATTTTTAAATCCCCAAGTCATTTTAAATTTCGTATCCGCCAGAATATACTCACCCGCGTCTATATTGATCCCCCCCAGGTTACGGATGAGATGACAAGGCACGCTGGTGGGTATGAAAATATCAGAAACCGGTGTCAAATAACTTTGCGGGATTGGCGTAAAAGTTGGAAAAGCGGTCACTGTGGGGATTGATGTGAAAGTTGGACGTGGGGTAAGGGTTGATGTTGGAGTGCTGGCGACATTCGTTGCGGCCACAGAAGTGAGCAAACTAACCGCGTCCACCTCAGTAGTTTCGGGCTGTGATATTTCAGGTGCCGGCGCCTTTACGCATGATGTCAACGTCAATATTGACACCATCACTAAGAGCAATAGTTTTTTCTTAATTATCATGTGTTTCATTATTCACTCACTTAAATCATACCACGAACATTAAACAATAAATACTTATTAATTTTGATCCTCAAGCATCAACTTGGCTGTTTTCCTGCCTAATTCAACCGCGAAATTGGTTCCTCTATCCCAAGGATAAACATGACTCATCGACGCGAAAAATAGGTTTTTTATCGGTGTGCGAATGCTTGGAATGTTCTTTGAGTGGTTCAATAACGGGACAGGTTGAGCGTATTCCGCCTTGTGCAACCAGGTTTTCTTGACCCAGCTTTCATCAAAATCGGGATTAATTTTTTTGAGGTGGGGGAGGTAAAGTTTTTTGATCTCTTCCGGCCCCAAATGGAAATGTGGATGGTTATTCTCGAGATAATCACCAATATAGACAATATGGTCACCACCAAAGAAACTCGGGGATACATAATTTGTATGCTCAACAATCGCGAGAAATGGAAAACCCTTATTTTTAGGAATGTTGTACCAGTAATAGCCATTCTTGGATAGTTGTCGATCCAGAGAAATTGTCATCACAAGTGCGCCCAGAGATTTAAGTTGGAGCAGGGCACCAAGGTATTCGACTGGCAGTGTTGGAGCCAGGCGGGCTGCCGCACCCGGAGAGCAGGTGAGAAGTACCTGATCAAAAAACAAGATCTGTCCACCAGCGGATAATGAAATTCCGCCTTCTTCAATGGATTGAATGTTGGCGACAGAAGTGTTGTAAAGAACCCTTACCCCCATCCTTTCCAGCTGATTAACCAATGCATCACAAAATGCCTGAAAACCTCCCACAAAGGTGCCTAGGCGGGTTGTGCGCGCGTGCAGTCTAGCCCACATCCATGCCATATTTACCTGTTCTGCGTACTTTTCACCAAACTTGCCGATCATCAGAGGTTCCCACATTAGACGATAGGTTTTTTCGCCTGCCCATCTTCTCATCCAGTTAGCCACGGTTACTTTTTCCAATGACCGCCAATTGGTAGCAAGCCGCAAGTAAAGACCAGTGAGCCCAAACCGTAATTTATCAATTCCCCATCCCAGGCCGGGAAATTTTATGGCGTTGATAATCGAATCCATTGGATAGAATTGACCATTATGGTACATCACGGTGTAAGGTCGAGGAAAAATTACCTTATCCCGAACACCCATTTCCTCAATCAAACCCAGCATCGCCTGATCGGATTCAAACCAATGATGATAGAATTTTTCAGCTGACCATTCCCAATGGTCTTCCTTAAAACCACTTGCCAAACCGCCTGCAAAAGGCTGACCCTCAAAAATCGTAACCTCTTCTCCCGCCTTCGCCAAATCAAATGCTGCCGAGAGGCCAGTAAATCCCGCCCCAATAATCGCAATTTTCATGAAGATCCTTCCTTTTGTTTGCTCTCCGTTCGCAGGCCTTCACTCCATTTCAGTCCTTCCAGTGAGAAATAATACAATCCCACCAATGTAATCGGAATCCATAACGCCGCATGAAGGGTAAGTGTATAACCAGCCGCCAGCGCTTGGTCTATTCCGTAAGCGGTAAGAACCGCGATTCCCGGCGCATCAAAGGTACCAATATAGCCTGGCGCGGAAGGGATGGTGGTGGCAAGATTTACAATTCCATTCATTAACATGAGGGCAAAGAAGGAAACGCTGAAATCAAAAGCATGCATCACGAACCAATACTTTAGTGTCTCAAGCAGCCAGATCAAAATTGTTGTGGCCAGAACCATGACCGCACTGAAAGGCGAGCGTAATGAGGAGAGTCCTTCAAGAAAACGATCCGCGACCCCAAGTATCCTTTCGCTGAATCGGGATGGAATCAGAAGGTTTACAATCCGTTCGATCACCTTTTGAGAATTTTTAGGGAACATGGCCGCAATTAGAAAAACAACCAGCGCCAGAATAAAAATAACAGAGCCAATTAATGCGGCTTGTTGAATATTTCCAATAAAGCCCGAAGATGATTGGAGTTTGGACAATTCCCCCAGGTTGAGAAAAACAAACCCAAGCATAACCACCCCATCAAAAATTCTTTCCACAATGATGGTCGCAAAGGAAGCCGAAAAGGCAACGCCTTCCTTTCGTTTTAATATCACCGCGCGCAGAACTTCTCCAGCCCTTGCCGGGTAGATATTGTTTCCCATATAACCGATGGTCGTAATCGGAAACATCACAGAGGTTTTAATCGGTTTAAGCGGCAGTAAAAGATAATGCCATCGCCATGCCCGTACCCATACAGCAACAAAATAAACAACGACACCAGGCACCAGCCACCAATAATTAGCCCTACTGATCTCCTCCCAGAAGTCGCCAAGTTTAAGCCCATTGAGCGCTAGCCAAAGGAAGAGGATGCTTATTCCTACGCCCAGCCAAAATTGCCATTTTTTCATCTGCAGACCGGCCTGCTCATCTCATGTTTACAAAGTTGTTCATATACTATAATTCCGTTATGCCCGCTCTTATGGATTTTCCGCTTACAAGTTTAACTGATCAATTAGATACCCCGATTCAAGTAGAAAACTTAATCGGCTCCATTATACTTCTCAACTTCTGGTCTACCGAATGCCCTTCCTGTGAACAAACAGACCGCGAACTGGTGGATGTTAAGCGATCGTTTCCGACCCTGGTTATGATCGCCATTTTATCTAATCAAAACGAAAATTCCTCTCGAGCCAGAGAACTTTTTCGACAACGGGGATATGATCACTTATGGATTGATCAAGGCGCTCAATTCGCGCATCTCTGGGAGGCGATGATTACTCCCACGGCGATGATTTTTAATGAAAGTGGTCAATTACGATACTGGGGCGCCATCAATGATCAAACATTTCGAAAGAAAAAAAGTGAAGTCAATTACATATATTCCACTCTGGTTAATATGAAAAAAGGATTAGAGGCTGATCCTAACCGTACCCATCCATATGGATGCGTGATTGTGGATACCCAACCTGTATAGATGGTAAGTATAATAAAAGCGCATGATTGACCTTTCCAAAGTTCACGAATTTTTAGGCAAAAACCACCTGTTCTATGGATTGTCCCAGAATGGACTGGATGATCTTCTTAGGTCGGTTGAGGTGTTCGAATTACAGGCGGACGAATTACTTTTTCGAGAAGGTGACCCAAATCATGCGATGTTTTTCATCCTTTCTGGGTCAATTCATCTTTTCTCAACGATAAAAGGTGTTAAAAAACAAAACAATAATCTTCATGAGGGGAACTTCTTCGCCGAAGAAGGCTTTTTTGCCAGAAGAGCTCACTCGTATTCCGCGGTCACCAACGAACCATCTACCTTGATCAGTTTCGACAGAAAAGTTTTTTTTCGGTTGGCACACCATTATCCTGTCCTCAAAGAAAATTTTATTCGCCTACGATCATCCGACCGCCTGGCCGGCGATCTGGACACTCGCTGGTTATTAGAGAACGAGCGAATTTACGGCTGCGAACGAAAGTCGGTCGCTTTACTCATCCTGAAAAGCGTCGTGCCCACACTTCTTCTAATCGGCTCCTTAATCCTAACCTCGGCTTACTTTGTGGTGCCTTCCAATTGGTTTATTCCGGCAGGCGTTACTGCCGGCTTAATAGCCATCCTTTGGATGCTTTGGAATTTAGTGGATTGGAATAATGATCATTACATTGTTACGAATACTCGGGTAATTTGGATCGAAAAGATTTTTTTACTTTACGATAGCCGGATTGAAGCCAACATGGAGAATATCCTGGCTGTAAGCACTGAAACCAGCTTCATCGATCGAATCTTTGGGCTTGGTACGATTCACATCAAAACCTATACCGGCGAAATTAAATTGCGGTTTGTTGATTCTCCGAAACAATTCACCGCCATCGTAGAAGATCATTTGTCCAACTCAAAAGTGGTAAAGAAAAAGTCAAACAAAATCCAAATGCGGAATACTCTTAATCGTAAACTTGGTTACGAAAAAGAACCGCCCAAGGTTGAAAAGACTCTGGAAAATTGGAATTCCGCCAGCCCAAATGATTGGTTCAATGACTTATTTAAAACCCGGAGCGAGCATGGCAATACGATTACCTACCACAAACATCTCTTTGGTTTGTTTCGAGATTCTTTCAGATATCTACTCGGGGTAATATCGATTATCGGTTTTCTTCTCTATTGGGAATTGGTTTCGGGTAGAATGATGCCGATTTTCGGTTTCATAAGCCTGCTCATCCTTTTATTGTTTTTATTTTTGGTTCTCGTTTACCAATACTTGGATTGGCGAAATGATATCTATCAAATTACAGCCGATCAGATCTTGGACATCGACCGAAAACCACTCGGGGATGACGACCGAAAAGCTGCCTCGATTGAAAACATACTGAGCACAGAATATAAAAGAGATGGATTGCTTGGTTTGTTGTTCAATTTTGGAACAGTCTATATTATGATTGGGAACAATGAATTTAATTTTGAGGATGTCGCAGACCCGGCTACCGTTCAACAGGATATAATCCAACGCCAGATTGGCCTGCGGCGTAGAAAAGAAGAACAAAAGACAGAAATGGACAATGAGCGAATGGCGGAATGGATAAGTTTCTATCACCAATCCTCAAAATCCAGATCGGAACCTATAGACTAAGGAAAGAAGAATGGCACTACGAAAAATTTTTACAGTACCAGATCCGGTATTGAAAAAGAAAGCAAAAACCATCACAAAGTTCGACGATGAACTCCAAACTCTGATCGATGACATGGTTGAGACAATGCGTGAAGCTCCCGGGGTAGGCTTAGCCGCCCCGCAAATCGGCATTTTGGAGCGTGTTATTGTGATTGAATATTATGAGAATGAGGAAGCCACGGAAAACAGCGAAAATGAACAAGAATTCAAAAAACGCTTGTACACGGTTGTTAACCCAGAAATTACTCGTTCTTCTCAAGAGACCGAACTTGGCATAGAAGGATGTCTTTCCATCCCAGGATTGGTTGGAGAAGTAGACCGACACCTCCAAATTACTGTCAAAGCCCAAAACAGGCACGGCCAACCAATTACACTTAAATTAAAAGATTGGACTGCCCGAATCTTCCAGCACGAAATTGATCATCTGAATGGAGTATTGTTTACTGATCGAACTGATAACGTATGGGAGCCCGAAGAGGAATATCAGGATAATGTTTAGACCAAGGATGTAAATTTGGGCTTGCCAAAATGCGGTTGACCAGATTAAGTGTAACCGGGTTCAGAAACTTGAATGTCTCATTGCGCGATATTCCTGAGGCGACCCTTTTATTGGTGGGAAGTAATGCCCAAGGTAAAACCAGCGTTTTGGAATCGATTTATTTTCTTTCTACATTGTCATCCTTTCAAACCAGCACCGACCGAGAACTGATTGATTTCAACCGGATAAGCACCCTGCCGGCTGTCGCCAGAGTGAGCGCTGAATTTGAAAAGAAAAACACCAGACACTCGATCGAAGCCCGGGTAATCCTGGAACAAACAACCACTGGAACCCGCACCAGAAAAGAGATTATCATTGACGGGGTAAAAAAGGCGTCCTCTGGTTCAATTGGATTCTTTTCTTCGATCCTTTTTACCCCCAAGATGTTTTCTATTCTTGAATCAAGTCCTGATGCCCGGCGTCGATATCTAAACCTGACACTCGCTCAGGGAATTCCCCATTACACAAAAACACTTTCTCAATATAACAAAGCGTTAAATCAGCGTAATGCTCTCCTAAAAAGATTTAAGGAACAGGTCGGTGACCTTTCCGAGCTTGGGTATTGGAACGAGCTGTTTTGTGAGAGTGCCTCAAAACTTATCGCCTGGCGAAGTGATTCCTTGAATGCGCTTGATAAATTGGCAAACACGGTACACTCTGGTTTGAGTGATTACGCGGAGGAGCTTTCCATCGAATATTTACCAACTTTGGAACTTAAAACAAATCGAGAAATCGGGTTTTCTGCCAACGAATTAAATGATTCATCAGCGATTAAAGGGCGCATGTTGCAAACCTTAAAACACATCCAGCGTACTGAGATTCAAAGAGGCATCACTCTGATTGGCCCGCACAGGGACGAATTCAGAATACGCGCTAATGGGATAGACCTCGGAAATTTTGGATCACGTGGACAGGTAAAAACCGCTTTGCTGTCCTTGAAGCTGGCCGAATATCACTGGTTGCAAGCAATCTTCGGCGAAAATCCGGTCATTCTTCTGGATGAGATCATGTCCGAAATTGACGCCAAACGTAGAATTGCCTTAATGAAAACTCTCAGTGATCATCAACAGGCTTTTTTAACAACCACTGACGCGGATATTTATTCAAAAGAGTTTGTCGCGCATTCCACCATTTGGCGAATTGTACAAGGAGAATTAACCCATTAAGATCTGGAGGATAATATGAAAGTAACCCACGAAAAACAGGTTCTCAAAGAAAAAATAACAGTCGGAGCCGAAACTACCAAACAGGTACTCATCTCGGACACAGAAGGTCCCCATTTTGCGATGAGAAAATTTACGATTGGTCCCAACGGATTCATGCCGAACCATACCAATACGGTGGAACATGAACAATTCGTAATCAACGGGAACGCCCGGATAAGCATCGACGGAAAGGAATTCGATGTTGAACAGGGTAGTGTTGTATTCATACCCGCCAATGTACCGCATTGGTATAAAAACACCGGTTCAGATAATTTCGAGTTTTTATGCGTCATCCCCAATCAACCGGATGTCATCAAGCTGGTTGATTAGGACTTCTTAAAGCACTAAGATTTGTGCCAAATATCACTTGACCAAGTTTTAAAAAATACTACAATAAATTTGTCAGACAAATCTATTCACACAGGAGTGCCCCATGTCGGATTTAATTTTTCGAGGATCGTTAAAAGATCTCGATCCCGAGGTTTATGCCTTAACCCAGCTTGAAGAAGAGCGCCAATCAAGAAAATTAATCCTGATCGCGTCCGAGAGTCAGGCGCCCATCGCGGTAAGGGAAGCCATGGGCTCAGCTTTCCAAAACATTTACGCGGAAGGATATCCGAGCGATGAAGACCGGCTCATGCTTGAAAAGGATATTCTTGATTATCCTTCCAGACTGGGAGACTATCGCCGAAATTCTGACCCTCGCTACTACAAGGGAGTGGAATACGCGGATGTGGTCGAATCATTGGCTGGTCGTAGATGCGCCGAGGCATTCGCCGCCAATGGAATTTCCCCAGAACAAATTTATGTAAATATTCAATCATTATCTGGCGCCCCTGCCAATAACGCTGTTTACCAAGCTCTTATGAACCTTGGTGACACTGTGCTCGGCATGAATCTTTTACACGGCGGTCATTTGAGCCACGGTTCTTCGGTAAACCGCTCAGGAAAATGGTTCAATGCTGTTCACTACAATGTTGATGAAAATGAACGGATTGACTACGACAAGGTTTTAGCGCTAGCCTTGGAACATAAACCAAAGATGATTATCGCCGGGTACTCATCCTATAGCTGGGTTCCAGACTGGAAAAAATTCAGAGAGATTGCTGATCTCGTCGGTGCCTATTTATTAGCCGACATTTCTCATATCGGTGGTCTAATCGCTGGCGGCGTGGTACCATCCCCCATCGGCTACGCGCATGTTATTATGTCAACCACTCATAAGAGCCTTGACGGTCCACGCGGTGCCATTCTGATGACAACTGACAAAACCATCGCCAAAAAATTGGACAAGGCTGTCTTCCCCGGTGAACAAGGCGGTCCGCATGTTCATATCTTTGCCGCGCTGGCCATTACCTTTAAACTCGCCCAAACCAAGCAATTCAAAGACCTGCAACTTCAAACGGTAAAAAATGCTGCCGCGATGGTGGATCAATTCAAAAAGCGCGGCCTGAGAATTCCTTTTGGCGGCACCGATACCCATCTGATTAATATCGATACCTCCAGTATTAAGGGCGCTGACGGAACCACCCTCAGCGGAGACCAGGCGGCTCGCATCCTGGATCTGGCAGGAATTGTCGTAAACCGTAATACCATTCCAGGCGATAAAAACTCACTTGATCCCAATGGAATCAGATTGGGTACCCCTTGGATTTCACAACGCGGGTTTGATGAAAATCGTACCCGTGAACTAGCCGACTTGATCGCGGATTTGTTGTTATCCTGTGAACCGCACAGTGTTGATACTGTTCGCAAGGGAAAAGCCCGCCGCGCAAAAATTGATTTCAAAGTCTTTAACGAGGTGAAGGGAAAAGTTGCCAAACTGGTTGCCATTTCTGGCACAGATTATTTAGGCCAACGTTCAGGATATCCACATTTTTATTACCTCGATGACCAGCCAACCTCAGGAATTTATCAACTCACCGGAAAGCGGGTACGCCAATTCCTCGATTACGTCACTCATTGTGATTTAGCCCAGGTTAACCCAGGCACATCAATCAATACAACCTTGGCAACCTCATTCGGCGTCATTCCTTTTGAACTGATCAATCTGGATGGTCAAACTTTCCAGGCAATTCCCACTGAGAAGGCGGTTTTATTCGCCACCTGGCTGAGAGATTTATCAGATGGATATATGTCTCTTCGCCTGGACGGGGCAAAAGATTCCGACCCATGCCGGATTCCCGGGCCAATCAGTGTGGTCGAAATTGCCCAGGCCGCCCCGGCAAAACCGGCAGTCATTAATCCTGCTCTTGAAAAACCATGGGCAATCGGTTTCAAATCTGGAAGCGGCAAGGAATTGCCGTCCTTTATCTGGGAAGAGAAAGAACAACCGCTTAAGCGAACCAGCTTGTACCAGACCCACAAAGATCTGGGCGGTCGATTAGTTCCTTTTGCTGGCTGGGAAATGCCAGTTCAATATTCCGGGGTTAAAGAAGAACATCTTGCCACCCGTCAGGCGGCTGGCTTGTTTGATGTAAGCCACATGGGTGTTTATGAAGTTTCTGGTATTGATGCCGCTTCCTTCCTTGACACAGTTTGTGGAAACGATTGCGGAGGCTTGTTCTCTGGAGAAAGCCTTTATACCCACTTCCTGACTCCCGATGGTGATGTGATTGACGATACATTGGTTTATCGCCGCGGACCACAGAATTACCTGGTTGTTGTCAACGCCTCTAATGACGACAAAGACCGAACCTGGCTTGAAAATGTTCGCGATGGCAAAGTTAAGATCGATAATAACAAACCATGGGCTCGAACTTATGGTTATGAAACCAACATCATAAACCTGCGCGATCCATCCGCGGGCGATAAGATGCGCGTGGATATTGCACTACAAGGACCAAAGAGCCGTGATATCCTGTTCGCCATGGGTGTTGATAAGCAAACCCGCGCTCAGGTAACCGCTTTGAAAAGAACCGAGCTGTGCGACGCGACCATTGGTGGTTTTGACCTGATCGTATCAAGGACAGGTTATACCGGTGAAAAAATGGCCTTCGAATTGTTCGTGCACCCAGACAAAGCTCCCGCTTTTTGGAACGCGATTCTCGCGGCCGGTGAATCATTCGGTGTAAAACCCATCGGTTTGGGGGCCAGAGACTCTCTGCGCACTGAAGCCGGCCTGCCTCTTTATGGACACGAGATGGGACTTGGTTCAGGTAAAGGCACGCGTGATTTGGGTGTTGCTGAAGCCGGTTTTGGTTCCTATGTTAAAACCTACAAACCCTGGTTTATTGGGCGGGAAGCCTTCATGGCTCGAGAGAAATCCCGAGATGGTGTTGTTGTTCGATTTACCTTCACTGAAATGGGACAACGAATGGCTCATAACGGTGACCCAGTTCTTGATAAAAAGGGCAAGGTTATTGGTTGGGTTACTTCCTGTTCATTGGATAGCGCCGGATTCCTTACCGGCCAAGCCTATATCAATCTTGCTTCAGCTGAAATTGGTACTCCGATCTTCATCTACCAGGGAGCGCCAAAAGCCGCTTCCGCAGCCCCAGCCGACCTGGCCTTTGGTGACAGAGTTACCCTTCCGGGAACAGCGGTCGTGGTAAGCAGATTTGCCAAACTTTTATAAACAAATACATTAATTTCAAACAAAATAGCGGCTATGTGCCGCTATTTTGTTTATAGTTCGGTATGTAAATTTCTATCCTCGGAGTTTAGCGCCTAATTCATGCTCTAATCGTTTTATGATCTTGTTCCTAAGCTTGGTGGTTTCAACATCCGATAAAGTTCCATCAAAGGATTGGTATTTAAGGGAGTAAGCGAGCGATTTTTTCCCAATGCCGATATTTTCTGATCGGAAAATATCAAATAACTGAACTGAGGCCAACACCTTGCCGCCCGTTTGTCGGATGAGCGTTTCTACCTGTTTGGCTGGAATATTCTCATCAATCGTTATGGCAATATCCTCAAAAACTGGCGGGAAATCGCTTACCGGGATCAGATCAAATGATTCAGACAATTGATCAATGACGGTTTCTAAATCTAGTTCCACCGCGATAACCGGTTTTGAGCAATCGAAGCGTTCGGCGATCAATGGATGCAACTCACCCATTGTTCCCAAAACCGTTTCCCCGAGCATAATCGCCGCGCATTTTCCAGGATGGTAAGGATCGGATTTTGTCGGTACAAATGTTACTGTCAAATGCGCCTTGGCGAACAACGCCTCAAGGACACCTTTTAGGTCATAAAAATCGAAAGTGCCGGGATCTTTAAGCAACCAACTCGATTCCTGTCTGCTGCCATTCATTACAATCGCTAACTGGCGAGGTTCTTTTGGTAGACTGTTTCCACTTGGTAAAAATACGGGTCCTACCTCAAAAACCGCAATTGAGTCCGCGATTTTTTGGTTCCGTTCAACCACACCCATCACAGATGAGAGCAATGAACGGCGCATGACCCGCTTCTCCGGTGTAATAGGATTGGAAAGCCTCAGGTAATCTGAATCAGTTCTGCCGCCATCCAGAAAAAGTTTGTTTTCAATTTCAGGCGCGCTCATGCGATGGGTAATTACTTCCTGAAGACCAAGCTCAACCAAAAGGTCCTTAATCAAGTCTTCCCTCAAAATTCCGCTGTCGGTCCGATTTGTCGGCAATGGGTCCGCCATTCGGGTTTCGGGAATATTGTCCAAACCATAGAGGCGGGAAATTTCTTCCATCAGATCGGCTTTTCCAATAATTCCTTCTCCGATGTCCAATCGATATGAGGGCGTTTTTGCCAGAAGCTGGTCATTTTTTATTTCACACTCAAATTCCAAACGGGATAGTAAATCCGCTATCTGCTCAAGGCTCAGGTCAATCCCCAAAGTTCGGCGAACATCACTGGCGGTAATGGAAACCACAGGGTCAATTACTGGCAACGGATAGACATCCAAAAGATCCGCGGCGACCGTACCGCCGCTCCACTCTTGCATCCAATACAAGCAGCGTTGTATGCCTTGTAAGGTTACTTCAGGGTGTACCCCTCGTGAGAATCGGAATGCGGCTTCCGAGTGCAAATTGTGCTGATTGGCTGTCCGGCGGATGTTTATGAAATTCCAGGATGCGCCTTCAAGAAGGATGTTTTGGGTGGTTTTTCTACTGCCAACCTGAACTCCATCGGTCTCAAAGTAAATTTCGCTTTCAAGGCCGCCCATTACCCCAGCGATGGATAAGGCACTTGTCTCATCACAAACCAGAACATTATCAGCGGTCAAAGTCCGCTCCATATTGTCCAGGGTTGTCAATTTTTCCCCGGCCCTGGCGGCGCGAGTTATGATTTTGACCGGCTTAGATCCGGCACGCTGTTTAAGCACATCGTAATCAAAAGCATGCAAAGGCGCTCCGACCTCCAACATAGCATAGTTAGTCGCATCCACCACATTGTTGATTGGGCGCATGCCAGCCAGGCGCAAACGGCGTTCCACCCAGTATGGGCTCTTCTTAATGCTCACGTTTTCAATCAAGCCGAGGATAAAGCGCGGATTAAGATTTGAATCAGTAATCTCGATGCGGGTGTTTTCTCTAACCTTAGCTGATCCATAATTGATCTGATTGACTATCTTTTTGAGCGGTAAGCCGAACAAAGCGGAAACCTCTCGAGCGATACCATAAATATTCACATTTCGAGCGTTATTCGGGAGAATACTGATATCCAGCACCGCATCGCCCAAGTAACTCTCGAGGGACGCTCCAACCGGGGCATCCTGATCGAGAAAAATGACACCTTCATGCTCATTGGAAATTCCAAGTTCTTTTTCAGAACAGACCATGGAATACGATTCGACCCCGCGGATCTTAGCCCGCTTAAGTTTGGTCAATACCAATTCTTCTGAATGCCCATCATAGATAACCGCGCCCTCCTTGGCGTACGCTACCTTTATTGAGGGTTGTAATTTGCCCTTTCCGACGAATGGATGAAGATTTGGAGCGCCAGTAAGGACGGTATGATGGTCAATTCCGTCAAATAGCTCACAAAGGGTTAACCGATCAGCATTGGGATGCTGGTTTACTTGCGTAATTTCCGCGACAACGATTTTCTCGGGATCCCAGTCAATACCGCTCATCTTGAAACCGTATCGGTTTTCTTGTGGGATTTTCCATCCAACATACCGAATTTCCTCGACTTCAAGCCCAGACGCGGTTAATGCTCGGGCAATTTCTTCAATGGGTTGGTTAATTTCAACAAAATCTTTTAACCAGGAAATGGGTACTTTCATGGCAAGCTCCTAAAATTGTTCCAGGAAACGAATATCGTTTCCCCAGAAGTATCGAATGTCATTCATTCTATGCAAAAGCATAGTCTGGCGTTGGGGCCCCATTCCAAAGGCAAATCCGGAATACACCTCAGGGTCATAACCACCATTTTGTAAAACGACGGGATGAACCATGCCCGAACCAAGAATTTCCAACCATCCGCTATTTTTACAAACCGGACAGCCTTTGCCTCCGCAGACAAAACATTCCATGTCCATTTCTGTGGATGGCTCGGTGAATGGAAAATACGAGGCTCGGAAACGAACCCGCGCTGATTCTCCGAACATCCTGCGAGCAAAATCTGCCAAAGTGCCTTTAAGGTCGCCATAAGTAATATTTTTACCAACAGCAATTCCTTCAACCTGATAAAACTGAACCTCTGATCGGGCAGTGATTTGCTCATAGCGATAACACATACCCGGCAAGGCAATTCTCAATGACGGCGGATTAAGTGGATCCTTGGAGGAAAATTTCCTCATCGCATGAATTTGCCCGGGTGAGGTGTGGGTGCGTAAGAGCAGCGGATTCTCCTCCCTTCCCTGGGCTTCGATATAGATTGAATCCTGCATCTCACGAGCGGGATGATGAGGAGGAAAGTTGAGGGCTTGGAAGTTAATCTCATCAGTTTCAACATCTGGAGAGGTAAAGGTCTGAAATCCCATATCCGCCAAAATGCGCAGAATTCTTCGCAACGAAATGGTAGCAGGGTGATAACCGCCTTTGCGAACTGGCCGTCCAGGCAAAGTTACATCCAACACCTCAGAAGCCAAGGAACGCTCGAGTTCTTCATTCTTAAGGTTTTCTCTCCTCTTGGTAAAAGCCTGTTCAAGGGTCTGTTTGGTAACATTCGCTTGCTGTCCAAAGAGTGGACGCTCTTCCTTGCTCAGCGTCCCCATTTGACTAAAAATCGTCATAATGGCTGAGCTGCGGCTTAAGTTAATAATTCGCCATTTTTCAAGATCTTCGTTTGAGGAAACCTGACTCAGGGATGTCAGAGCTTCCATCTCGATCTTTTTTAGTTTTTCAAACATTTTTACCTCCTGTTGATCGTAATCTATGATTACTTAACAAAAAACTCTCGTCCATTTCAGGGACGAGAGAAATTTCCCGCGGTACCACCCGGATTGATCCGTAGATCCACTTAGGTCAAAGACCTTACTGATAACGTCAGCGGACGGTCAAGGCTACTATTGGTTCACCGTGACACTCAGGAGGGAACTTTCACCCGCTTCTCATGGAAAAGCTTACAGCGATCACCTTTCCTCTCTGTAAGAGGTTGGCGAGTTACTTTACTCCGTCATCGTTTTAGATTTATTATTTTACTGCAAAAATCCAATAAATTGTTCGAGGGTTGTCCCATTATCGATCGGCCTGCGCCAAAGATAAAATAAATTTGATTCTTTCTGTGTGGTGCTGGCGCCTAAACCTACCGCGTTGGAATACCATTCGGAAACTTTTTTCATCGCGCTCTCGTTATATTTTCCGAATGGATACGCAAACGAATTGATTTCAATCTCAAGATATTTTTCCAGATCTGCCTTTGAACCGATGATTTCAGTATCCAAATAGGCTGATTCACTTAGATCTTGATGTCGGGCGGAATGGCTTCCAATTTCCCAACCGCTCTTAATGAGTTCATTTACTTGACGATATTTCATATAACCAGGCGTTTCCAGGTACGTTGAAACCAGATAAGCTACCCCTACAAAATTATATTTTTCTAGGATGGGAAGGGCGTTTTTGTAGACAGAGATGTCACCATCATCAAAGCTTATCACAATTGGATTTTCTGGTAATTCTGCCCCATAAACAATGGCTTGCCTTAATTGATTGATGGTGATCGTGTTATAGCCATTTTCGTACAGGTATGTCATTTGCCTCTCAAATTCTTGCGGAGACAGGTTGTATGGATTACTTAATTGACCCGGAACAATTCGATGATAAAGCAAGATCGGACATTTTATGGGACCGGGACCAATTTTTATCAAAACTGGCGTAGGACTTGGCTCACCGGTGGCGATAAGCGTTGGTAAAGGCAACTTTGTTTCGGTTGGGGAAAATGTACTTGTTGGCAGCGGTATTTGGGTTTGGGTTGCCTTTGCGTCAACTGGTGTTGCCAGTTCAGTTGGATCAACTTGCAAATCACCATTGTTTGAACAGCCAACCCCCATGAAACCAAGGGTTGCTAAAACAATACCCAGAATCAAAAATCGAAAATAATTCATACCAGTAATTATAAAAAAAAGAACTGGGTATTGCTACCCAGTTCTTAGCGGATCTTAGTAGTCCATTCCTCCGCCAGGCGGCATCATGGGAGCTTTATTCTCTTCCGGGACATCCGTGATCAGTACATCAGTGGTGAGGATCATCGCGGCAATTGAGGCGGCATTTTCGAGCGCACCACGCACAACTTTGACCGGGTCAATGACACCTTCTTTGATCATATCGGCATACTTGCCAGTAAGAACGTTGTAACCAATGTTCTTGTTTTTCTTGGCGGCGGCTTCGCGTCGGACACCATCGATGATGACAGAACCATCTTGTCCGGCGTTGGCTGCCAATTTGCGAATTGGGGCTTCAAGTGCTCTACGAACAATGTTGACACCCATCTGCGCGTCGTCAGAGTCCAGTTGAAGGTTTTCGAGAACTGAAGCGGCATTGATCAATGAAATTTCGCCACCAGCCACGATACCTTCTTCAACTGCCGCGCGAGCGGCGGAGAGGGCATCTTCGACTCGGTGTTTCTTTTCTTTCAATTCGGTCTCAGTAGCGGCGCCAACCCGAATGATGGCCACACCACCGGAGAGTTTCGCCAGGCGTTCCTGTAGCTTTTCTCGATCGTAATCGCTAGTGCTCTTGTCAATTTCAGCGCGGATCTGGTCAACTCGGCCTTTAATCGCGGAGGGATCACCCTTGCCATTAATAATGGTTGTGTTGTCCTTGTCAGCGGAGACCTTATCAGCACGGCCGAGATCTTCGAGGGTAACAGATTCAAGCTTACGTCCGGTCTCTTCTGAAATAACAGTTCCGCCGGTCAAAACAGCGATATCCTGTAACATTGCTTTGCGGCGATCGCCAAATCCGGGAGCTTTAACAGCAAGTACATTCAACATTCCGCGGAGCTTGTTTAACACCAAAGTAGCCAACGCTTCGCCATCAATATCCTCGGCGATGATAACCAACTCACGCTTGCCGATCTGAACCAGTTTTTCTAGGATGGGGACAATATCCTGCGCCGCGGAGATTTTCTTCTCGTTGATCAGGATGTAAGCATCATTGATTACGGCTTCCATGTGCTCAGTGTCAGTTACAAAGTAAGCGGAAAGGTAACCGCGGTCAAACTGCATACCTTCAACATACTCGGTTTCAAAAAGCATTGATTTGGATTCTTCAACCGTAATTACGCCATCTTTACCGACCTTATCCATAACATCAGCGATCAATTTGCCGATTTCAGGATCAGCGGCGGAGTTAGTGGCAACAGAAGCGATTTCCTCGGCGGTATCAATGCTGACGGCGCCCTTACGCAATTCTCCAACAATCTCGTCGGCGGCTTTTTCAATGCCACGCTTGAGGAGCATGGCGTTGTAGCCGGCCGCAAGAGCTTTTAAACCTTCTGATACAATGGCGTGAGCAAGCACGGTGCTGGTAGTTGTACCATCACCCGCGATGTCATTCGTTTTTTGGGCGGCTTCTTTAAGCAGTTGGGCCCCCATGTTCTCAAATGGATCTTTTAATTCGATTTCTTTGGCAACAGAGACACCGTCATGCGTAATGGTGGGGGAACCAAACTTACGGTCGATCGCTACATTGCGGCCTTTCGGACCCAGGGTGGTGGCGACAGCGTTAGCGACTACATCCATACCATCCTTTAATTTTTTTCGAGCTTCTTCGGTAAAAACTAATTGTTTTGCGGCCATTCCTTCATCTCCATTAAATAATAATTTTTCTATTCAATGATCCCTAGCAAATCTGTTTCTTGAAGGATCAGGATCTTTTTTCCTTCAAACTTCATTTCCGTTCCGGCGTATTTAGTGAATAACACTTTCTCACCGACTTTAACATCCATGGGAACCCGTTTTCCATTGTCATCCCATAAACCTTGTCCAACCGCCAATATAATGCCTTGTTGTGGTTTCTCTTTAGCGCTATCCGGCAAAACAAATCCGCCAACCAAGGCCTCATCCGGTTCGATCGGTTCAATCACAACCCGATTGCCCAATGGTTTGATATGTACAGTCATGTTTCCTCCGGTTGAGAAAATTAGCACTCTGTTCACGAGAGTGCTAATCTATATTACCTTTCGATATAAAAAGCGTCAAGCAGCCCACTTAATTTCTAATAATTTTCTGATATTCAGGGGGATTTAAGGAATCGGGGTCTGCTCAGGTGAAAGAGTTGGGGTTAACGTAACGGGGATTTGAGTTGGGAGCGCCCCACCATCCACAATCCGACAGATGTTTTCATTTTCAGTCAGGATTTGATTGACAATCGGATCTTCCGCGTAACCCGCTTCTCTAATTTCCCGGATTACATCCCGAGCTTCGGGACAATAATTATTCTGAGGAATGCTCAAAGCCGCCAAATTTGAGACATAAGAGTAGTAATAAACAATGCTTCCAGGAGACAACTCAAGTTTTGTGATCGCGGTACCTAAATCACCTTCCGGACAACCGCCCCGCGCCTCACAACTCTCTTCGGCGGTACAACCTTTTACGGCACACTTTAAGGCTGGAATGGCTCCTTCATAATTTCGGGACCTCATAAACACAATACCCAGCTGCCCGTAAATATCAGGGTTGGACGGGTCATACTCTAATGCTTTTTGAACATTACGCGCGGCGCCAAAAAACTCACCAAGCTGGGAATAGGTCTTGGCGATTGAAAGATATGGCAAAGGGTCCTGAATTCCAAGTTGTTCATTAATCGTAGCCGCCATATCAAAGTATTCCAGAGACCTGTAATAAAACTCTTTACTCTGCGTCTCATTCGGGCTGTTAAAGGCCAGCGCCCGGTAATTTGCCCCGGCACGTACATAAAGGAAGGTTAAGTTTGGATTGATATTGATCGCTTTTTCATATTCGGCGATTGCCTCGGTATATTTTTGTTGACTCTCCAACAGGTAAGCGTTAATCCGATACAAATCCATCAGATCGTCATCCGATTGAAGGGCAAGGCCGATGTTCTGTTCGGCTTGATCCAAACGCTGCTGGTCTATCAAAATTTCAGCGTAATAAGCCAAAGCGAGCACGTTATTGGGATCAATAGTCAGCGCTCTGATAGCCTCCTGCTCCGCTTCCACAAGGTAAGTATCAGACTCCTGGTCATCGATGGTGGACGATGAAAGCCAATCCAATACAAAGGCACGAATTGCGCTAACTTCGCTGCTGTCAGGATCGATCGCTTTGGCTTGATCGATTGAGTAAAGCGCGTTTTGAAGCGCGATCAAGCGATCTGAGTCAGTTGTTTTAAGTGCGGAATCGTAAGTTTGAACTCTCGCGAGGGTGGCCCAAACATGCTCGTTTTGAGGATCAATTTCCAAAGCTTTTTGGTAAGAGTTTATTGCTGCGTTTAAATCACCGGAAGTAAAGCGCGCGTTTCCCTCTTCGATATGTGAATTCGAGGTTCGAGTTGGCGTAGGTGTTTGATGCCCGACAGCCACAATGGAGCCTCGATTGACCCCGACATAAATAGCCAATGCGGCTGTCATCGCGAAGAGATAGAGAAAAATTCGGTAGAAATTATTTTCCGACTTTTTTCTAAAAAGTCGGCCAGGTTCTTTGACTTTCATTGGTTATGGAGTGGGAGTTATCTCTACCGTGGGCTCAGCGCTTACGGTAGGAGTAATATTTAATTGTTCGGCGCACATCTGAATACCCACATTCGCGTTATAGAGGGAAATCTCATCAGCTGCAGAAACTGTATCGATGATTCGAGAGAAGATTGGCAAGGCTTCTCCACAGTTTCCAGTGCGGACAAGTGCCAAACCATAGGTGTAATAGTATTCCGGAATACGAATTGAGTCGCCCGTAAGAGCCAAGGAATTTACAAGGTTACCCGAATCATCTTGTCCCCCATTGACCACGAGGACTAATTCTTCGACCGCGCTTTCGTATTTCTGATTCTTATAATAAATAACTCCCAGATTCCCGCGCAGGTTGGGATCAGTCGGCAAAATTGTCACCGCCTGAAGGGCATATTGTTCCGCCTTACCAAATTCCCCGATTGTGTAATAAACTCTCGAGATCAGGAGGAGGGGTGTTGGGTCGTTCGGATTAAGCTGGCTGGCTATCGTAAAGGAATTAACCGCTTTGTCGTACACTTCCAAAATCCGGTAAATTCTTCCAAGCGATACGTGAATATCGGGAATTTTATTATTAATTGCCGCCGCGGATTCATACTCTGACAAAGCCTCCTCATAATTCGCGGTAGCTTCCAAAACATATCCTCTGGCGCGATGAGTTTCAAACATTCCCGGTCCAAGCGAGAGGGCTACCCGAGATTCTTCGCGCATCAAATCAATCGTATCCAGCGCGCCATTCCCAGATAAATAGATATCGGTCAACATCTCGGCATAGTAGGAATGTGCCAAAGCGTTATTTGGATCGATTTCCAAGGCACGCTTTAGAGAGCTCTCCGCGTCAAGATAGTTACCCTGAGAAGATAACGCCCAACCTCGAACCGCATGCGCGGTGGAATTGTTAGGGTTTAGCAGCAAGGCATTCTCAGCCTCAGTCTGGGCTTTTGCCGGATCTCCCAGCCACATACTACCCTTCGCCATTTCGATGTACAGCTTTGGCTCGTTGGGAATTAAGACCACCGCCTGTTGATAAAGCTCAATACCCTGGGTTAATTTTCCATCCGCCAAAGCCTGCTCTGCTTCAGCAATGATTGAATCAGGTGAGCGGGTTGGCGTAGGAGTCGGTAGCATCGCCTGCTGGATAGTAGGGCTGATGTACAGACTGAAATACAGTGTAGCCGCGATGGCGGCAACCAACGCAAAAATTTTAAAATAGTTGAATGGGCGTCTCCGCCGATTCATACTCCATTTGCTTCCTTTTAGATACATAATGCTTCATGTTACCACTTTTCAGAGTGGTTCCTTTATACTGACGGTTTTTAAAATTATAATTAATTCCAACCATGCGATTTGATATCTTCACAATTTTCCCAGAAATCTTTATACCTTATTTATCTGTCAGTATTTTAAGCAAGGCAGAGACGAGAGGCTTGGTAGAATTTCACACTCATAACTTGCGTGATTACACCCATGATAACCATCACACGACCGATGACCTGCCCTATGGAGGAGGCGGCGGAATGGTGATGAAACCTGATCCAGTTTTTGAGGCGGTAGAAACAATCTGCGGTTATGAGCGAAATTTTCCTATTCTTTTAATGACTCCGCAAGGAAAGCCATTTACACAAGCATTGGCCACAGATTTGGCTTCTCAATCCAGAATCGGAATCATTTGCGGAAGGTATGAGGGATACGACGAACGAATTCGAGAGAAATTGGTGACTCATGAGGTTTCTATTGGTGATTTTGTGCTAACCGGCGGGGAACTGCCAGCCTTGATGATTATCGACGCCGTTACTCGCTTATTGCCGGGTGTACTTGGTGATCCAACCGGCGCATTGGATGACTCTCACGCCTCCGGATTATTGGAATATCCACATTACACCAGACCACCTGTGTTCAGAGATCTTATGGTACCAGAAGTTTTACTATCTGGTGATCATCAGAAAATAGCAGATTGGAGAATTGAACAAGCCCTAGTTCGCACTGCTCAACGCAGACCAGATATCTTTGAAAAATTCGACCCCTCGGGATTGAATAAAAAAACTCGAAAGAAATTTGATCAAATTCTGGCGGATCTGAATAAGAATCGAAGTACTAAAGATAGATCAATATAAATTGATAAGCTTGAACTTGTACAGTTTTTCAACAGAGTGTATACTTTAAGGCGTAAATCCGCTATATTAGGCGGTAGAATTTCCATTCTTTAAGAGGAGAAGTGAATGAAAAAGCAATACTCTGTTTTCGCAATTTTGTTGATCGCTTCCATGTTGCTCACTGCTTGTGGAGCACCCGCCGCTGCTGATTGTAAATCAGAAGAGGTATTTTGCGTTGGTATGGTTACTGATGTTGGAAAGATCGACGATAAGTCCTTCAACCAATCCGCATGGGAAGGTGTAAAGAAGGCTGAAACTGAGCTCGGCGCGAAAGTCCAATACATCGAAACCACTGACGCCAAAGACTACGACAAGAATATCGCCACCTTCGCTGATGAAGGCTACGATGTCATCGTAACTGTTGGTTTCGCGCTCGGTGAAGCTACCACCAAAGCCGCTGGTTTGTATCCTGATGTTGACTTCATCGGTGTAGATCAATTCCTCGAAACCACCCTCGCCAACCAGGTTGGTCTGAACTTCCCTGAGGACATCGCTGGCTTCCTGGCTGGCGCTTTGGCTGCTCAGATGACCAAATCCGGAAATATTGGCGCTGTGTTAGCGACCGATGCAGTTCCTCCGGTTTGGAGATTTGGTGAAGGCTACCGCGCAGGCGCTTTGTATGTGAACCCTGATGTTGAAATTAACATCGTTTATCACAATGATGTCGGCTTCGATAAAACCTTTGTCGATCCTGAATGGGGCGCTACTACCACCAATTCCATGGCTGACAAGGGCGTGGATGTGATCTTTGGCGCCGGCGGTAAAACCGGCAACGGCGCGCTTATCGCTGCTGCCCAAAAAGGTGTATACGCGATTGGTGTTGACACTGACCAGTACTACACAGTCCCCGAAGCTCAGAGCAAGTTGCTCACCAGCGCTATGAAGAACATCACCGTTGGTGTTTTGGATCTGATCAAACTCTCCAAAGAGGGTGAACTTCCGGCTGGTAACTTCTATGGTACCGCCGGTTTGGCTCCTTTCCACGATGTTGACGCTGATGTCTCCGCCGAGGTTCGCGCCAAGATGGCTGAGATCGAAGCTGGTTTGCTTGACGGCTCCATCAAAACCAACGTTGCCCCTGTAAAACCGTAACAACGAAGCGTAATTGACTAAAAAAGGGAAGGATTTTATCCTTCCCTTTTTGTTTTATAATCAGACAATCACATGATCATTGAAAGGGAGAGACCCAATAATGTCCCAATCACAGAGCAAAAAAAATGAATTGGTTTCCAAATTATCTGACACATTGCTGGTGCCAACCCTGGCGATCGTAACCGCGATCGTTCTGGGCGGGATTATCATCGCTTTTGTGGGAGGAAACCCATTCGCGGCTTATGCCGGCCTTCTAGAGGGTGCTTTCGGGTCCTTAAAAGGAATCAGCGAAACGGCGGTCTGGTCAACACCATATATCTTTGCCGGCTTGGCTGTCGCTTTGGCTTTTAAAGGCGGCTTATTTAATATCGGCGGTGAAGGACAGCTTGCCCTAGGCGCGACAACCTCCGCCTGGGTTGGATACGCGCTGCCTGATCTTTTAGGGTTCGATCTTCCGATGCTCATTCATCTGCCATTAGCCATACTTACCGGTATGGCTGTCGGTTTTCTGTGGGGTGCCATTCCTGGGGCTCTAAAAGCATATACTGGCGCGCATGAAGTAATCAACACTATCATGATGAACTACATCGCCCTCAATATTGTCAGTTACCTCATGAATGGACCGTTCAAAGATAAAGATCCGTTGAACGTAATCGCCCGCACTCCGCTCATCGCGGAAAGCTCCCGGATTCCACCTCTCTTCGACGGTTTAAGAGTTCATTGGGGCTTTATACTGGCATTGGCAATGGCTTATGGTGTCTGGTGGCTGCTCTGGAAAACGAACCTTGGGTTTGAGATTCGAACTGTTGGGGCGAATCCGGAAGCCGCCAAATATGCCGGAATTAATGTAAAAAAAATTATGACCCTCAGCCTCGGCCTGAGCGGTATGTTGGCAGGCTTAGCTGGAACGGTAGAAGTTACCGCTCTCAATTATCGTCATGAACTGGGATTTTCTCAAGGCTACGGTTTTGACGCGATCGCGATTGCTCTCCTTGGCAAAAACCATCCTCTGGGGGTTGTTTTAGCCGCCATTCTTTTCGCGGCCATGCGGAACGGCGCAACCCGAATGCAATTCCTGACTCAAATTCCAGTTGATATTATCTCTGTGGTTCAGGCTTTAATTCTCTTATTCGTAGCCGCCGACGCGATCGTTCGATACCTCTACCGCATCAAACAATCGGATGAAAAAGTTGTACTTACCCGTGGTTGGGGAGGCTAATCATGGATTGGAAAAGATATAGTTTTATCGCGATCGTTATCATTGTCCTCTTCGGTACGGTTGTGCTGGTGGGAATGGAGGCTGAGCCGCCAATTTTGATTATCAGCAGTATGATCGCCACCACTATTGCCGTCGCGACCCCGTTAACCCTCGGCGCGTTGTCAGGTGTTTTTTGTGAACGAGCGGGTGTGGTAAATATTGGAATAGAAGGTATGCTACTGGCTTCGGCTTTCTTTGGCTGGCTGGCATCCATTTATATGAATACCGTTTTCGGATTTGGTGCCGGTATCAGCCTTGCCGTTGGTGTGATCGCTGCTATCCTTTCCGGAGGCTTGTTTGCCTTGCTCCACGCCGCCCTGTCCATAACCTTTAAGGTCGACCAAATTATTGGCGGAACAGTAATCAACATCCTTGCGATTGGTATAACTGGTTTTCTCAACCGTCAGCTTTTCTTCAGCAAAACAAGCATCTTCGGTGGGAATGTTCCTCACGCTCCTGGCGTTTTACCCATCTTAGATCTGCCCGTGGAAAGCTGGGCTAATTCCTTATGTAACGCCATCAATGCCTCAGAAGCTTGTACTGTGAACGCCACAGCTTTTGGCAATATTTTTGAACAAAAACCAATCGCCATTTCGGCTATTCTGCTTGTTTTTATAAGTAATTATGTCCTCTTCAATACCCGTTGGGGATTACGCATGCGGGCGGTTGGCGAGCATCCAAAAGCCGCGGATACGGTGGGAATTGATGTGGTACGAACAAGATATATGAATGTCGTTATCGGCGGCTTCATCGCAGGATTAGGCGGTGCCTATTTTACCCTCGAATCTGTTCCTTCTTTTGAACCACTCATGACCAATGGCCGAGGTTTTATCTCCCTTGCCGCCATGATTTTCGGAAATTGGACCCCGGTCGGCGCCTGGGCGGCATCCTTGGTGTTTGGAGCATCCCAAGCTTTGCAAATCAACCTCCAATTTTTCCGTGACCTCATTCCTCCGCAATGGGCTTTCTTCCAGAATTCTTATTCGGTGGGGCAGATTCCTTACCTTCTGACTATGATCATCATGACAGGTATCATCGGCAAAACCACACCGCCTGCCGCGGATGGCCAACCGTACGAGAAATAGGAGGACGAACCATGGAAAACCAATCAAATTTTGTTCTCGAAGCTCGCGGTATCACCAAGCAATTTCCTGGTGTTTTAGCCAATGACCATGTTGATTTTGACCTCAAGCATGGTGAAGTACACGCTTTATTGGGCGAAAATGGGGCTGGAAAATCCACCTTGATGAACATTTTATATGGTTTGTATCAGCCAAATGAAGGTCAAATTAGCGTCAATGGCGCTCCAGTCAGCTTTACATCTCCAAAAGAAGCCATCGGAAGCGGAATCGGCATGGTACATCAGCATTTCATGCTCATTCCGGTATTTTCAGTAACTGAGAATATCATGCTTGGTTCAGAAACTGACCATCAGGCCAAACCAAACAAATCTCCACTTGCCAAACTGGAACGTCAAAACGTTTCAAATCTAGTTAAAGATTTATCGAACAGATATAACCTAGCCATTGACCCAAACTCCATCGTTGGTGAATTGCCTGTTGGTGTTCAACAAAGAGTTGAGATCGTTAAAGCACTCTACCGCAAGGCTTCAATCCTCATTCTGGATGAACCCACTGCGGTGCTCACTCCCCAGGAAGCGGATGATCTGTTTCTCATTATCACTGAATTAAAGAAGCAAGGTGTTTCCATCATCTTTATCACTCACAAGTTAAAAGAAGTTCTTGCGATAGCCGATCGAATTACTGTCATGAGAGGCGGGAAAGTAGTAGGTCACACAACTCCTGCTGAATCTAATGAACAGCAGCTGGCAGAAATGATGGTTGGGCGGGAGGTAATTCTGACCGTTGATAAGGAACCATCCCAGCCTAAAGAGGATATTCTGGTTGTGCAAAGTTTATACGTCAGCGATCAACGGGAATTAGAATCGGTGAAGGATATCTCCTTCAGCGTTCGTTCCGGTGAAATTCTTGGGATTGCCGGCGTGCAGGGCAACGGACAGACTGAATTAGCGGAAGCGCTTACTGGGCTGCGTAAACCGGATAGCGGCAAAGCTACCTTGGCGGGATATGAAATTTCAAACGCGGTACCTCGTAACATTACCGATAAAGGACTGGCTCATATTCCTGAAGATCGCCAAAAACATGGTCTCGTTCTCAGCTATACTGTAGCTGATAATTTAGTCCTTTGTGATTACCACAAGCTGCCTTACAGTAAAAATGGAATCCTCCAACAGCAGGCAATTGATAAAAACGCTCGGAAGTTGATTGATGATTTTGATGTGCGCACGCCTTCACCTTATGTTGCCGCCAGTAAACTTTCAGGTGGTAATCAACAAAAAGTTATTGTCGCTCGCGAACTTAGCCGAAAGGTTAAGTTGGTTATCGCCAACCAACCCACCCGCGGACTGGATGTCGGATCGATTGAATATATCCACAAACAGATTGTCAACATGCGCGATGCAGGCACAGCGGTATTATTAATTTCCGCCGAATTGGATGAGATTATGGCACTATCCGACCGGATAGCAGTTATGTATCACGGGAAAATAGTTGCCATCGTAAATCGGGAAGATGTGAGCAAAGAACAACTCGGATTATGGATGGCAGGGGTTAAACCTGAATAACACCCTCAAAAATCAAAAAAAGCGGCCAAAAACAGCCGCTTTTTTTGTACCAGGGGTTGGAAGTGAGCAAATTTTGTTATAATGCTAATCGTTCGAAAGGAGTTTAATGAAAAAAATTAACAAAATAATGATCGCGCTGGTCATATCTATCTTCTTCATCAGCGCCTGTTCTCCTCAGGAAACAGTTGACCCGGCCGCCATAGCCACCTCCGCTGTTCAGACAGTTGAGGCTGGATACACTAAGACCGCGCTTAGCTTTACAGCCACACCATTGCCCCCCACAAAAACGCCCGCTCCAACAGCCACATCTGAACCAAAACCATCGCCTACCTTGGATAATCCAATAGAAAATGGTAAAGCATGTTATGCCATGACTCTGGTGAACGAAACGGTTAGTGACGGTACAATCCTTGTCGGAGGCTCTGAATTTACAAAGACTTGGAGATTCCGTAATGATGGAAATTGCGTTTGGGATCCCACTTACAGTTTTGAATTTAGTCACGGCGAAGCGATGACTGATGTCACATCCTACCCATTAACTTCAACCGTTTATCCGGGCGATACAATTGAAGTTTCGGTTAACATGGTTGCACCTGTCGATGATGGTGTTTACAAAGGATATTGGCATGTAAAAACACCTTATGGCGGATTCATGGGAGTCGGCCAGTATAACCAAAGCCCCTACGTCCATATTGAAGTGGCGGATGATATCGAATCAACACCAGGAATTTATCAGGTTCAATACGAGGTTCGCCGTACACCCCGATTTGGCTGTGGTCCAAATGGAATTTGGTACGACTTTACCGCTCAGGTCTTCAGCAATGGAGCTGGTAACTATTCCTACCGCTGGGATCGGAGCCCAATCGATGGAGATACACCGTATGGAACCACGGGTGAAATCAGTTTCTCTCAGGCTGGCAAAAAGCCGCTCCATATGTCCTGGTTCTTTACAATGGAGAATACCCAAGGCCTAACCCGCTACGTACAATTGGTTATTATCGATGAGGCGGGGAATGAGCGTTATTTCGATCGTTTCTATATCGAGTTTACCTGCGACGAATAACAGTTAAAATGCAACTTACCAAAACAACCGCGGGAAAACTCGCGGTTGTTTTAATCTTGATCTTTGTTTTTGTTATTGAAAAAATTTAACCAATCCTCAACCTCCTTTTGGGTGAGGCTATTATCCCTGAAGGTGTCCTCCGATCGCTGAATTCGCAGACTTTGATTGACGATGGCAGCAAATTCTTCGGAGGAAAGGGAGGTTGCGCCTCGGTTTTTTGCCTCTCTCTGAATGTAATTGTCTGATGACACAACCGTCCAGTTTTTAGCCCCACTTCCCAGTGCTTTCAACCGTTCCGCCAGGGCTTGATCTGCCAATTTTGGGGATTTTACAAAGGTTACCTTTAAAAAAGACGAAAAATTTCCCCCATCCGGGTGATTTGCCCGCCGATCAAAATAAACTTCAATTTGAGTCTTGCGGGTAACCCGGGCAAAATTCTGCAATATTTGCACCAATTGGTATTCATCATCCTCAGCAGAAAGGTCAATACCAAATTTGGGAATTAAGTTATGACCATCAATCAAGTAGGGCATGATTTGATTATAAATTGGAACTATGCTCGCGCCACCAAGTAAATTATGACAATAATTATCCTTTTTACCCTTGACATTGGAGAATTGTGATGTTATAAACGGGAAAATTAAATAACGCTCTTATCCAGAGAGGTGGAGGGTCCGGCCCTTTGAAACCTCGGCAACCAGACTACAGTCATGGTGCCAATTCCGACAGAAAGATCTGGAAGATGAGAGGATGGACTTGCGAGACTTCTTCTTAATCTTTTCAGGAGAAGTTTTTTTCTTCTGAAATAGGGCGGCAAACCATAAATTTTCGGAGGCTCAAATGTCCAAACAAGTTCATCAATTCGGCTTTTCTACCCGCCAATTGCATTCTGGCTATTCTCCAGACCTCACTACCGGAAGCCGCGCGGTACCAATTTACCAAACCACAAGTTACCAATTTAAAAGCACAGAACATGCCGCCAACCTTTTTGCCTTAAAGGAATTAGGCAACATTTATACCAGAATCATGAATCCAACGACTGGTGTTCTCGAAGAACGAATCGCCGATTTGGAAGGCGGGGTTGGCGCTCTTGCCACCGCCTCTGGCCACGCAGCTCAATTCCAGACAATCTTCACCCTCTGTGAGGCCGGAGATCACATCGTTACCAGTTCCAAATTGTATGGCGGCACCTTTAACCAGTTTAATTATTCTTATAAGAGGCTTGGCATCGATGTTACTTTCGTGGATCCATCCGATCCGGAAAATTTCCGGAAGGCAATCAAGGCAAACACCAAGGTCTTTTATGGCGAATCGTTAGGAAATCCGGATATTTCGGTTTTTCCTCTTGAAGAAGTGGCCTCCATCGCCCGCGAGAACAATATCGTATTGATAATTGACAATACAGTCCCAACCCCTTACCTTATTCGACCAATTGAATGGGGAGCAAACATCGTAACTCACAGTACCACTAAATTTATCCAGGGGCATGGAACTTCCATTGGTGGAACAATTGTGGATGGCGGAAATTACGATTGGAACAGAGGAAAATTCGCGAACTTTACCGAGCCAGATCCTTCATACCATGGCTTGATTTACGCGAGTTTGATAGAAGCAGGTTTGCCGCCGTTTATCACTAAAGCCCGGGTTCAGGTTCTTCGAGATTATGGCGCCAGTCAATCTCCATTCAATAGCTGGCAAACCATTCAAGGAATCGAAACTCTCAGCCTCCGATTGGATCGCCATGTTCAAAATGCCCAGCGTGTAGCCGAGTTTCTCGAATCTCATCCCCGAGTCAGCTGGGTAAAATATCCCGGACTAAAAAGTCATCCAGATTATTCGTTAGCTAAAAAATATTATAAAAAAGGACCAGGAGCATTGCTCGGTTTTGGTATCAAGGGCGGAGCTGAAGCTGGTAAAAAGTTCATTGAGTCCCTCCAACTTTTCAGCCATTTGGCGAATATTGGCGATGTTCGTTCCCTGGCTATTCATCCAGCCTCCACTACCCACAGCCAATTAAGCGCCGATGAATTAGCCGCCTCCGGGGTTACCGAAGACTTTATCCGGTTGTCGATAGGCATCGAAGACCTAGAGGACATCCTTTGGGATCTCGAACAAGCACTGGGGTTGTCTTAGAAAAAAAACAGATTGTAGGTGAAAAATGCCCGTAAATATCCCAAAAACCTTGCCCGCGCGTAAAATTCTCGAAGCAGAAAACGTATTCGTAATGAGCAAAGATCGTGCTTCAAGGCAGGATATCCGTCCCTTGAAAGTCGCGATACTGAACCTCATGCCAACCAAGATTGCTACCGAGACACAGTTGCTCAGGCTGCTCGGAAATTCTCCATTGCAGGTTGACATCACGTTGTTTCACATGTCATCGCATACTTCAAAAAATACGTCCGCTGAACACTTGCTCAATCATTATGTGACTTTCAAAGAGATTATTAATGAAAAATACGACGGTTTGATCATTACTGGCGCGCCAGTTGAACAGCTCCCTTTTGAACAGGTGGATTACTGGCACGAATTAACCCAGGTAATAAACTGGGCTGAAACGAATGTGGAATCCGCCTTTTACATCTGTTGGGGAGCTCAAGCTGCTCTATATCACCTCTATGGTGTTCCAAAATATGAGGTGGATCACAAAATTTTTGGCGTCTTTGAGCATAAAGTTCTCGCCCATGACGAAAAATTATTGCGAGGATTTGATGATGTTTTTTTTGCGCCTCATTCCCGACATACTGAGGTCCGCAGAGAAGATATTGAAAAGAATCCAAACTTGCGCATCCTGGCTGAGTCGGATCAGGCAGGGGTGTATATTGTCCGCTCGATCGATGGCCGGCACTTTTTTGTTACCGGCCACAGTGAATATGACCCATTAACTTTGAAAGGGGAATATGATCGTGATCAGGGTAAGGGTTTGCCGATTAACGTCCCGCTTAATTACTATCCTCAAAATGATACCCAAGCTGAACCCATAGTAAAATGGAGAGGACACGCAAATTTACTTTTCTCAAATTGGCTCAATTATTATGTTTATCAAATCACACCTTTTGAGCTCGAGCGGATACCACAACCATTTGAGGACAATAACATCTAAATTGCGTTGCAGGAACCAATGACCGATTCAAATAAAAAAAGTAATGCCTTAATTGAAGTTGTAGACCATGCAAGGACTGTGTTGGAGTTAATTAAACACCCCAGAGTGAATATCTTTATCAAGTTGATACCGATACTCGCGGTGGGATATGTAATCATTCCATTCGACTTTATCTCTTACATTCCTGTGCTCAGCGCGACCGATGATCTGGCGGTTTTAGGCGTAGCCCTCTCACTTTTTTATGTTCTCGTTCCTCAGGATGTAATGGATGAGATCAGCCAAAAATTACAGCGAGCAAAACCACCCGCGGAACCGGCCAAAATTGATGACCAGATCATCGATGGCGAATTCGTGGATGTTGAGGAAAAAAATAATTAGTGGTCCTGTCCAAAATAACGTCTGGCCGCCTCATTGATCGGATGGTTGAACACCTTTTGAACATCGCCATATTGTAAGATCAGACCATCCCAAATCAAAGCAACATTATCTGACAGGGCTGAAACATCATTCAGGTCATGGGTCACAAAGATTGTGGTCGTCTGAGTCTGATTAAGCACACTCCTTAAATCCTTTACCAATTCCTTCCTAGTTTGCGGATCCAAAGCGCTAAACGGTTCATCAAGGAGGAGTAACTCTGGCTCCAAGACAAATGCCCGGGCGAGGCTGACTCGCTGAGCCTCGCCGCCAGAAATTTGTTTGGATGAGCGATCAAGGAGGTGGGAGATGTGGAATCGATCTGCCCACTGGGCAACTTTCTTTTCAACGATATGGTTTTCCACACCCCTGAATTTTAAACCTGACGCGATATTTTCCTTCACTGAACGGTCTAGTAAAAGCGGTTCCTGCATCACCAAGGCTAATTTCCGCCGATATTCCAACCCGGGAATATTGAAGATTGATCGGTTATCCCAAAGAATCTGACCCTTTTCAATTTTTAACAAGCGTGTGAGGATATGAAGAAAACTGCTTTTCCCAGCTCCATTCGGTCCGATCACCGCCAAAACCCGATCTTTTTCGATCTCAAATTGATCGATCTTGAGGACGAGACGTTTATCCCGAAAAAACTCCAGACCATTAATGATAATAAGTGGGGTCATCGTTTATTCGTCCCATTCTGTTGAACCAGGGTAAGCGCATAATTAATCAACAAGGTAATGATCAATAAAAATATCCCAAGAATAATTGCCCGTTCAAAATAACCTTTATTTGTCTCTAAAACAATCGCGGTTGTCAATACTCTCGTCTGGCCTTTAATATTTCCGCCGACCATCATCGAAGCGCCAACCTCTGAAATCACCGATCCAAATCCAGCCATCAGGGCAGCCAAGAGCGCAAGGCGAGCTTCCCACCAAAGGGCTGATACTACCTGTGGGGTTGAAGCGCCTAAGCCCATTAATTGCAGCCGAAGTTTGGGATCAAGTTGTTGTAAACCAGCCACTGTAAGCCCCGTAACTACCGGCGCCGAAATCACAGTTTGGGCAATGATGATCGCGCTCGGGGTGTAAATGAGATGTAAATCCCCTAACGGACCAGAGCGCCATAAAACCATGGCGACTGCTAATCCAACTACAACCGGCGGCAATCCCATCCCCGTATTAATGAGGGCAAGCAGTACTGAGCGGCCAGGAAATTTAACCAAAGCCAACAATGTGCCAAGGGGGAGTCCAATCAGTACACTCAAAATGGTCGCAAACCCAGAAACTGACAAGGATAATTTAGTAATTTCCCAAATTTCCGGATCCCAAAAAAGGTTGAAAAGGTAATCAAACATGGTTTATATTCTAAATAATTTCAATAAAAATAATTTTATGACAGACCCTAAGGGATTTTAAACCTTAGGGTCTGTGTTAATGAATCAAGAATTACCAATCATGGCTGATCTTGGTAAAAGCTATAAACCAAAATCCGAATCCTTCTTATCCGCATCTGGGAAGAAGAGTGGAGCGCCATATTTGTCCACGCCAAATTCACCGATGGTTGCCTGAGTTTCCGCGGAGATGAGGAAGTTCATGAAATCCAAAGCGCCTTGATAATTAATTTTTGGCCACTTTTCCGGATTTACAGTCATAACGTGGTAAACATTTAATAAACTGTTGTCTCCTTCGATCAAGATTTCCAATTCCAAATTTTGCTTGTTTGCCAAATAAGTAGCACGGTCAGTAAGGGTATAACCCGCTTTTTCTGAGGCGATGGTTAAGGAAGCACCCATACCCTGTCCAGTTTCAACATACCAGCCGGGTTTTTCACCAGCGGGGTCTAACTCTGCTTTTTTCCATAATCCCAACTCTTTAACACTTGTGCCTGATTCATCGCCACGAGCAATAAATGCCACCGAGGCCGGGTCAGCACTGCCTGCCGAATAAATTGCTTTTAAAGCATCTGGGATTGCCAAACCTTTAATTCCAACCGGATCGGCAGCGGGGCCAACGATTATAAAATCGTTATGCATAATCAAGGCGCGTTCTTTTCCTGAGCCGTCATCCATAAACCCTACCTCGGCGGCGGGAGAATGGACCAGGAGGACGTCAGCGTTTCCCTCAACACCCATCTGGATAGCAGCCCCTGACCCTACAGCGACAGTTTGCACCACGTAGCCATATTTTTCCTGAAACAATGGAACCAATACATCCAGCAAACCAGAATCCTGGGTGGAGGTAGTTGTTGCCAGAATAAGATTTTTATTTTCCGGCTCAGCTTTTTCTTGTTCAGCCGGCAGAGCGGTCATTGTTTCAGGCGGCGCGGCCGGAGCCTCAACAGCCGATTCCTGTGGTACGGGAACCGTGGCGGCTGGGGCGCAAGCAGTAAATCCAAAGACCAAAATCAATAAAAAACTTACCATCAAAAATAGATGCTTTCTCATTTATTTCTCCTTATGTCAGATTAATAGTGAACCAATTCACCGCTATGCCGAGAGTTGTACCCGCTTAAACGGGTGATCGCTGAACGGAACCCCGCTGAATTTATGTGCTCAAAAACCGGATCTATTGAGATGGGATTTTCTGGGTATGCCGCAAAATCGAAGCGCTCTTCAAACAGCGGAATAAAATCCAAGCCTTCACTTACAGCCACACATTGAATGCCTAACGCAACGTCAGCCTTCCCACTTTTTATTGCCAAAGCAACTTCATCATGGGTTTTTACATTTTGCCCATAACCTCGAATCTGCTCCGGGAGAATTCCCATTTTTTTTATTTCGTTATCAAGCCAAATCCGAGTACCAGAACCAGGATTTCTGTTTAGAAACCGAATATCTTCCCGGGACAAATCCCCAACTGAACGGATTCCTTTGGGGTTTCCGTTTTTTACGATCAGTCCTTGTGTTCGGCTGACTAAGGTTATCAACCGAACCGGTTTATCAGCAAAAATATGTTTAATATAACCAACGTTAAATTCGCCATTCTCATCCATCAGGTGTGAACCGGAGATCTGGCAAATTCCCTGACGTAAATTAATCAATCCATTTAAAGAACCAACTGTATCCACAATGATGTTAAAATGACCAGAAAGTTGGTCTTTTAGGAGTTCCAGGGCTTTGTCATGGCTGCCAGAGATGAGAATCAGGGGAGCCGTGGATTCGGGTAGAAGCATTGTCTGGAGCTGAATCACTGGTGAGGATGCTTTATAAAATTTTTCCAGCACATTATTGGTCAACTCGGTATGGCATAACTCTACCAGCCCTGCCTCCTCGAGTCGTTTTATGTGATGGCGAATCCAGGCCGGGGATTGACCCATCTTATTACCCAGCATAGTTAACGTTAAAGGTTCGGTCATCAGAAGCTGAACAATCTTCTTCCGATTTTTATCCGCCAGTAATTTAATTTTTTCGTCATCCCGGATAATGTTGATCAGTTTCATATTAAGTTTTTCCTTAAATATAAGACCTGATTATTGTAACATTTTTGACCAGTCGAAATCAACCAAGTTTTTGTCTTGCTATGACGGCGATGTATTCCATGATGATCTTAAGCCCAGCAAAGACGGTCGCGTCCGTTGGATCCAACGGTGGAGCCACCTCGACTAAATCCATCCCAACCAAGCGATAGGCTTGAAGCATTTTGATTAAGGTTAATACGTCTCTCGAATTCAACCCGCCAAATTCAGGAATACCCGTACCAGGCGCTACAGAAGGATCGAGCGCATCAATATCAAACGATAGATAGATCCCATCACATTTGATAAAGACATTCTTAATTTCTTCTATAACCTTCTTGATTCCGATTTCAGCAACTTTACTGGCGGTAAAAATGTTAAAGCCGGCATCCTCAATCAGGTTCAATTCCTGTTCTTCCCAGGAGCGCAGCCCCACCATGCAAACATTTTCTGGCTTCAACCCGGCCTCCAAGGATCTTCGCAAAACGGAAGCATGGGAAAGTCCAGACCCATCAAAGACATCGCAAAGATCCGGGTGCGCGTCGACCCATAACAAACCCATATTCGGATTTTCCTTCAAGGCAGCCCCGATCATAGGGATTGCCACCGAATGGTCTCCCCCTAATCCGATCCGGTTACCCCTCCAGGTTAATAATTTTTGTTGGATTCGCGGATAATCCTGGGCAGGATCGTTGATCTCGAAATCACCCATATCAACCAACTTAACATTTGAGAGCGGGGTGCGATCTTCACTGAAAGGGGTGAGATGCCTTGACCATTGTCTCATTTTTTGAGGTGCTTCTTTTGCCCCAAGTCGGGCGCTCGCCAATCCATCATACGGGATCCCGAAAATATAGGCGTCAATTTCCACGTTTTCTTCTAAATCAAGCGCCAAATCTGCCCATAATCCATGTGTTCCTTCAATGGTCATCGTTGCACTCCTCTTTGCATTTATCTTATAATCATATAGCATGGAACTGGCAGGTACAACCTGCCTGAGAGATTAATATTTAAACTAGAATGGAGATAATATGGTCGCACCTTTCGTATCCAAAAGAGCTAAGGTCTTTGAAGATATTCCCGACGAAAAATGGAATGATTGGAGATGGCAGCTTAGTCACCGTTTGAATAACGCTGAGGAGATCGGCCAGATCATTGAGCTGACTGAAAGTGAACGCAAGGCATTAAATAGTAGCGGTCTTTTCAGGGTCGATGTTACTCCTTATTACATTTCCCTGATCAATCCAGATGATCCAAATGATCCCATCCGCAAGCAAATTATTCCCCGATCTGAGGAGATGTTGGCTTTTACCGCCATGATGGAGGATTCCCTGGCGGAGGATCGTCATTCACCCGTCCCAGGTTTGGTACACCGATATCCGGATCGGGTATTAATGTTGGTAACAACCCAATGCGCGTCGTACTGCCGATATTGCACTCGCTCCAGAATTGTTGGCGATCCGGGCCAAACCTTCAAACGCGAAGAGTTTGAAATGCAAATTGAGTACATAAAAAACACGCCCCAAATTCGTGATGTGCTCCTCTCTGGCGGTGATCCGTTAGTACTCGCTCCTAAGATCCTTGAAGAACTTCTTACCCGGTTGAGAGAAATTCCTCATGTTGAGATCATCCGAATCGGCTCCAGAGTACCCGTATTCATGCCCCAAAGGGTTACTCAGGATCTGTGTGACATGCTCAGCCAATTTCATCCGCTTTGGTTGAACATTCACGTCAATCATCCCAATGAAATCTCAAAAGAATTAGCGGAAGCAACTGATCGCCTTACCCGAGCCGGTATTCCACTTGGAAATCAATCGGTTCTTTTGGCGGGGGTTAACGATTGCGTACACATCCAAAGAGAGCTTGTTCACAAGCTGGTTCGCATTCGAGTTCGCCCTTACTATCTCTATCAATGTGATCTGGTAGAGGGTGCCGGACATTTCCGCACTCCAGTTGCCAAAGGCATCGAGATTATTGAAGGCCTGCGCGGACACACGTCTGGTTATGCGGTACCACAATTCATCGTCGACGCCCCGGGTGGTGGAGGGAAGATCCCCTTGCAACCTAATTATCAGATCAGCATGTCAGATCACAAAATAATCTTACGTAACTACGAAGGTTACATCACAACCTACGAAGAACCGGTTGAATACAAACCGCATGACCCAAGTACTTGCCCGTTTTGCCAAAATAAAAGACCTGAGGTCGGCCAAACTGGTATCACCGGCATGCTTGATGGCGAAAAAATGTTTATCAAACCTGGAGGGTTTGATCAAATCCACGATCGCAATGGCATCCAACACCGCTTAAAGGATGAGAGCAAGTGGAAACCTCTGGGTATTGGGGAAAGTGAAACTGAGGGCGAATAATTACCCCCTATTCACGAAAACCAATTTTCAGTTTATGATTAGCGCGTTAGGAGATATAAGAACATGAAAAAAATAATCTATCTACTTTTGTTGATTTCACTGCTTGTACCAGGTAGCAGCGTTTTCGCCGCCAACGCGCAACCAAAAATCTGGGGAGAGCCAGAATTCTTCTCTTACCGGGATGAGATTTTCCTGAGCGAGGTTGAAGAAGAACTGGACATTGAGGTTTACCAATATGACGCCGAAGATACTTATGCCTGTGAATGGGTAAACCAACAACCGCAGGATTATGCTGTGGTTAAATCTCGCCAGGCATTTGATATGAATTGGACAGTGGTTAATTCCGGTTCCGCGGTTTGGCACGCCGGATCCACCTTCGTTTCTTATTACGGCGGTTTCCCAATGCATACCCATACTGATTCATACGCATTAACCGAGACGGTTGGTTTAGGTGAAAAACTTCATGTACGGATCGATATGGAAGCACCCAAAGAACCCGGCACTTACACAACCACTTGGGCATTGCTGACAGGTAATACCAGAATTTGTAGGATGTTTTTGATCATCACAGTTAAGTAATCTCTAAAAACCGCGAGTTGTTGAAAATCCGGCGACTTATGTATTAAGATATACCTACGTCGCTGGATTTTATTTAAATCTTTGAGAACAAAATCATCATGAGCAAAAAAACGATCGGTCACGTTGAATTGATATGGGTTTGCCCAAACTGCGGAACCCGCAACGGGGGTTTGATAAAGTCTTGCACAAATTGCGGCGCGCCTCAACCCGAAAATGTTAAATTTGTTTTAGACGATCAAGCCAGAAAAATTGAGGATCACGACCCAGCCGGCGGACCGGATATCCACTGTCCATACTGCCATACAAGAAATCCGGCTGGCTCCAAAACATGTATCAGCTGCGGTGGTGATTTAACCGAAGGAATTCAACGAACTGTCGGTCAACCGTTATCGGAAACGAATATCTTAACTTGCCCGGAATGTGGTTTTCACAATCCCCCGGGGACGGCAGTCTGTCAGAGATGTGGAATCCCACTCGGTGAACCTGTTCCACCCAAGGTTATCCCCCCAACGGTAACCCCAACTTCAAATGTTCGTCCGTGGATGTTCTTACCGGTTATTGCGATCATCCTGCTCGCGTGTTCCCTGATTTGGCTGCTCTTTTTTAAAACATCTGTGGTTTACGGGGTTGTAACTGACCTCAATTGGCAAGTAACCACCCCTATTGAAGTGTATGGAACCATAAAGATGGAAGACTGGCGCGATCAAATTCCCTCGGATGGCATCATCCTATCTTGTTCGGAAGAGGTTCGTGGAATTCAAGACATGCCGGCGCCAAACTCAAAAGAGATTTGTACAACTGAAATTGTTGACAGCGGAGATGGGACTGGAGCGATTGTTGAATCCTGCGTTTATGAGGTTTATGATTATTATTGCTCCTATAATATTGATACATGGTATTCAGCCAACTCGGTAGTCATCGAAGGAAACGGGGCGGTAACCTTTGATTTACCAGCCACTTCAAGCCTTCAACGATACGGTACAAGTAGTGGCGTTTTTAATGTTGTTTTTGAGACCGAGCAAGGATACCTGACTTATTCAACGGCTAGCCAGAATGAGTATCAGACTTTTAACCTCGGTTCCGAATGGATGTTGTCTGTAAACAATGTCGGTGAAATCCTTGAGATTTCCCAGTAGGCAGGTGAAAAATGCATTATCGTCGATTAGGTAAAACAGGACTGAAAATTAGCGAAATTTCTCTCGGTACCTGGGTGACAATGGGCAATCAGATTGAAGATGATCGTTCGCTTGAAATCATGCGGAATGCCTATGAACTTGGGATTAACTTTTTTGACAACGCGGATATTATCGCGAATGGAAAAGCCGAAGAAATATTAAACCATTTAATCATGGAAGTCGGTCGTGAGGGTTTAATCATCTCATCAAAAGTTTTCTGGCCAACCTTCCCTGGCCCAAATGGGCGCGGTTTATCCAGAAAACACATCACTGAATCGATCAACGCCAGTCTTAAGCGGCTTGGAACAGATTATGTAGACCTGTACTATTGCCATCGATATGATCAGGATACCCCGATCGAAGAGGTGGTTTACAGCATGGATAACTTGATTCGCCAGGGAAAAATCCTTTATTGGGGAACCTCGGAGTGGAAGCCTTGGCAAATTACCTCCGCGATTATGACCGCGCGCCAACACAACCTCATTCCTCCAGCCATGGAGCAACCGCAATACAACATGTTTCATCGCCGTCGGCTTGAAACTGAACTTTACCCGCTTCACAAAGAATTTGGCGTGGGTTTAACCACATGGAGTCCGCTTTATTATGGGGTTTTAACCGGTAAATATGCCAAGGGTATTCCTGAGGGAAGCCGAGCGGCCATGGAAAGTATGGCTTGGATTTTAGACCGAATTACTCCCCAAAGAGTCGCGATCGTCGACCAGCTTGTCAAGCTTTCAGAAGAACTCGGTATTACCACCGCGCAATTAGCCATTGCCTGGCTTTTACGAAGAAAAGAGCTCAGCTGTGTAATTACCGGCGCCACTTCGGTTGATCAACTGAAAGAAAATATTGGCGCGGCAGAAATCATGGATAAATTAACTGAAAATGTTCTGGATCAGATCGATAAAATTCTAAACAACACGCCCGACGAAGGTTGATTTCTGTCTCATTTCGGTAGTTTTTACTAATATAGTATTAAGAATTTAATACAAATGTCACATTATTCTTGAATTTGTGATTCAAGTGTGCTATTTATTAGGCTAACTTTTGCCTAAGGTATTGTATGCATCGAGAAAAAGTATCAGAAAACGTTTATTGGTTCCAAAGCGAGGTTTACGCCCAAGTTACCGCTGGATTGGTGACAGGTCCTCAATGGGCGGTATTAATCGACACCCTTGCTACTACAGAAGAAACCCTGCAGATCAGGGATTTTATTGAGCATGAATTAAACCTCAGGGTGCGATACATCATCAATACACATTATCATGCCGACCATGCCTGGGGAAATTGTTTTTTTCCAGACGCGACGGTTATCTCGCATAGTCTTTGCAGAGTTTTATTAGAAAAGAAGGGCATTCCCTCCCTGGAAAAAGCGAAAATTCAAAATAACAGCTTTAACCAAGTCAAGATCGTCCTTCCGCATATTACTTTTGAAAACGAAGAGTTGATTCTTCGGGTTGGAAAGAAAAACCTGATTTTATTTCACTCAACTGGGCACAGTCCGGATGGGATTTCTGTTTTAGTTGAGGAAGATCGAATCCTTTTTGCTGGGGACGCTTTCATGCCGTTACCCTTTGTGGCCGATGGAAATATTGACGAGTTGGCCGCTTCCATCAAAAAGATCGGCAAAATGGGTTTGGAAAACATCATCCAAGGCCACGGCGAGATTGTTCTGCGCGGTGAGATTGACGGCGCCGTCAAAGAAAACCTGGCATACCTTTCTGCCTTGCGCAAACATGTTCGCGCTGCATTAAAAAGAAAATCTCCAATGGAGTATCTAGAAGAGATAACCATTGAAGATTGTGGTAAGAGCCGGGTTTATCTAGGCGGATTGGCTGAACAGTTGCACCAGGTAAATTTGAGAGCCCTTTATAAATACTATCTAAACAGCAGAGAAACAGAACATATTATTGAAGAAGCCGATCAATTAGTTTGATCTGTCTCTTTCTTTTTTTTCAGATAATGGTGCAGGCTGATCGGAATTACCCTCTCGGTTCCATTTTTGAGTTTAACAAAATTTGGCCTTAGTGCCAGGCTTAGCAGCACAAGCGCGATAAGCCCAAAGGCGGCATATTCAAACGGATTATTGGTTGGATCGATCATATATTTAATTCCAAAGATGACCATTGCTGCCGTGGGTACGCTTAGCGTGGCGATTGAAGCATAACCAAGGGTAAAGAAGAAAATCGCCCCTACCAACAAAATAATTAAAGAAGACAACCCCCACAAACCAATCGCTGCCCCGAGCGCCGGTGTGCCGCCCGCTCCACCTCTCAACCGGATAAATTTACCGTTCTCATCATAGTCTGGTAAGAAAATCGAGTGGTTGTGGCCGATGATGACGAAGGTCCCGCTTAATACATGCATCCAATAAAAATCAGGCAGGATGTTTTTAGCGAGCCATACAGCCAGAATGCCTTTTCCTACATCAAAAACAATCGTAAAAAACGCAGCCCAGAATCCGGCGGCGCGTAATACATTGGTTCCACCAGTCCTCCCGCTTTCTATCTGACGAACATCCTTGCCCGTAAATAATCGAACAATCAACAAACCAAATGGTATTGAACCAAGGATGTAAGCGACAGCCAAAGCCAATAGACTTAACAAGATTTGCATGAAATTTAGCCTCCGGTATTAATTCTTAACCCCTTTTTGAGGGGAAAGATGTGAATTGGGAGCGGTTCTAAAATCTAAATATTTTACCTAATGAAGTACGAGCCCGATAAAGATGAAAAAAAATAAAATTAATCCAGGTAACCACAGATTTTTTTGATCAAACTCACCTTCGATCAATTGGGTCAATTCGATGAGAGAGAATAAAATGCCTACACTAAATACCCCAAATTGATAGGGGCGGAGTGGAAGGTAGTGAAAACCCACCGTAATTTGCGCGACAATGAAAGCTATGATCAAAGACCAGACATTTTTCCAATTACCCGTGCGCAAGTGGAAATTTCGCTCAGCGATCGCGAACGAAGCGATAAAAACAAATAAAAATTGGAAAATCAACCTTTGATTTCCATAAGATAAAGTCGAAACAAAAATAAAAAAGATTACATAAGCCAGAGTTTGCAGGCTTGCGGAAGCAAGTGGAAAACGCATATCTATCGTATCTACCGAAATAAATTCTGAAACGAGGGTTAAATACAACAAGCCAGCTCCAACAGCCAAAATGACCCAAAAAGTTCCGCTGACTGGGAGTTGTTTTAAAGCTACGCTGAGAATGAATACGAAGAGGGCGGGCAAAAAAACATGTCGTGTTTTCTTGATGGTGGGAGAAGGATGATCAGAGAGAATCCAAAGCATGCCAACAACCACCATGCCGCTAATCATTACGCTGTAAAGAAAGCCAAGATCTATCGGAATGATCAGGCCAAATAATGATAAATCCGCTCCGGGATTAAAGTACCCATTGGGAATTAAATTGTCGCTGACCAAAAAAATTAATGTAGAGGCTAAAACAACGCTGATTTTATTAGTATCAAGTTGTTGGGTTTTGTTTTCCATTAATCTGGATTTTCCTCGTGGTAAATCGTGCTTCCTTCATTATAATGCGATTAATTAACCCGATATGGTATAATTTATAGGTTATGAATGATAGATTAAACATCAATGTCGGTTTACCCACCCCCCCCTCTGTAATCAGAACCCTCGTTGCCGGCTTTAATGTGGTCGCGAATCATATTTATTTAATTTTATTGCCAGTAACCCTGGATTTGTTTATCTGGCTCTTCCCAAGTATAAACGTAACCGCTTTGTTTACTCCCGTTGTGGAATCTTTCGCAGAGTTTACAACCGAGCTGCCAGCAGAGGCGTCCCAGTTGCTCAACGAGATCGTTGCCAATTTTAACCTCACTTCTTTGTTACGCACCCTGCCAATTGGGGTTGCCAGTTTATTCAGCGCCGCGGTGGTTCATGAAAACCCGCTGAATTCAACAAATACCATTGAGGTGATGAGCATAAGTCAATTTTTACTCGGTTTTAGTTTATTTAACATCATCGGTTTAGCTCTTGGTGGAATATACTACCGTATGGTTTCGGATGTTTCGATTAAACCCATCAGACCGACATTGCTCCGCCAAACCTGGCGAGTCTTGCTTCTATCCGCCGGGTGGTTGGCTTTCTTCTTGGCGTTATACATTCCCATTTCCCTTTTGTTATTACTCTTAGGTTTGCTTGAGGGATTTCTGCAAACTATCCTGATTGTGATTCTTCTAATTCCGATGAGTTGGTTGTTATTATTTGTTTACTATTCATATTATCCTTTCTTTATGAACGATAATGGCGTGGCAGCAAGTTTGAAGAAAACCTTTCGCATCATAAGGTATACCGCGCCGACCCTCGGCTGGTTTTCGATTATTGCTTTGTTCCTGAGCCAAGGACTAAATTATTTATGGGCGTCCGCGCCGGCGACTTCTTGGGTGTCATTGATTGGTATTTTTGGTCATGGCTTTATTTCAGCCGGATTGTTAGCTTCAAGCTTTATCTATTTCAATAAATTATCCGTTTGGGTGGATGAAACCATGCTCTGGTTTGGCAAAAATCGGCAGCCTGAGCGGGACCGCACCGAATAATTTGGAGGATTTACTTGGCAACCCCGAATAACTACAACGCATCAAGTATTCAAGTTCTTGAAGGTTTAGAGGCTGTTCGCAAACGCCCCGGCATGTACATCGGCGGAACAGATCAGAAGGCTCTTCACCATTTAATTTACGAAGTTGTTGATAATTCGATCGATGAGGCATTAGCGAATGTATGTGACCGAATTGAGGTCACGATCAACCCAGATAGTTCAGTCACCGTGCAAGACAATGGACGTGGAATTCCAGTTGAAATTCACGCCGAGAAAAAAATCAGCGCTTTGCAAGTTGTTATGACGGTTCTGCATGCTGGAGGAAAATTCGGCGGTGGCGGATATAAAGTTTCAGGTGGTTTACATGGCGTTGGTGTTTCCGCCGTGAATGCGGTATCAGAATGGTGTGAGGTTGAAATTACCCGTGATGGGCACATTCACTTTCAAAGATATGAACGCGGCATTCCCCAAGAGCCGGTTAAGGTTATTGGCAAGGCTAAAGCCGAGGCACATGGAACCAAGACAACTTTCAAATACGATCCGGAAATTTTCCGTGAGGATCCTGAATATCGGTTTGAAACATTGGCTCAGCGTTTTAAGGAAATGGCGTTTGTCACTCGCGGTGTAACCATTCATCTGTCAGACCGGCGCTCAGATCGGGAAACCACCTTTTATTTTGAAGGCGGGATCGCATCTTTTGTAAAACATCTAAATAAAACCCGCGAACCGCTCCACCCGGTAATGTTTGTTGAAAAACAAATTGAATCGATTGGGATTGAGGCGTCTATTCAATATACCAACGCCTACTCAGAATTAGTTTATTCTTTCGCGAACACAATAAACACCGTGGATGGTGGAACACACCTGACCGGCCTTCGTTCAGCGGTTACCCGGGTCATCAATGACTATGCCCGAAAAAATAACCTCATCAAGGAGGGCGACGCGAATTTCACTGGCGAGGATACCCGCGAGGGCTTAACTGCGATCGTTTCGATTAAACATCCAGATCCTCAGTTTGAGTCCCAAACAAAAGTGAAACTGATGAACCCCGAAGTTTTGACCCATGTTACCCAGGTCGTTTCCGAGGCGTTTACAAATTTTCTCGAAGAAAATCCACAAACCGCAAAAGCCATCATTTCGAAATGTCTTACCTCCTCACGCGCCAGAGACGCCGCCCGAAAAGCCCGTGATTTGGTAATCCGCAAATCGGCACTTGAATCTCTCACCTTGCCCGGAAAATTGGCGGATTGTTCAGAACGCGACCCGAACAAAACCGAGCTTTATATTGTCGAGGGAGATTCCGCCGGCGGTTCAGCCAAACAAGGCCGGGACAGGCATTTCCAAGCTATTCTGCCGTTAAGAGGAAAAATATTAAATACCGAGCGCGCCAGGTTGGATAAAATTCTGGGAAATAACGAAGTAAAATCCCTGATCTCAGCCTTGGGCATGGGAATCGGAACCAACCTCGATGTAAAATCGCTGCGATATTCTCGAGTAATCATCATGACCGATGCTGACGTCGATGGAAGTCACATCCGGACACTGCTGCTCACATTTTTCTTCCGGCATATGCCGCAATTGGTTTTAGAGGGGCATTTATACATTGCCCAACCCCCACTTTATCGAATTGAATACAAGAAAAATCATCGCTATCTTTACTCCGAAGCAGAGAAAGATCAAGCCATTGCTGAATTTGGCAAAGACGCCGAAAAAGCAAATCTTCAACGCTATAAAGGTCTTGGTGAGATGAACCCTGAGCAGCTTTGGGAAACAACCATGAACCCCGAGAACCGAACACTGCTTTTGGTAACAGTAGAGGACGCGGCAGAGGCAGAAAAGACATTTGACGTTTTAATGGGTGACGAAGTAGCTCCAAGAAAAAAATTCATCACTACGCATGCGAAACTGGTTCGTAACCTGGATATTTAATCATTGACTGATCAGGATTAACTTGCAAGTTGGGATTTGAAAGGACTTATGGAAACTTTTTTTCCGGTTGACCTCGATCGGCTCCAGCAATTACTGGATCAAGAAAATTTTTCCGCAAAACCCGACGCGCAGCTTGCCTTGCTTGACCCTTTGACGGGCGCATTCCATCAGGTATTTCCCACTCCTAAGCCAGGATTGCTTCAACCTAACCTTTACCCGCCGACTGAACCACTCGATAGGAGTATTTTTTTCTATAACGAGGGGAATCTAATCGGCTGGACGCGTTTCGGGAACGACAATCAATCTTTAACCCTTTCAATACTTCGGCGTGAGATTGAAGATCGATATAAGATTTTCTATCTCGAGCAGAAAATTCAGGACGCGAACATTCTAGCCCGAATTGCCCAAGGCATAAATATCACGGTTCATTTTGATGATACGCTTGAACTGATATTTACCCAAACCTCTCGCCTAATACCGAATAGCGAGTTCCGAATTTTATCCATCGATGAGCTTACTGGCCAGATGTACTACGTTTTTTATGTTTCCGAAGACGAGCGCTACGAAGACAGAGAAAAAGTTTATCTCATGGATATTCCCAATCAGGAACTAGAGGTCATAAATAACAGGAGAAGTCTGATTCTGGATCAGTCAGTGATCGCGGGAAAGTTAAATTTTATTGGCGCCCCATTAAACGCTGGATCAAAAACTATTGGAGCCCTATGTCTCTACCATCATAACCAAAACTTAAAATATACCGAACGGCAGAAGGAGCTTCTCCAAACCATCGCGGATCATACCGCGGGTGCCATTATCAAAGAGAAACTGATCAACGATTCCATTCGCCGTGCTCAACAATTCGCCAAGTTGAATGAGGTGGGCAGCGTGCTAACCTCAACCCTGGAGATTGACAAACTACTCGACAAGGTTTTGGAGAACGTAGTAGGTTATATGGAAGCGTCTGATGGAAATATCTCTTTGATCGACGAAAAGTCGGGTGAATTGGTGGTTAAAGCCTCCACCTCACCAAATCTCAGCTTCGATCCCTCCCGCGATTCAGAATATGGCAAATATAATCTGACCGTTCCTTTGGTTGTGAAAAATGAGGTCATTGGAGCTCTGGAACTCTTTGGTCGCAAAAATGGAAAGCTTTTCAGCGCGGATGATCAAAATCTGCTTTCCGCTTTCGCCAGCCACGCGGCAATCGCCCTCGAAAATGCCCGTTTATATACTCTTACGGATCAAAGTCTTGCTCTACGTGTTGAAGAGCTCTCGATCATGCAAAGGATCGACCAGGAACTAAACGCTCAACTTGACTTGCTCTCCGCAGAACAGATTACTTTGCGCTGGGCTTTAAACTACTCTGAGTTGGAATATGGTTTCATAGGCTTGTGGGAAGATGCCGAGCTAATCATCGGCCACAATATTACACAAAATTATGAATATCCACAGCTGAACACGTTTATTAAGGATCACCCATCCTTATTTGCGGGAACCAACATTCAAAGTTCCCGCAGAGTGAAACAACAGCCAGACTCAGGATTCTTGTTCCCCACTTCTGAAATCAACTTCATCGTACCCATCCTTAGGAAATCAACCCAAATTGGGGTTCTTTACCTCGAAGGGCGCATACCCGACTTCAAAAAGACCGACGAAGTTAGCAGCTTTTTGAAAAGACTATCAGATCACGCAACCACGGCAATCAGCAATGGGCAATTACACAAACAACTTTCAGACACCAATAACGCCAAGAGCGAATTTGTTTCTTTCGTGGCACACGAGTTAAAAAATCCAATGACTTCGATTAAGGGATATTCTGAGCTCATGGCAGCGGGAGCGGCTGGCCCATTAACCGAAACTCAGGAAAATTTTCTTGAAGTAATTCGCAACAACGTCAATCGGATGAAAACGATCGTGAACGACCTGAATGATATGACGAAAATTGAGGCGGGAAAAATGCGGCTCGATTTCAGCCAGGTAAAAGCCGAGGAATTGGTTGAGATTGCTCTTCATTCGACTAACAAACAATTTAGTGAAAAAAATCAAAACATTACAGCCAATATTTCTTCCGGGTTACCCCTCCTGATGATCGATAGGGCCAGATCGGAACAAATTTTGGTCAACCTGCTCATTAACGCCAACAAATATACCGAAGAAGCCGGCCAAATTGAAATAACCGTCAGATTTGCCAGTCAAATAGATGAAAACATGATCGAGTTTTGCGTCCGGGACAATGGAATTGGTATTTCAGAAGAAGACCGAGGAAAGATTTTTACAAAATTTTTCCGTTCGGAGGATGACCGTGCCAGAAAATCTCCTGGGACTGGCTTGGGGTTAATCATCACAAAGAATCTGGTTGAATTGCAGGGAGGAAAAATATGGTTCGAAAGTGAACTCGGAAGAGGCACTTCTTTTTATTTCACCTTGCCATCGGTAAAATCGTAAAGTCGCTTTTCTTGTATAATCAATTTAGTATTTAATAAAAAACTATCAAAGTAAACATGAGCGATTTCCAAGACCAACCTAACAACCCTGAAGTTCCAGATTCCAGCAAGGATCAAATTAAATCAGATTCCAAATCTTTTGATTTTGATCGAATGGATAAGGACGTTGAGGAATTTCGTCGGGAAATTCGTTCACGTGAGAAACCACCGGGATTGTTTGGGGAAGAAACCGATGAATACACCGACCAGGTGCCAGCGTATTTCACCCCAATTCGCAGACGAAGAAAACAAACGAACCACCAGGCCGAACCCAACCTCAGCTTTTCGGAGAAAGTAACCGCGCTGCTGGAGAAGGCAACTCCCAACCTGGATTGGTTTGTTTTGTCTGTAATGAGCGGCTTAATCCTGGGCATGGGATATATTCTGGATTCAAACGCATTATTGATGCTTGGAATCTTCATGACCCCCTTCCTCGGTCCTTGGATTGGAATCTTAATTTCAAGCATGCTAAATGAAATTAAATTGCTTAAGTTAACTTCGGGTGGTTTTTCAGTCGGCTTATTCCTTACCTTTACATCGGCCGCCATCCTCGGAGTTATCGCTCGTTTTGTTACGCCGGTTGGCTCAAACCAGGTTTATTATCACTCTCATCTCTGGTGGCCAGATCTTTTTATGGTTGTCATCGGCACGATTCTACTAACATTACGTTTTGTTCAAAGCGATACTCAACCCATCATCCCAAGCCTGATGCTTGCTTACGGCTTTTACCTTCCCCTCAGTGTTTCAGGTTATGGGTTGGGCTTTGGAGCGCAAGATCTCTTTGTAGATGGTTTTTTGGTTTTTGCCATCCACCTTTCAATATCATTAATTATCACTCTTGGCTTATTGGTTTACCTCGGATTTAAACCGCGCACCTTGAACGAGGGATTACTACCTGCCAGCCTAATTTTAGTTAGTGTTGTGCTCCTATTCTTGATTAACCAAATAAATCAGAGCTCTTCTACTCAAGCCATCCCAACCTCTCCACCGGTGGTGGCTTCATCCAGCCCCGCTCCAGAAAATGTTGTAGCATCTGCAACCCAAACATCACTGCCGCTGCCTTCACCAACCAGCATTCCCACCATAACCAAAACTATTCCGCCCGAATTGACTATAACTCCCGCGCCAACCCTTTCAACAGATATTATCCTGCCGGAAAATTCAGGCGTTTTCGGGAAGATCTTAGCTTTCGGCAGCAACGGGGTCGTCATTCGAAAATCTCCCGATGGGCCGGGGATTACATCCATTGAAAATGATCATGTGGTTGAACTCCTCCCTGATGAACCAGTTATTATTGACGGTCAGGAATGGGTTCATGTTTTAGTAATTGGGCAGACCCAAACCATAGATGGATGGGTTGTAAAAGCCTATATCGTATTTGGAACACCAACATTTACTCCATAAAAAAACAGGAGAATTAATAAATTTATGCCGATTCATTTTGGTACCGACGGCTGGAGAGCCGTCATTTCTGACACGTTTACATTCAGTAATCTTCGCATGGTTGCCCAGGCGATCGCCGATGCCGCCGCGTCAAGCCATTGGAGTTCTGGATTTTCAGAAGAAATTGACCTAAAGAAATTTGTTGTTGGCTTTGACACCCGATTCCTTTCTGATCGTTACGCCACCGAGGTATCAAGGGTGCTCGCCGCCAATGGTTACAAGGTACTCCTTGCCCAATCAGATTCTCCAACACCTGCCATCTCCTTCGCGGTTAAGAACAATCATGCCGCCGGAGGTGTAATGATTACCGCCTCGCATAATGCCCCTCGCTACAATGGAGTCAAACTTAAAGCCGCGTATGGAGGCTCCGCCTTGCCTGAGCAGTGCCGCAATGTTGAAGTGTATATCAATGACAACGAAGAACTTGCTCGCGGACCAAATCTTATGGATTATCAGCTAGCCAAGGATACTGGCCTGATTGTAAAATTCAATCCGTTACCTGCTTACTTTGAGCACTTGCGCACTTTGATTAACACTGACATCATTGCCGAAAACCCACAACGCTTTGTCATCGATTCCATGTATGGATCAGGTCGAGGTGTAATTCGCTCCTTTTTGCAAGGATCAGGTTGTGAAATTACAGAAGTAAGGGGAGAAATGAATCCGGGTTTTGGCGGAACTCATCCAGAGCCGATTGAGAAAAACCTTGGCGCGTTAATGGGTGCGATTGGGACAGGCTTGGGATCTTTTGGGCTTGCTACGGATGGTGATGCTGATCGAATTGGCGCCATGGATGAAAAAGGCGCCTTTGTCGATCCTCACAAAATAATGGCTCTCTCGTTGAAATATTTGTACGAGGTTCGTGGTTTGCGCGGGGCAGCTGTAAGAACTGTATCGACAACCCGCATGATTGACCGTCTCGCCAAAAAATATGGTATCCCGGTTTACGAGACACCAGTAGGATTTAATCACATTGCTGATTACATGCTTGCTCAGGATATTTTAATTGGCGGAGAAGAATCTGGCGGTATTTCATTCAAGGGTCATTTACCAGAGGGCGATGGACCGATCATGGGATTATTGCTTGTGGAGATGATAGCCCATTACAACAAATCGCTTGGCACCCTGGTCAATGAACTCCTCAGCGAGGTTGGGCCGGCCCATTATAAGAGGATTGATCTGCGTCTCGCCAGGCCGGTAGCCAAGAAAGAGATGGTCAGCCTGATCAACCAAAACGCTCCAGCGAAGATCGGCAGCAGCAAGGTGAATGAAATTTCAAATTTGGACGGGGTCAAATTTATCATGGAAGATGACTCCTGGCTATTAATAAGACCCTCTGGGACTGAACCTGTCCTTCGGGTTTACGCAGAAGCTAGAAACGAGGAACTGCTCAACGATCTGATGGAATATGGTCGTAAGGTCGCGAATTCGATTGTATAAAAAACGAAGCCACGCTTGAAGCGTGGCTTTTTTTACTTAATCCGAATTACATGGGAACGTGGCACAATTTCCTGTTCCCCATTATCGTACAAGACCTCAATCGCGTGATCTGATATCCCCGAAGCCAGTTTAATCCTATCCCGGGATCGTTTAATCATAATCCCATAGCGATTCTTTCTTGTCATCGAGCAAACCTGAACAGCATTCTTATGAACGGCTTTTTCTTGCTTAATGGCCTGCGCAATGGCCGCTTTTGGAAAGATGATTTCCGGGAACAATCCTCGCTGCGGGTCACTCAGGCAAGCATTAACTATTGCCATTTGATTCTCATTCTTCTTCAGAATTGAACGAAGCGGGGCAAGAAATTCAGTTTTTCCAAATCCGCTGATGAGGATAACCGCCTTGCTTGAACGGACGATCATGGACGCTAACCCTGCATTGATTCCAGCCAAGATTAAACCCTCGCCATCATCATTCAATAGATCGGACAGGTCTTCCTTTTCAAGTAATTCCTCGAGGGCATAAATAGTTTGATGCCCCTCCGAATAAGTCTGATCCGCGAGCACGAGGAAGCCCATAGAACTTCTATTATTTCCCCAAACTCCTTGAATTGAATCGCCGAAAATTTCGACTTCGATGCTATCGGTTCTGATTGCTGAAACCCTGCCAGAAAAATTCGAACAGATTTCTGTGTATTTCTTGGCGCTCTCGATATAAATTTTATTTTGGGTGATCGCGAGGACTCTACCGTCCTCTGGTGCGCGAATCCGGCGCGAAAAAAAACCAACCCCATCAGTTAAAAAATCTCCCTTGGTCAGATGATCACCTTGTTTAACTTTTAGGTTTTCAATAGCGCCTTGATTAAGGTCGATGGTATGAATTCGATCAAAATCAATGGATCGAGCGACAGGATCACCAAAACGAATTTGATCCCCTTCTTTCACTTGCTTTTCCGCGTAAACAGGGGTGAAAATCTTTCGATAGAAAGTTTCGTCCTCGTGGGTTTCCAAGTTTCGCATCATTCATCTCCCAAAGCGACTTGCCATCTGAGCACTAAATTCTTACGCTCATCCGCATTAACGGGCAAATTAAGGGGCTGTTCACGGGCATCTATGATCAGGGTATTAAAACCTTCAGGAAATGTTCCCTCGTGGGGAGTTCTTTTTCCCCAGCCCGCGTCGGTATGCCCTACTGGAACGATAGTAACGTTTTTTGATTTTCCTGGCGGGAGATTGATCCGGGTAAGATCACCCTTATAGATACTAACAATTTCCTCCGCTTCGCCTTGTCGCCCTAAACGAATTTTTAAAACCAGTTCACCTTCATGCTCGGAGGATCGAACAGGAATAGCCCAGAAAGAAGGCAGGATTGAACCACGCAAGTCAAGTTTTTCCGCGATTTCGGGAAATCCAGCCTCCAGGCGCCCAATCATGGAAGCGATATTATACCGGTCAAGGTAAATCTCAGCCGGTGAACGCAAATTTAGCCCTTCCAATAAAAGCCTAGCCATGTAATGAAAACGGGTCGGATTGGTAAAGACCTCGCCAGACAGGTAAATTTTTTCGATCCAAAGTTCCCGTTTGTCTCTTGTGCGTCTGGGAAAATGATTGGAATAAAAATCTAAAAAGGCGGTTCTAAGGTTGCCCGCCATTAATTCATAATGAATCATGGCCTCATCATCACGATCAGGGATATATTCTGGCATTAGTGAGCGCTGAAAAGCATAATTCTGGATTTTGACCGCGCTTTGAGCATCTCTTTTTACTAATGTCTTAAAACCGGGATACGAATCTAGCGAGTTTACAAATTGCGATCCGATGCCAAGATTTTCAAATTTTTGTTGAACTAACTGTCCATTTACCCGAGCGGTAATTAGGATAGAAGAAGCGCCAAAATCTACATGAAGCAGGTTATGAAGTGGCGAGATATTTTTAGAGATTGCGGCGATAAAACCCTTCGTAAATTGATCGGAGTAGCCTATTTCCGCCTTACACCAATTAGATACATCCTTAAGCGAGCTAATCGCCAGTTTTCGGTGGTTTTCGATTAGATGTAGCACAGCCTGGTCGATTCTTTGATCCAATTCGATTTGGTCTTTTTGTCTTATCTCAACTATCTCAACACCCGCTATTTTTTTAATTCCGGTCTGCTGAACGATCTGAGATATTTTCCGCTCATCTCCAATCATCAACAATGAGGGTGAGTTTTTAATCCCAAAAATTGCTTGAGCAACCAAAAAGACTTCCAAAAGAGCATTAAGTTTTTTTGAGTCAACGCTTCCTTCCACCCAGATGAGCAGTAATCCAATCGCAGAATCTTCGATTATCCTCAACATCGTGGCGAGGTCCAAAACATCCTCACCATTAACATTATCGGTTATCTTCAAATTGTTCCTGGCTATTACGCCCCTAATTGAATCTCCCATATCTTTTTTTGATAGGTCAACCACAAGGGTCGAAACCGGAGTACCAAATGAGAAATTTACGCGGCAAATATCAACACCAGAGCTGTCCGCCGCTTCGGGCGTGATCAGCTCATCGGATTGCATAAGTTTTTTGTTCAGTTTGGTTTCAAGTGATTTGACTGATTCAAGTACACCTGCCAGCGCATTACCGGGTAACGGGTAATGGGTGGATTCGCCCGAGGCGGCATCGATAAATCGCAGCCTTGAGCCAACTTCTTCGAAGTAACCCGCTCGTGTATTTAGTGTTCCTATTTCAAGAACCAAAAATGATCTTGACTTCATTGGGTAGTTTATCCGACGATCAATTTCTTCTCTATAATGATTCTAACATGTTGATTCGAAATATATCCTACCGCGTGCGCACCAATTGGAGAATAGATGAATAAAAAAATCAGAGTGTTAATTGCCAAACCGGGGCTTGATGGCCATGATCGCGGCGCGAAGGTAGTTGCCAGGGCATTAAGGGATGCCGGCATGGAAGTTATCTACACCGGGTTAAGGCAAACACCCACCATGATCGCCGAAGCTGCGTTGCAGGAAGATGTCGATGTTGTCGGTATTTCTATTCTATCTGGCGCACACCTCACGCTTGTACCAAAAATTATGGAATTACTTAAACAAAACGGACAAGATAAGGTAAAAGTCTTTCTTGGCGGCATTATCCCGGACGAAGATCTGCTAACTTTGTTTGGGTTTGGGGTGTCAAATGTTTACGGCCCTGGCTCATCAACCCAAACCATCATTGAGGATATCAAAAAAAGCTTTCAAGATGAATAAATCACTTTCCGAGCGATTGCTGGATGGGGATCGTTTTGCTCTCTCGAAAATATTGAGTGAGGTGGATAACGCCACACAATTCGGGGAGCAAACCTCTGATGAACTATATTCACATACCGGAGGAGCGTGGATTATCGGCATCACCGGCTCTCCGGGTTCAGGAAAATCGACCCTCGTCAATTCCTTAGCCCTTTGCTTATCAGAACAAGGGAAGAAAATCGCCATTCTCGCCGTTGATCCTTCCAGCCCATTTTCCGGTGGGTCCATCCTTGGCGACCGTGTAAGAATGAGAGATCTCTACGGAAAGCCCAACATCTTCATCCGATCCGTATCCTCTCGCGGCCATTTGGGAGGGATTTCCAGCTCCACTTTTCGGTTGGCAAGAATTTTTGATGCCGCCGGTTTTGATACGATCCTGATTGAGACTGTTGGAATAGGACAAAATGAAATTGAGGTCTCAAAACTAGCACATACAACGATCGTCGTCGAGGCTCCAGGGTTTGGGGATGAGATTCAAGCTATAAAAGCCGGGATTTTAGAGATCGCTGACATTCTGGTAGTAAATAAATCGGATTTACCTGGATCAGACGCGACGGTTTCAGCGCTTGTTGGAATGATCGACCTGGGTTATCCGTCAAAAGAAGAACAAATCACGCCATGGATTCCGCCAATTATTAAAGTTTCCAGCTCCAAAGGGGAAGGAATTTCTGAGCTGATAACCCTTATGGATGCTCATCGGGATTATATGCGGGAGCACGGTTTGGATAGAGAAATTGAAACCCGTGCGGCAATCGGGGAAATTGGTGATGAAGTAGAGAGATGGGTATGGGAAAAATATCTTAATCCGAAAACAAATTCAGAGCTGGCGGCATTGATTGCCCAAATTGGCAAACGGGAACTCTCCCCGCAGGCTGCCGCCCGCCAATTAATCGGCAAGCTTAAACTGTAATGACTGGCTTTAATGTGCGAATTTGCCACCAATCTCGGTTTTTTCATTTCAAAGTGCTTATACTTAATATATAATTTGAGCGAACATTTTCCAAAACAAGGACTTCCATGAATCGAACTAGCCACCACGATGTTGCCATGTACAAAGGAATTAAGTTATTTGCCGGCACCGGATCCCCAAATCTTGCCCAGTTAGTATCTGACTACATCAATGTGCCGTTAAGTGGACGTGAAATTATCGAATTTCCTAACGAAAATTTGTTCGTTAAATTATCATCCAGCGTCCGTGGACAAGATGTATATGTGATTCAAACTACAACATCCCCTGTTCACCGGAATCTGATGGAACTCCTTATCCTGATTCAAACCTTAAAACTCGATTCAGCCGCCAGAATTACAGCCATAATGCCGTATCTGGCATATTGCAGATCAGATAAAAAAGATCAACCTCGTGTTCCCATTACCGCGCGACTGGTTGCGGATATGATAGGGATCGCGGGAGCAGATCGCTATATGATTCTTGATCCGCACGCTGGTCAAGTTCAGGGTTTTTTCTCGGTTCCTGGTGATGTACTGACTGGATTTCATCTTATTTCAGACCATTTAAAAATGTTAACGCCAAAAATGGTCGACCCGGTTGTTGTTACTGTTGACCTCGGTTTCGCGAAGAAAGGCCGCAACATCGCCGCTGACTTGAACGCGCCAATCGCGTTCATCGAAAAACGTCGCTCCGCCAATGATGCCAACGCGCAGGCTCTTTCGATTATTGGTAACGTGGCGAATCGCGATGTAATCCTGGTCGATGATGAAATCGATACGGGTGGATCGATTATCCAGGCGGTCAACCTGTTAAAATCCAACGGCGCGCTTAATGTTTATATTGTTTGCATTCATGCCGTGCTTTCCCTGAACGCCGCTGAAAAACTTTCCAAATTACCATTTACCCAATTCATTACCACTGATACCGTGCCTATCCCAGAGAACAAAGCCAAGTTTCTGCAAGACCGGCTTACAATCTTGTCTGTCGCGCCCTTGATTGGTGAAGTGATCCTGCGGGCTCATGAGGGTCGCAGTGTTGGCGAAATGTTCAATGAATAATGCCAGAATTACCCGAAGTCGAAACGATTACCAATAATCTTCGACCTATAATAACAAACAGGCAAATCATCGCCTGCGTTGTGAATTGGGATCGCACCATCGCGTTTCCACTCGCTCAACAATTCCAGGCACAAATTGTCAACCAAAAGGTCCAGGCGCTTTCAAGGCGCGGAAAATTCATCCAGATTAAGCTAACCCAAGATTTTTTACTTGTTCATCTGCGTATGAGCGGGGATTTGTTGGTCCATCCTTCTTCGTATCAGGTCACCAAACACGATCAGGTTCTGTTTTATTTGGATGATAATACGATCTTGGTTTTTCACGACACGCGCAAATTTGGCAAGATTTGGCTTACGGAAGATCCCGCAAAGCTGTTAGCGAAACTCGGGCCAGAACCATTTTCTGAACAACTAACTCCACAGGCATTTCACACTCTCCTGCAAAGTAAAAAAAGGCAATTAAAGCCACTTCTACTCGATCAATCCTTCTTGGCGGGTATGGGAAATATTTACACCGATGAAGCCCTCTTTGGAGCACACCTTTCGCCATTAACCAATTCGGCGGATATATCTCTTACCCAGGCGGGATTATTACTCGCATCAATTCGTGATGTGTTGTCAGAGGGTATTAAAAATAACGGGGCTACAATTGACTGGGTCTATCGGGGCGGGAAATTCCAAAATCATTTTAAGGTATACCAAAGAACTGGAATGCCATGCGTTAAGTGTGGTACGCCCATTAAGAAAATCTCTTTAGGTCAGCGCGGCACTCATTTTTGTCCCTCTTGTCAGGCGATAACAGGAGAATGATATGTCTTACCAGATTGTAATTATCATCATCATCGTTACAGCGGTTGTAAGTTATCTGATCGGTTTATTTGACGCTAAAACTACAAATAAATGGTTCGGGGCAGAAAATAAGAAGAAAAATGAACCAACCAAAGCTGAGCCGGAAATAAAGCTCAATATTCGCAGATTGGCGGATATTCAAATCAATGACCAACACGAACTCCTGGTCTCCTATGAACAGGAACTTGAAGCGTCCAAGTACTCAATCAGCGCGCTGAATAAAACCAAACTGACCGAGTTGATTACGGTATTGGAAACTCTTTCTACGAATGTGACCAATAAACCTGTCGTAATATCTCAGCAAGAAACAAGTGAAAAAGTAAAGCTAGCAATCGAGCAACCGCTTTTTAGACCCGCTTTAAAAAAACAAGCTTCCAAGAAACCGGCGGCTCTGGGTTTGGTTGGTCTTCTTAATGAACAACTTGATTTGATGAAGGACCAAAACCCTTTTCTTTTGGAAATCAAAGAAAACCCAGATCATTCCCTGCTCTTTTTAGTAAATGAAAGAGCTTTTAGCGCCCTAGATGATATCGAGCCAGCTGAAGCGCGGAGTCAATTTAGAAGAGCAATTGAAGCGGTCAGCGGCGATTCCTAACCGGTAATGATCTTGCGAATTGTAAGGATCGGGACGTTGAAAGATTCAGCTATATCCGCGGTAAAATTCGGCGAATACATTTGCCTCAAGCTTGTCGAAGAATAGGTTGAGCCCATAACGACAAGGTCATAACTTCCCCCCGCAATCTCCTCTTTAATCTCCTCCATGATGTTTCCATGGCGTACCTTGCAATGGGCTTTTATTCCTGCCTTATCCGCGGCCTCGAGGCCATGCTTCAGGGTCCTCCCTACAATCGTATCGGTTTCAGGAAGCCGCTCCCAATTTTCTCGGATAACTCTCGCTTCAGGATAATCAAAATCTACGGGTGGCACCACAGTAAGCAGGGTTACTTCTGTTTCTCCTGGTTGCGACATGGTCAGGACAATATCCTCTGAAATTACTGAAATTCCGAGCCCGCCTACACACACCAGAATTTTGGTAACCGGAATCCGGTTCTCCTGAACATAAAAAATCGGTTTGGCGATCATGCTCATCAAGTTGCGGAAGGATTTTCCAACCAGAAGTTTCTTCAAGGGTGAGCGACCAAAAGGTCCAATCACAACAATATTCTGTTTATCATCATCAATCGGGTTCGTAGAAAGTAGCTCTTTTCGGGTTTTTACGACCTTTTCAACGTAACCATTTTCAAGCTCAAGGTCAAAATCAATATTATTCTCTTGAAAAATGTTGATTGCCTGGCTGAACATGCTTTCAACTGGATGATTAAAATCATCTGGCTCAATGACACCAATTAAGCGAATATGGGCGTTCAGCCTTTTAGCCAAATAAGCGCTAAACTCAACGCTGTTCCAGGTACCCGGATGTCCATTCGTAAAAAGATTAAGGATTGTTTTCATCGCAGTAATAAGACTCCCAACATTCCCGCCCCAATCAAAACCAACGATGAAGGCGTATTTAATAGCAAAGCTACCGCAGTAAGTATTCCAATCAGAATCCCCTTTTTGCCGATAGCCTTACTCGTATCTGAACGTAGCATATCATAGGCGACCATCGCAATCAGCACCCCAACCCCAGGAGACAACCCCAAAATAAATTTTGTCATCCAGGCTTCGCCCCGGAACTGCCCCAAAGCACTTACCACCGTCAACATGATTACTGTGGGCGGAAGAATTGCCCCTATGAGTGAGATGATAACGCCGGGGAATCCAGCCGCCGCATAACCTACAAACATTGCTAATTTTAACGCCTCGCTGCCTGGAAGCACATTGGATAGCCCAACAGCCTCAATAAATTGAGCCTCGGTCATGATCGTACCGACAGATTCCTTATACAATAAGCCAACCGAGGACGGGCCAGATGTAGTTAAGAGGTTCACTTTTAAAAACATCCAGAACAACCGGTTCCAAACTTTAAATTTAGCCCGAATTGTTTTCAATAGAGGAATACCCCCGCGATTCCAGCCGCCAATAAAACAATCGGCGCTGGCGCCTTAAAGTACAATGCCGCAAAACTTGCCAAGCCGATAATTACTGTCTGCCAATTAAACCCATCCGAGCCTAAAAAGATTTTCCAGGCAACGAAAAACATTAATACCGAAACCGCTGGTGTAAGTCCCTCTACAAAGCTTGCCATCCAGGATTCCTTACGAATTCGATGTAATAGCATCACAACAATGAACATGAGGAGAGTGGGGGGAAGTAAAGCGCCAACGATCGAAACCATCCCACCAGCGATGCCGGCTTTCATACTTCCGATGTACATCGCCAGCTGTAAGGCATCAGAGCCGGGCAACAAGGTAGAAAAGCCTACCGCCTCAATAAATTCGCCCTCAGTCAGAAATGACCCAACCGCCAATTCATGCAAAATTCCGAGCGAGGCAGGTCCGGAGGTACTAAGTAAATTAATTTTAATGAAAGTCCAAAAGAGGGTGAATAGAATTTCAGCATCTCCGCCGAAAATGTTCATAAGAAAATTATATATTCTTAATCAAGTAAAACTCGCCACGCTCAAAACCCCGATCCAAATAATATTGACGAGTTCCGACAGCTGAAATAACCGCGACTTTTCCAAACCCATTCTCCGCGGCAATCTGCTCGCAATAGCCCAGTAGTTGAGTACCCAAGCCTATATGTTGTGCGAGCCCGCTCTTTTCTGACCCGACTTGTAAAGATTGGCCATAAACATGAATCTCTCGGATTAGCGCGCAACCATTGAGCTCATCCATCCCGCTTTGCACTGAATTTTCACCTGGCAAGCTTAGCCTTAAAAAGCCGGCGATCTTATCATCCGGTGTGACAAATGAGATGAACTTCTCATTGGTAGCATCGATCCGGTAATCTATAATGTCCAAAGTCAACTTGTCTGGTTCAACAGACGTGGATCGCACTTCACGGCAGCGGATGCACTGGCAGCTTTTACCCCTTTTCGTCAATTCCAATTGAGCGTCTTGGCGTAAACTGGTACGTTTGTTGCCTTCCACAACATTGGTAGAAGGAATATCTCGAATCACCCGATTAATTCGGCAATAACGCGGCACGGTTAATTTAACATCCGCAATCAGATGCACCAGCTCCTCGGTTGTATAAGGAGTAAAACCACCCTTTTCCCAAATCGAGAACAATTCTGTTCCGGCAAGTAGCTGGTTGGGGTAAATCTTCAGTTCATCAGGACAAATCAAATCCCACAATCTAGAAAAATCCTTGCGATCCGACTCGGTAGTAGCCCCAAGCAAATTGGGCATCCAATGAACCACAACCTTAAAACCAGCCGCCCGCAAAAAAGCTACCGCCCGGCGGGCAGTTTGAACAGTATGCCCGCGTTTATTTAAATCCAGAATTCGATCATCCAGACTTTGAACACCAACCTGAACCTTGGTAACCCCGAGAATCCTCAGGCGCTTTAGTTCATTTGGATCGATCTCATCAGGGCGGGTTTCAATCACCAGGCCTACATTTCGATGTTTGGCGTTTTCATTAATGGTCTGAGCCGTAACCAGATCAGGCGCGCCTACATCCTCGTCATCAGTATTATGATTCATCGCGTCAAAACAGCGTTTAATGAACCATTCCTGATAATCCTTCTTGTATGAGCTCCACGTCCCTCCCAGGATGAGAAGTTCAATTTTATCTGTAGGATGCCCTAGAGCATGCAGAGCATTGATTCTTGATCGAACCTGAGTATATGGATCAAAATTGTGATCCAAAGCCCGCATGGCGCCAGGTTCATCGGGAAGATAGGATTTCGGCATGCGCACATCATCAGGACAGAAAATGCATTTTCCGGGACAAGGATAGGGTTTGGTAAGGACAGTGACTGTTGTAACTCCGGACAAGGTACGGACTGGTTTCATCCGGATTTTGGCGAGCAGGTCACGATCTTCGATGATCGAACCATCCGTGACCATTTTCTGATAAGCAGCCACCAAAACCGCTTTGCTGATCATACTTCCATCCGCTAAGGGATGCCGCTTTAAAACATCATAAACCGTTTGCCCCGCTCTAATCTCTTGGATCAACTCACGAGCCAACGTTAGTTTTTCTGGTGTCAGCAGATTGTTCTGCCTCCAAATTCGTACCTTTTCTGCGCGATCCATCAATCACCCAATAACCATGGCTAGTTTCTTGCCACCAATTAAATGGAGGTGTAAATGAAAAACCCTCTGTCCACCTTCATAGCCTGTATTGGTCACTAATCGATAGCCGCTCTCGTTAATCCCCTCGCTTTTCGCGAGCTTTTTTGCAACCAAAACCATTTTCCCAATCAGGGACTCATCCTCTGTGGTCAGGTTTTCCACCGAAACAATGTGTTTATTGGGAACAATCAAAATATGAATCGGAGCAACAGGGTAAATATCCCGAAACGCGGTAATCAGTTCATCTTGATAAAGGATTTCACCTTTCGCCTTACCTGAGACGATCGCGCAGAAAATACAATTTTCAGAATCGATTGAATTCATTTCATTCACCTAAGAGTCCATATTCAGGCGCGCAAACAATGCGGTAGTACTCAAGCTCGGTCGCGCGATTGGCTTCATGAAATTCCGCCGCGGAAGAACTAATTTGACGGATTTCATCCAAATGGGCGCGCAGATCCGTATCCCAATAACGCGGTAAGGTCATCAAAGGTAATCCCACTTGACCCTCTGGTAAATAAGAGGGGCGCATTGGATCACTTTCATCCGCCAATGGAACCCAGTTGAACATGATCGGTCCGCGCGGGTTGATCGTAAATCCTACCTTGTAGCCAACTTCTACCGCGGTTTGCGCAGGTCGCAGCCCAAATCCGCCGCCTGGCCAAATGATGGCGATTGGAGATTTTCCAAAATCACGAGTCATCTTGTCCATCGAACCTTGAAGTTCCCCCAGCAAATATTCATCACTGGAATTGTCGCTCATGGGAATATTATGCACATAGCCGTGGGATTGATAATCCACCCAACCCTCATTGGATAGATTGACATTCTGTTGAATAACCTGGGTGTAGATCGCGTCATCTTGATTGATCCATGAATTGACAACCGGCCAGCCCCATTCTTCGTGATATTTACGAAAAGTAGTATCGAAATACTCCCTATAATGGCGGTCATCTACGATCAAGAGTACTGATAACCGGGGAATATCCGTGTTTTCATACAGAAAATCCACCGCCTGCTGCATGTTTACGGCCTCAAAACCCAACTCAAAGAGGTCATCCATCAAGCGCTTATAATCCTGTTTTGAAATCGCGTTATCCTGAGTCGCTTCTCCCTGGGTGATCGAATGGAACATGATAGGGATCAATACCGTTCCTGGTTCCGCTTTGCCTTGGTTCCACTTTTTATTCAAATACTCACACTGATTTGCTATGTAACCATGGGGGTTATCCAATGGGTTGAGTAAATCGGATATAAATTCATCCGGAAGTGCCGGAGGTGTAAGCGAAAGGATCTGGGTAGCGGTTGGTTCTGCGGTCCCTGTCACTATGATCGGGGTCGGCGGTTCGGGGGTAGGCGATAACTCAGCCAACATGGTTGCAACTGCGTTGGTAACGGCGATCTCCATGTCAAGCGCGGGCTGATTCGGCGCGGAGGATGAACAGCCAGCAATAATGAACATGGTTAAGATAAATTGCCAAATCTTGAATTTTGAGCTCATGGGGTTGATTTTAACCTAACTCCGCGGATAAAAAAACAGACCGTCTCAGCGGCGGTCTGTAATCTTGTTTTCGGCTTACTCACCTTTGATAAATTTCTCAGTGAGTTCCTTGCAGACGCTATCTTTGAATTGTTTGGGCGGAGTTTTGAAGAAATATGATGAGGGTTCGATGATTGGACCGCTCATACCCCGGTCGAGGGCAATTTTGGCACACCTTACCGCGTCTATGATTACGCCCGCGGAATTGGGGCTATCCCATACTTCAAGTTTCGCCTCAAGGTTCAAAGGAACATCCCCAAAGGTTGTACCTTCCATGCGGATATAACACCATTTTCGATCGGTCAGCCACGGCACATGGTCTGATGGACCAACATGCACGTTTTCGGCTGGCAATGCATAAGGCAGCATGGATGTAACCGCGCCAGTTTTAGAGATTTTTTTGCTCTCAAGGCGGTCACGCTCGAGCATGTTAAGAAAATCGGTGTTTCCACCAAAGTTGAGCTGATAGGTTCGATCTACTCGAACGCCCCGATCAACAAACAGGCTGGTAATTACCCGATGGAGTATGGTTGCGCCAACCTGGCTCTTGATATCATCGCCCATAACTGGTAAACCAGCGTCTCGGAAGCGTTGACCCCAATACTCTGAGGAGGCAATAAAAACCGGGATGGCGTTGACAAAGGCGCAGCCAGCCTCAATAATCTGTTCGACGTACCATTTGGTAGCCATCTCAGAGCCGACGGGTAGATAACTTACAACAACATCAGTTTTGGTTTCTTTTAACAACGTTACGATGTCGGCTGTTTTCCCGGGAGCTTTTACGATTACATCTTTTAAATATTTTCCGAGTCCGTCATGGGTCATGCCCCTCACCACAGGGGCATTCAGGTTTGGTACATCCGTAAATTTATAAGTATTGTTAGGATCCGCGAAAATTGCCTCAGAAATATCCTTACCAACCTTGGTAATATTGATATCAATCCCAAGTGTAATTTCAATATCGCGGATATGATACCCGCCTAAATTTACATGCATCAACCCCGGTACGGTAGCGTCGTCAGCGGCGTTTTTGTAATATTCCAAGCCTTGCACCAAAGATGAAGCACAGTTGCCTACACCAATGATCGCCACTCTTACTTTTTTGTCACTCATCCATTACTCCTTAAAACTTTTTTTGGGGTCTTATTTGATCTTAGTCGATATTATAGTTTATTATAATTCGTTTATGGTCTATCATCGGTGCTCGCTAACATAATATTCATGGAACCAGAAATCGCCGTCATCGGCGCCCTTAACAAACACACAATTCTTCTGCCCGGACCGAAATCGTTTATTGGGCTTCCGGGAGGATATGCGCTTTATGCCGCGGCGGGAGCGCGCCTTTGGGGAGAAAATGTAAAACTGGTCTCCCGGGTGGGTGAGAATTACTCCCGCGAATGGCTGGATCGTTTCAAATCAATAGGAATAGATACCTCAGGCGTGCAGATTCACTCCGATTTCACCGATCATCGTTTTTTTGAGTCTTACTCAGAAAAATTCGAGCGATTTGTTGACCAGCCAATTTCCCGATTTTTAGAAAAAGGACTGCTCTTCCCAAGAGAACTCTTCAATTATGAACCTCCAAATGAAGCAGAGCCGCCAGCGAACCTCTCTCCAAAGTTAGGCGAAATCCCAGTCTCATGCAAATTTCCTGACGCGGTGCTGATCGGTCCATTAGATTACAAAACCCAATACCAGCTGGTTAATCTTTATCAAAGTCAGGGAATTAAAAATATTGGTCTCGAACTCGACCCAAGTTACATTTTTCCAAATTCACTCAATAAAATTTATGAATTGATCGATGGTTTGGAGGTGGTCTTTATCCAAGAAGAACACCTCATAAGTTTATTTAAGGGTAATCAAATCACTCGATGGTCCATGTTAAAAAGGATCGCCGAAGGTAAAGTAAGCCAGGTCGTTGCACTCCGATCATTAAATCAACAAATGCTCTATATTTCCGCGACAGAAGAAAAATGGATTATTCCGCAATATGACTCTCCAATCGTTGATCCGAGCGGCCATAAAGCCGCTTTCTGCGGCGCGTTCATGGGTAGTTATGCACAAGGTCTTGATCCGATCCAATCCGCCATCCGAGGAAATGTGGCTGGTTCAATTTGTATGGAGACTACCGGCTATGAACAGTTAATAAAAGCCTTGCCTGGTTTGTGTAAGGCCAGGGCAGGCGTACAATCCGCGAGAATCTATAAAGCATAATAAAACTGCCTTTCACCTGATTTGGTTATTTAAAATTTTGAGCTGGTCGGATGCCAAATGCTATAATGCATTTACAGGGAAAAATGACCGACGAATTTGTTCATCTTCACACACACACCGTATATTCGCTCTTGGATGGTTATTCCAATATTAAAAAATTGGTTAAAAAAGCCAAAGAGTTTAACATGCCTGCTCTGGCGATTACCGATCATGGCACGATGTTTGGAGTAGTCGAATTTTATAAGGCGGCCCAAGAAGCTGGAGTAAAACCGATCATTGGGGTTGAAGCCTACATGGCTGCCCGCAGAATGGATGACCGTGACTCGAAGTTAGATAAACGCTCAACTCACCTGCTATTATTGGCCGAAAATGAAGTTGGATACAAAAATTTATTAAAGATTACTTCCGCCGCACAATTGGACGGATTTTATTACTATCCGCGTATTGATCACGAGTTTTTAGCTGAACATTCCGAAGGGCTGATCGCCACATCCGGCTGTATGAGCGCCGAAATCCCACGGAATTTGCTGAACGAAAAGCCCGAAGAAGCGGTTCGACGCATGAACTGGTACTATGAGGTCTTTGGTCCAGACCGCTTTTTTGTTGAATTACAACAACACAATATCGCCGAAATTGTTGACCTTAACCGCCAATTGGTTGAATTAGGCGCCAAATATTCTGCGAAGTATATTGCCACTAATGATGTTCACTATATAGAACCAGATGACGCCAAGTATCAAGACATTCTTCTGGCCATTCAAACTGGAAAACTATTAGATGATCCGGACCGGATGCGGTACGAATCTCAAACCTTTTATTTGCGATCGCCAGAAGAAATGTCCCGATTATTTAAGGAAATCCCTTCCGCTTTAGCAAATACTCTCGAAATTGCCGAACGTTGTAATGTTGATCTTTCAAAGAAAGGTTACCATCTTCCTGTTTTTCCCGTTCCAAATGGAATGAGCCCCGAGCAGTACCTACACAATTTGGTAGACCAAGGTTTGGAAATGCGCTACGCCAATCGCAAGCACGATCCGATCATTCAGGAACGCAAGGATTACGAGCTTGGCGTGATTGAAAAAATGGGCTTTTCGGCATACTTTCTCATCGTTTGGGATCTTTGCAGGTTCGCGCGTGAAAACGGTATTTGGTATAACACCCGCGGTTCCGGAGCCGGCTCACTGGTTGCCTATTCGCTCTTTATCACTCTGGTCGACCCGATCAAGAATAACTTGCTTTTTGAACGTTTTCTCAACCCGGACCGGGCGAGCATGCCAGACATTGACCTGGATTTTAGAGATGACCGGCGTTCTGAGATGTTTGAATATGCCGCCAAGAAGTATGGCGATAATAAAGTCGCCCAGATCATTACCTTTGGCACAATGGCCGCCAAGGGCGCCGTCCGAGATGTGGGGCGGGTCATGGACATCCCCTTAAAAGAAGTTGACGCGATCGCCAAATTAATACCGGACAAGGCAGAAAACCTCGAAAGTGTTTTGCGGGACTCTTCCGAACTAAGAAGAGAGTATGAAACCAATCCGAGGATTAAAACCCTGATTGATAACGCGATTCACATGGAGGGGGTAGTACGAAACGCAGGTACCCACGCCGCTGGCTTGGTAATTTCTGACCTTCCAATCACTGAATACGTTCCAATTCATCGTCCGACTTCCCATAATGAAAATGTTCCAATCAAAACCGTAACTCAATTTGAGATGGGTATGTTGGAAGAGATGGGAATGCTTAAGGTAGATTTTCTGGGTCTATCTACGATCACTGTCATGGCAAAGGCTTGCGACATGATCAAGGAGCGGCATGGGGTTGAATTAAATCTGGATAACATCCCAACCGACGATCCGGATTCATTCAGGATCATCAGCCAGGGTCATACCGCGGGAATCTTCCAACTGGAAGGTGAGGGAATGACCAAGAGTGTTGTTGAAATGCAACCTACCACCTTGGATCACATCATTGCCATGGTCGCACTTTATCGGCCAGGGCCAATGGAGTTTATCCCAAAATATATCCGTAGAATGCACGGGTTGGAAAAAATTGAATATCACCATCCAGCCATGGCGCCAATTTTCAATGATACTTATGGTATCGCGATTTATCAGGAACAGATTATGCGCGCCGCCGTAGACCTGGCCGGGTATACCAAAGGAGAATCTGACGACCTGCGTAAGGCAATCTCCAAAAAGATGGCTGATAAGATCGCGATGCACAAGATCAAGTTCATCGATGGCGCCAGCCAAAAAACCATGGATAGGGCTACCGCGACCATCATCTTTGAGGATTGGGAAAGATTTGCCAACTACGGCTTTAACAAAAGCCATGCGGCGGATTATGGTCTCATCTCTGTTCAAACAGCGTACCTTAAAGCTCACTACACTCCTGAATACATGTCGGCATTGATGTCGGTATTCAAAAGCGACCAGGCAAAAATTACGGCTTATATCGCTGAGAGCAAAATACTTGGGATCAACGTTCTCCCGCCAGATGTGCGTTATTCAGATCACGATTTCACGATAGAAAATTCAACATCGCAAAAAGGTAAAAATATTTCATCCATCCGTTTCGGGCTTGGCGCAATCAAGAATGTTGGTCTCCACCCAACCGAGGAAATTATCAAAGGCAGGGACGGAATTCCGTTTCGGGACATCAATGATTTTGCCATTCGGGTAGACCTTAAAAACGTTGGAAAACGAGCCCTCGAATCGCTTATCAAAGCCGGCGCGCTTGATGGGTTTGGTGACCGGGCAGAGTTGCTTTCGAACCTCGATAGAATTCTTGGCGCTAGCACAAGCCATTTCAAAGCTGAGGAATGTGGGCAAATGTCATTGTTCGGAGGTAAAGCCGGTACCGGAATTTCTGCCATCACATTGAATGGGGATCTAAAGATTGACAAAAAGGAAGCACTGGCTTGGGAAAAAGAATTAATCGGTTTTTACATCAGTGATCATCCCTTATCAGAATACGCGGAAATCCTAACCCAGGTGGCGAGCCATAACGCCGCGACCTTGCAGCGGATAACCACGAATCAAAAAGTTCGGGTCGCTGGCATTATCTCTGATATCCGCACGATTAGAACCAAAAAAAATCAAGATATGGCTTTTGTAAACATCGAGGACCTTCAGGGAAATATTGAATTGGTGGTATTCCCCCGTGTTTGGGAAAAATCAAAACATATTTGTCTGAGCGGAAAAGTGATTATCGCAGATGGTGACGCGGAAACCAAAGACCTGAATGTCAAGGTGCTCGTTTCTCAAATTCGGACTGAGATCGATGTAGCAACGATGAATGACAGGGAGGCATTTCCAAACTATGGTCTTGCGGATTCATTTTCCGAAGACGGATTTATAGACACAGATCCATTTGAGCCTAAGAACTTCTTCGCGGAAGAAAATCCTTCAGGATTGGAACAGAATTTTAATCACGAGCCTCTTGAACAGACCGATGGAGGCAAATCAGAAAACCAATATCCGGCGACGAAAGAATCTCTACCAGCAAAACATTTAATTAAAGATACGCAAAATGAAACGGCAGAGCACGCCTATATTCCTTCAACTCGGAACGACCCAACTTCTCCAAAACTAATCACCATCCATTTCACATCCAGTGGAGACATTGAGCGTGACCGGCGCAGAATTAGAAATGTATTTTCGATCTTTACTTCACATCACGGCAAAGATCGTTTTCAGTTTAATATCCGCGAAAGAAGTGAGTCTCATCGGATTGAATTTCCAAACGAATCAACCCAATTGACGGGTGAGGTTATGGAAAAGGTTAGAAAATTATTGGGCGAAGAAAACTGGACAATCGAAGAACTTCAGGGTTAAACGGCCTTTTTCCATTTTGGCGGACGTTTTTCGATAAATGCTGAAACCCCTTCCCGGCCATTATCGGAATTAAGTAATTGAGCGAACAGGTTTTTTTCAAATACTAAGCCTGTTTCCAGTTGATTATTTTCACTAAACAGGATAGCCTTTCTTGCTGAGCGCACAGCTTCTGGAGATAGCTTCGCAATTTGGCTGCCCAGGCGCAAACCTTCTTCGAGTAAATTTTCTGGTGGGCAAACTTTATTCACAAAACCAAACTCGATAGCCTCCGCCGCTGAAATTCGTTGATTGGTTAAGATCATTTCCATGGCGCGCTGTTTTCCAACCAATCTGGTGATTCTCTGGGTTCCACCCCCGCCAGGAAGTAATCCGAGCCCAACTTCCGGAAATGAAAAAAATGCTCTTTCAGATGCCAGAATAAAATCACAAGCCAGGGCTAATTCAAAACCGCCCCCAAGGGCCGCGCCGTTTACACACGCAATCAATGGTTTGGAAGTGTTGGCAACCTGGTCAAATTTACCCAAAAACTGAATAACCTGCTCAGTTTCAGCCTGAGTCTCAGCCATATACTTAATGTCAGCCCCAACACAAAATGTCCTTCCGCCTCCGGTCAGGATTATACAAGCTATGTGTGGATCAGCCTCCATCATGGAAATTTCCGATAGCAGTGTGTTAAATAATTGCGCATTAAGAGCGTTCAGCGCGTCTGGGCGATTCAAACTAAGAATACCGACGCCATTAACAAAATCTCGCTTTACAAGATTATTCTGATCTTCCATCTGATTCATTTTCCCAGTCGATTCTCTTCAATAAAACCCATGAACCTTTCGGTTCCTGCTTGGTAGGCGCCCGGTCGTAATAAATCACAAACCTTTCACCAGCCGAGGTGGCTACCTGAAAATAAAACCTGCCAACCCCCAATGAACCCTTTTTCGCGGAAGTCGCCAGGTGGGCATCGCTCATGTTGCGAGCAAACCGCCCTTTTCTGTTAAAATCCACCCACTCCTGTTCGGATGAGATGATTTGATATCGAACTCCACCCCACTCAAATGCAGCGGGACATGGGGGCTTTTTTTCGCGAAGGGGTACCGTTTCAAAAAATACCTCAATCGGTTCATCGATGAACATTTTCCAGCAACAACCTTTCACTTCTTCAAGTGTTTCTTTTGTTACGCTTTAAGGTCTTATCATCAGAATATAATATCAAAAGTTCTGGTTTCATTATTTTATAAAGGAGTTCGAATGTCAACATTACCTACAACTTCCGGGGCTTATTTTGAGGATTTCGAGCTCGGTCAAAAAGGAATGACCGCTGGAAGAACAATTGCTGAGGCAGATATCACAGCCTTTGCCGGGCTCTCAGGTGATTTCAATGCAATTCATACCGACGCTGAATTTGCCAAAAACACGCCTTTTGGGCAGCGAGTCGCCCATGGATTATTAACCCTTTCAATCGCGTCCGGATTGGCTGTTCAAACCGGCATACTTGGAGCCAATGTAATCGCTTTTAGAGAGGTAAAAGAGTGGAAATTTATCAAGCCCGTCTTTATTGGGGATACAATAAAGGTTGAGTTAGAAGTCGTTGAATTAAAACACCTTCCTCGTTTGCATGCTGGAACGGTGGTTTTATCTGCCTCGGTTCTAAATCAGGATAACGAAATCACAATGAAAGGTTATTGGACCGTACTGGCTAAAACCAAAATATAATGCTCGATCCTGAAGAAGATCAACCCTTTAAGCCACATGAAACCAGCGAGAAAAGGACCTCAATTGAGACAACCCGCATTCATGCTGTAACACCTAAAAATAAACCCGGAGAGGACCTCGAAAACTCCCAATTTGTTTCGGTTACCAAACCGCGCCCAGCCTCAGCCGAACCAGAGCTAGAAGAAACGATAGAACAGACCAATCCATATCACCGAATTTCAAATAACCCAACCCGGATACGAAAAAAGACTTCCAAGCTCTTTCCCAATTGGAGTTTAACCACCAATTGGCTCAAACGATTACGCTTGCCGGGCGGTTGTCTTTCGGGTGGACTAATCATTTTATTAATCGGCTTTGTGATCCTTATCCTTGGCGCGGCAATTTTTTTAACCGTAGGGTATTTCGCAATTGCCGGAACTCTTCCATCCATTGGCGACTTGCGAGAACATTCCGCCCAATTTGAAACCACCAGGATTGTTGACCGAGAAAACAACGTCCTTTATGAATTATTAGATCCAAACGCGGGACGCAGAACATATGTGCCGCTTTCGCAAATTTCTCCTGCCCTGGTTGCGGCAACCATCGCTACTGAGGACAAGGAGTTTTACAGTCATCCCGGGTTTGACCCGGTCGCCATTACCAAAGCGATCTGGTTAAATATTATTTCGGATGGGAGCGGGCCTGGCGCGTCAACCATTACCCAACAATTAGCCCGCTCCCTTTTACTCTCTCCAGAAGAACGTGTAGAACGCTCTTATACCCGAAAAATTCGTGAGATTATCCTTGCCGCCGAAATCACCAGAAAATACAGTAAGGACGAGATCCTTGAGTTGTACCTTAATGAAATTTATTACGGCAATCTCTCCTATGGAATCGAAGCGGCGGCGGCCACCTATTTCGGTGACAAGATTGACGGGCAGCCAAACGAAATTAACACCCAGGGTACCTTGCCGAATGGCAGACTTGCAGATGACCTTACCATTGCCCAGGCCTCGTTTCTGGCGGGTTTACCACAATCCCCGGCAATTTATGATATCTATACAAATCGTGATGTGACCTTGCAAAGAAATCGGGACGTTTTGGCTTTAATGTACCAATTAAGCGAGGAACGTAATTGCATTACCGTCAGTAACTGGGATCAGAAGGTGTGTGTCAGCCTTGAGAGAGCAATTCAAGCGGTAAAGGATAATCAATCCTTTGAGTTTCCGATCCCGGTATTCGCGATTAAACATCCTCATTGGGTTAATTACATTCGTGAACAGTTAGAGCAAGAGTTTGACGCTCAGACAATCTACCGATCCGGCTTTACAGTAACCACAAGTATTGATCCGACATTACAGGCAATCGCTCAACAAGCCGTTCGCGAACAGGTTTCACAATTAGCGGGTTCCAATGCCAATAACGGCGCTTTGGTTTCGATCAAACCGTCTACTGGAGAGATTCTGGCGATGGTCGGTTCGGCTGATTTTTACAATGTCGATATTCAGGGTCAGGTCAATATGGCTATCACCCAGACCAGGCAACCCGGATCATCCATAAAACCACTGGTTTATTTAGCCGCGTTTGAAAAAGGGTGGTCTCCTTCGACCCTCATTTGGGATATTCCTTCCAAATTTTCCCCATCCGGCCTTCCAGACGACCCAAGCCCAGCCTATGAGCCAGTAAATTATGATGGTCAATTCCATGGACCGGTTACAGTCCGTTCAGCCTTGGCGAATAGTTACAACATTCCAGCCGTAAAAGCGCTTGATTTCGTTGGTATTTATGATGACCCCAACACTGATGAGGTTGAAGGTTTGATCGGAATGGCTGAAAAACTGGGTATTACAAGCCTGATCCGGGAGGATTACGGGTTAGCATTATCCCTTGGCGGCGGCGAGGTAAGTCTACTGGAGTTAACAAACGCGTATTCCACTATTGCCGCGAATGGTTTGAGCAAGCCTTTAGTATCCATCCTTAAAATTACCGATCATCAGGGCAATGTGATTTACGAATTTGATCCTGAGGCGATTGAGGAAACCAGGGTTTTGAAAGCCGAGCATGCCTTTTTGATGTCTTCGATCTTATCAGATTACAGCGCTCGAAGACCGATGTTCGGAGACAACCCTATCATTAATCTACCCTTTAATACCCGGGTTGCAGCAAAAACCGGTACAACCAATGATTTTCGCGATAATTGGACCGTAGGATATAGTCCGGATGTAGTTACGGGTGTTTGGGTTGGCAATGCCGACTATACCGCCATGTTTAATACCACTGGTTTGAGCGGTGCCGCCCCTATTTGGGCAACTTACATGACCCAAGCAATACCCTATCTCACCGGGGGAGAACCAAGCGCATTTGAACGCCCATCCGGGATCGTCGAACGTATCATCTGCGCCCTTTCGGGAACAGAGCCATCCGCGTGGTGCCCCGAACAAACTGTTGAATTATTTGACAGTGAAAATTTACCTCCTTCCAAGAAATTCGATCTATGGCAGGAAGTTCGGGTTGACACCTGGAGCGGTTTAGTTGCAAACCAATACTGCAATCAATACACCAAAGAAATCATGTCAATGAATGTTGAAGACAAGGATGCGCGGAAATGGCTGAAAAAAGATGAAGAGGGGATCAGGTTAGCCAAAAAACTCGGCTTTGACGATCCAATCATATTCACACCTACCGAGGAGTGTGATGCTCAGATCTACCAGCCAAAGCTCGAGTTTTCCAACCTCAGCAATGGTCAGGAAGTTCATTCGGCGATTTTGGAACTGGAAGTAATAGCCAGCGTGGAAGGTAGATTCAGCGGTTGGGCAATATATTTGGCTGAAGGGAAAAAACCGAATAAGGATGACTGGCGAGTAATCTATAGCTCTGAAAACCAGGTTTACTCTCCAACATTCGTTACAGATATCCAAACCGCAACATTGCCAAACGGAGAGTACTCACTAAAATTGCGCATGGAACATCCCGATGGCGGCTTTGCGGAAAAGGTTATTCAATTCGTATTAAACTACACACCACCGACCTCAACTCCTGAGCCAACCCCCACCATCACTCAAACACCTGAACCTACCGCAACCGAGGAAATCATTCCGACCGCTACCGAAGAGGAGCTATTTCCAACTCCCACCTTCTTGCCAAGTCAAGTGCCTTCTGATACTCCCGAACCGACAGCCTCACCTTAAAGTAGAGGCTGTTGGAATCCTTTTGCTCTGATTTTCCAGGTTCCAGTTTGAGGAGTATTCCGTCCTTCGATATCCTCATACTCGCTTGAAGTTAACAATTCGTTTAGTTTCTTAAGAAACAGCTTATGTTTCTTTTTCTGAAAAACATAATCTCTATCCAAGCTGAGGAGACACAAGAGATCCGTCAACAATATTTCATAAGGGACAGGTGATCCCTTTGTGGTTAGATACTGGTCCACAACTTGTTTTAAGTAATCGGGTTTGGAGCGGCTAACCGTTTCATTGGTATAAACTGTGACGGGTTTACCAATCCGACAACGTAATACAAGGGAATTCGAAAGCGTTTGTATCGAATATTCCTCAAGCCAAACATTTTCATTGTTCATCGCGAACATGAATGAGGCGATGTAATCAGGCTCATTTTCAGAAAGGATGAAATTAATGGGAGGCTTGCTTTCGGCAATACCGGCCACCCTGCGCATCAAAGCGGCCGATGCTTCATAGAACCAATCCCAATCCACCTTTTTTCTGGCGATAGAACGCAGAAACACCTCATCGCGAGGCAGATTCAACAACCAACGAGACCATAACGCGCTCAAACTCCAATATGCCTGGTTCGGCCGTGGAACAACAGCGACAATAGACGTTGGCGGCATCGGTTGTTTGTCCTTTAACCGAACCCATTTATTTACAGTTATGCCGGAAGCAAATCCATCCGAGTGGCTTGATTCATGGATTCGAGGTGTAAATTTTGCCAACTCGTTTAGCAAATTCGCGGACTCTTCAATAGCTGTCCAGAAATTAAACTCGATCATTCTTTTAGGGCGGTAAATCAATTTGGGTAATTCAATTTGATTTGAGATATTCCATAAACTATTGATACTATCGGCAATGTAAACCAAAGCAAGCAGATAATATTTTTGCTGATTTTTATCGACACTTTGAATAATTTTTTGAGAGATTAACTCAATCGCGTAAAGGGCCTTGGGAGAATAGATTGTAAGTACATCTAAAATATCCTGATCTGAAATTCCGTTTAAACCCGCGAACAATCCTGTAACCCGTGTGCGGTAAAGACCATCCGATCTTCTCCAATTTTCATCAAGAAGACGATCTTGATCATTGACCGGTTGAGTGCCGCTTAATCCGCAGTCGCAATGGTAAGATTTTCCAATCAGTTCGTTATTTGTTCCATCCCGAACAAAAAAATTTACCTCTATGGCTTTTCCGCAAGATTGGCAAGTGGAATAAAAAAGTGAATGGATGTGTTGATCAAGACGTTGTTCCCCCACTCGCAGATTAAAAAATTTGCTCAGCCAATTATTACCCAAATTCTGTGGGGGTGGATCAAATAAACACTCAAGGATGAGTCTATCGAGCGGGTTAACTGGAACGCTGACAATGTTTGCTCCTTCATCCTCCAAGTCCGCAAGGAGGAAAGGTTGATTGCCGATCGGATCAAAAAGTTCTTTTTTTTCCTGATCTCTTAATAAGAGGTCAGGTAGTATGGAAAGCCTTGGAATAAAACGGAAAAGCGGCTTGTTTGCAAAATTGATACGAAAGTTAGAGTTTGGGTTCACTCTTACGAGGGGGAAATAATGATTATTCACCGTCAGGTGATTGGCCGGCGACCCGGAAGTCGGCGATTTCACCCCGGTAATTTACAATTACTTTAAAACCAGTCATCCCCATATATGCTCTTACTTCTTCGGGTATGCCTGTCTCAGCAAGTTGTGGAAATTGGCTTTCAAAGTTTTTGAGTTGGTTCTCAATGATGGCTTTGCTGAATACATCCTCGGTGCCCATCATACTGGCAGCTTGGTCGGTGAGCATCCCTTCCTGCCCTTTGATCATGGCAGCGATTTCAGCTAAAATCGCACGGTCAATTTTTTCTGCGGGAACATGCTTTTTAAAACCATCATCATCAAGGATGTAAACTGCCTCCTCGCCTACATGGCCGGATTTTAATGGATCATTTTTTTCGTCGAAAACCAATCCCTCAAAAAGCGCGTTTCTCATCTTGTTGTCCGATCAATAATGGACATTTACCGTTGTTCCGACTGAGGAAAACTGGTAAATCCAGGCTGCGTCCGGGATGGTCATATTCACACATCCGTGGCTCATCGGTACACCAAAATTACTGTGCCAATAGGTGCCGTGAATGGCGTATCCATCATAAAAAAACATTGTATAAGGTACATCAGGAAGGTAGTAATCCACCCCGGACATATCCTTGTAGAGATACTTTACATAGACATTGTACGATCCGGTTACAGTAGGGTACTGCCAGGTTCCTGTGGAGACGACAAAGGCGTTGAGCATTTGATCTCCCTCGTAGGCGTAAAGCATCTGATTCGTTAAATCAACATCGATCCAACGAGCACCTGAGCCCGGGCTGGTAATGGGAGCGATGACCGCCGAGGTGGGTACCGGGTCTACAGAAAATTGCGGTTCTTCCGTATCTGTTGGTAATGGAGTGGGAGAAGGAACGCCAATCCATGCTGGATTAGGGGTAACGGTCATTAATGCCTGTATTTGAGTCGTTGGGCTTGGTTGCAATTCCTCTTGGGTTGTTGGGCTGGGGAGTACATCATTTTGGGTCGTAGGACTGAGGAAGATTGCTTCCGTAGCCGTTGGCAAAGGAGTCCGGGATGGTAGGACGGTATTTGTGGGTTGAGTAGTAGGCAAAACAGTTTGAGTTGGTATCGGTGAGGGTATTTCGGTATTGGTTGGCTCCTCAGCCTGCTGATGTACTTCAGTTGTAACTGTTGTGGGGGATAGCTGTGCGCCTACTTCGTGCGTTTTGGTTGGAATAACCAGATCGATGGTTTCCCCAGACCCAGCCATTACGCCTTTACTAACCATTGGCTCAAAAGCTTGAATCAGGTTTGATTGGTAGAATGCGGCCAGCGCGAGTAATACCAAAAGTATTAGGATGCTAAGTGGAGCCAGCCACTTTCGGGTCCATGAAATTGCGGGCTTTATCGCGACCGGTTTTTCCTCATTCGCCGCTGCTACAGCCGCCATCTCCTGGGTTTGGGAGGCGTTTTCGCTCGATACTTGAATATCTTCCGGTGTCCCAACTTTAAAGGGGTTTTTATCCAGGCTTTCAACCGTTTCCGCGACTTCTGGGCTGATCTCCTGTACTGGTTCATTGGCAGCTTGTTCAATTGATTCGGCAGGAATTCCCAAGGCACTCAATCGTTCCTGCGCCCACAGCATCCCTTTCCGAGCTCGTTCACTGTTTGGATTGATCTCTAATGCCTTTTGAAGGCAAACAACACTCTCCGCCGGCTCTGAGAGGGTCGCTTTTAATAACCAAACTTCCTCAAGGTCAGAAGCGGTATTTTCGGCAAGGTCACAATATTCTTGTGCAAGAATCTTATTCCCCGCCCTAAGCGCTTTTTGGGCATGATCAAGGTACTCGTACGCAATCTTTTTTTGTTCGTCCATGGCATTTTCTCAGTTTCTACTCGCTGGGCGGATTAAAACTCTCATTATTAATAAAACAAAGGATTCCGCTTGTTACTCCTTCGGCAACCAACTCTGTGTTGTTAACCAGAAGCTCATAGTCTAAATTCAAAAATCCGGTTTCAATGATCACAGCCGGGGTGCCCGGATCAATCTCATCAAATGCATGATAATCAGTCATGTCAGTGGTTACGCTGTCGTGCCAGGGCAAACCAGTCTCAACTTGATATCGGGCACTTAAACAGCCTTCCAGTCGGTTGGCTAAATTCTCATCCGTGGTGGCCAAGGATCGGGAAACCTTAAAACCAGTCGCCAGATCATTGACATAGACGCAAGAGTCATTATGAATGGAGATCAACAAGTCCGCCTTATAGTTATTAAGGCGCGGGTCACGTTCTTTCAATAAATCGGTTTGATAACCAAAGGCATTCAACTTCTGTTGGACCAAGGTCGCGATTCTCAGATTAACATCCGCCTCAGTAGTTCCATTTTCACAAACAGCCCCGGAGTCATTTCCGAGGTGCCCGGATACGATTCCTATTTTTACATCGGCGCCTTGAAATCCATTCGTGTTTTCCACGTCAGGTTCTCCGGATAGAAGACGCGAGAACGGAGTATTGAAGTCCAAGGAAAAAATGTCCGGGGTGATGGTTACAAAAATAGTTGAAAAGATCGCGGCTGTAATGAGGACATTTAAAAGGATTGCAACGCCTTCGTTCCTACCCCGGGTTCTTTTAGGCGCGCTATTCTTCCTGCCGGATCTTTCACTGGTATTATTGTCTTGGTCAATATTCATAAATTTGATTATAGTCTAACACCCATGACCATTTTTGTCCGATTTGCAACGAAGTTATAATCAAATTCATTCAAAACTTGGAGCAAACAAATCACAATGATCGCTATCGCTGAAGAATTACGCAATTCAATGCGCTACTGGCTTACTGGTGTCACCGTAGTAACCAGCACATTTAATCAATTCGAACACGGTATGACCGTCAGTTCGTTTACCTCTCTTTCCCTGGAGCCGCCTCAAATTCTGGTATCGTTACAACGTAATTCCCGGACGCATGACTTAATTATGCGTTCCTCCATTTTCGGGGTCACTATCCTTGCTTCAGACCAGGAAGATATTTCGAATGTTTTCGCCGGGCGAAAAACAGACGAAGAAGATCGCATGGAAGGGCTGGACACATTCAAAATTTCGACCGGAGCACCATTTTTAAAGGGCGGGGTGGCTTTTTTCGATTGCAAAGTAATTACCACCATCGGCTCGGGCACCCACACTATCTTCATTGCCGAGGTCCTTGAAACCCAAATCGGCAGAGTAGATATTGATCCGTTGATTTACTATAATAGGGAATATAAACGTTTACAAAAAAGTTGAACTTCCCTGGATGACATGTTGGAATTAACCGAAAACGAAAAATCCCATCTCTTGCAAATCGCTCGTGCCACTATTCAGGCATACCTGAGCAATGGCACCAGATATGAAGTTAACCCTTCAACGCTGACCGAAAACCTGACCCAAAACGGCGCCTGTTTTGTAACCCTTACCAAAAATGGCGCCCTTCGAGGTTGTATTGGCTCTTTATTAGCTTATCAACCACTTTACAAGGACGTTCAAAAGCGGGCACTTCAAGCCGCGATTGAGGATTACCGTTTTAATTCTGTAACCATTCAGGAGCTGCCCAAGTTGGTGATCGAAATTTCAATCCTCACTCCACCTGTTAAAGTGGAATATAAGGACTCATCGGAAATGATAAGCAAGTTGCGGCCAGGCATAGATGGGGTCACCATTTCGTACGGACAAGACCAAGCTACCTTTCTCCCCCAGGTATGGGAAGAAATACCAACTCATGAGGAGTTTTTAGGGCACTTATGCCGCAAAATGGGTTATCCGAAAACATTTTGGAAAGAAGATCACCTTGAGGTGGAGACTTATCAGGTAATTCACTTTCAAGAAAAATAACGATTTTTCAAACTATACATTACGGAGATTTGAGATGAAGTACAGAAGGCTAGGAACAAGCGGTTTAAAAGTGAGCGAGCTCTCATTAGGTTCATGGGTCACGTTTCATACCCAGGTCGGGATTAAGGACGCGGTCGAGATAATGGCGGCCGCTTACGACGCCGGCGTAAATTTTTTTGACAACGCCGAAGTTTACGCGGATGGGAAATCAGAAGAAGTGATGGGGCAGGCTTTAAAAAAATTAGGTTGGCGGCGCGGAAGTTACGTAGTCTCTACCAAATTTTTCTGGGGAATAAACGACGGAGTCAATGAAAAAAATACACTTAATCGAAAGCGGCTATTAGAAGCAATTGATGGATCTCTCCAACGATTAGATTTGGAATATGTTGATCTGGTGTTTTGCCATCGGCCGGATCCATTCACCCCCATCGAAGAGACCGTCTGGGCAATGCACGATATGATCGATCGTGGCAAGGCGCTTTACTGGGGAACCTCTGAATGGCCCGCCGCTGATATCGTGGCCGCGATCGAGATCGCAGAGAAGCATCACCTTCGCAAACCAGTCATGGAACAGCCTCAATACAATATGCTGGTTCGTGATCGATTCGAAAAGGAATATTTTCGCCTGTTTGCCGATTATGGCTATGGCTCAACAATCTGGTCTCCACTTGCCTCGGGTGTGCTAACCGGCAAATACAATGATGGCATCCCAGCAGGCAGCCGATTGGCGCTTGAGGATTATGAATGGTTGCGTGACCGGATCGCCAGAGATGACAAATTCGAGGTAATTCGAAAATTGGGCGGCTTGGCTAACGAGCTTGGTATTACCCAATCCCAATTGGCAATTGCCTGGACTTTAAAAAATCCAAACGTGAGTACCTCCATCACCGGTGCCAGCCAGGTTTCTCAGGTTACCGAAAATATGAAGGCTTCCGAAGCGGTAGATTTGCTGACCGATGATGTGATGGCAAGGATCGAAGAAATTCTCGGCAATCACCCTAAAACTTTTTATCCTGAAAGTATTTCCAAATAATAAAGAAGGGAGGCTTAAAGCCTCCCTTCTTTATTTGATCTGTTTCATCCACCGATCAACCGCCGATTTATTTGGCCGATGGTTGGACAGGCAAGCCAGCAGTGGTTCGATTTCCTCCGCCACACACAACATTTCGATATGTTCTTTGAAAATAAAGCCTTCTTCTCCGGCGTGGATGAGCATTTTTAACAATGGGTCGTAATAATTCTTGGTGTTTAAAAGTCCGATCGGTTTTTCGTGCTCCCCAATTTGAGCCCAGGTTATCGTTTCGAATAATTCATCAAAAGTACCAAACCCACCGGGGAGGGCGATAAAACCATCTGATAATGCGAACATCTTGTTTTTTCGTTCCTGAATTGTGTCGGCGATAATCATTTCAGTGAGCCCATGATGGGTTAATTCGGAAGTATCCATCAATTTAACATTGACCCCAATAACTTTCCCTTTTTTCTCCAAAACCCCGTCTGCTACCGCGCCCATGATTCCGGTCTTCGATCCACCATAAACAAGGGTAATACCATTATCCGCAAGCACATTTCCTACATGCCGGCCCGCGTTTAAATATTCCTTATCCACAAAATTTGAAGATCCACAATAAATACACAATGAGCGCATGATTTTTTCCTTCCAAAATATTTGAACGTGATATTATTTTACTCACAAGACCGAGAATAAATTAGAAATGTGTTAAAAAAATATCCAAAGGTATTGACCCCGCATCACAGGTGTCATTAGAATGGTTAAATATGGAATACAAGGATTACTATAAAATTTTAGGCGTAAAGAAAAGTTCCAGCGTAGATGAAATTCGTTCCGCTTTTAAAAAACTGGCGATGAAATACCACCCAGATCGAAATCCGGATGACAAGGTTGCTGAAGAGAAATTCAAGGAAATCAATGAAGCCTATCAAGTACTTTCAGACCCGGAGAAAAAAGCACGCTATGACCAATTGGGCAGCGCATATTTCGATTACCAACAAGGTGGCGGCCGCCCAGGTGGTTTTGATTGGTCACAATGGTCAAACTCAGGCGGGCAAAATATAAATATCGATGAACTTTTTGGAGGCGGCGGGTTTTCAGATTTCTTTTCCGCCATTTTTGGTGGGGTGGGTGGCATGGGTGGTTCGGGGAACACGCGCCAATATCAACGGCAACAACCTCGCCCACAGCATTACGAACAAGAGGTCGTCATCTCGCTCACCGAAGCCTTCCAAGGTACTTCACGGATTTTGGAAGCGAATGGAAGAAGGCTTGAAGTAAAGATTCCAGCAGGTTCCAAAACTGGCACAAAAGTGCGAGTAGCCTCCGGCTCACCGGATGGCGGTGACTTATATTTACGGTTAAAAGTCGCGGAGGATCCTCGTTTTTCTCGAGATGGAGACGACCTTAAAACCGAAATTCCAGTCGATATGTTTACCGCGGTTTTAGGCGGTGAAATTGAGGTCACCACAATGTCCGGCAAAGTCAAGTTAACCATCCCCGCCGGAACCCAGCCAGATCAAAAAATCAGATTGGCCGGAAAAGGTATGCCAATATTAAAAGATTCAGGTAAGTTTGGTAATTTGATCGCCATCATCAAGGTTACCATTCCAAAAAATATTTCAGAAAAACAGCGCGACCTGTTACGAGACGCCAAAGAGCACTAATATTTCACCAGGAGGTACGATGAATAGCAAGCTTAAAATTGCTTCGATTTTTTTGATTTTTACCTTATCCCTTTCCAGCTGCGGAGCCGGGATAGATGTTTTAAACGACCTTAAAGGACTCTTGCCGGATCCAACCCAGCAAGCAGATCTGCTACCCGCTCCTGTGCCAAACGCGGTTAGCCAACCATCCATTGTGGTGGATCACATCTCAGCCCAAAGCGCCCTCACCGATTTGTATGATCGATCAATTCCGGGCGTTGTTTCTATCAAGACTATTTCTGGATTAGCGGGTGGTCAGGGAACCGGCTTTGTTTACAATCTTGATGGTTACATCGTTACCAATGAGCACGTGGTTGACGGTGCCGAAACTATTCAAATTGACTTCAACAGCGGATATAAAACGTATGGAAATTTAGTAGGAATAGACAAGGATTCCGACTTGGCAGTCATTAAAGTCGATGTCCCAGCATCAGAGCTACATCCGCTGCCTCTTGGAGACTCAAATCAGTTGAAGGTTGGGCAAAGCGTGGTCGCCATTGGTAATCCATTTGGATTAAATGGAACAATGACTCTCGGCATCGTCTCCGCGCTTGGAAGAACCCAGGAAAGTAATCGGGAAATAACTTCCGGAGGAAATTTTAGCGTAGCGGACATGATTCAGACTGACGCCGCAATCAATCCTGGAAATTCGGGAGGACCTCTGTTTGACCTTGGCGGAAATGTGGTTGGGGTTAACCGTTCCATTACCACGAGTTCCATAAACCTTGGAGAACCAACCAATTCAGGGATCGGATTTGCCTTACCAATCAATTTAGTGAAAAAGGTGGTCCCTGCCCTGATTGAGGATGGAAAATTTGAATACTCATACATGGGCATTTCCACGCTGAGCAGTGAGCTGATGACCCTCGACGTGATTAACGAACTTGAATTACCTCAAATGACTGGTGTTTATGTACTCTCGGTCTCTTCCGGCAGCCCCGCCGAAATTGCGGGTATCCGCGGAGCAAGTGTAAACACAAATATGCAGGGGTTGCAAGCAGGCGGGGATTTGATTGTCGCGATTAACGATCAACCTGTTCGCATCTGGGATGATTTGATCAGTTATCTGGTTGAATTTACATCTCCAGGAGACACAATCACTCTCACGGTCATGAGGGGGGATAACGAGCTCAAATTACCCTTGGAATTGGTTGAACGACCTGAATAGAAAGAAAGCCCGCGATTTTATCGCGGGCTTTTTATTTGGTCAGGCATATCTTTCTTCGAGCCAAACGTCAGCGTTGTTATTATAACCCGCTTGCTCCCAAAATCCGGGTTTGTCAACACTGGAAAATTCAAGTCCGCGCAGCCATTTTGCCCCTTTCCAGAAATACGGCGTTTCCAATTCTTCGCGCCCTGGAATAAAACCAATTACTGCTCTCAGTGGAAAGCCGTGGTCAGGGGAAATTGGCTCGCCATTAAAATGGGTAGCGAGCATGAAAGTTTCCTGCATGGCAATACTGAGGGGGACATTGGTGGTAAATCCGTATTCAGCATGTTCGATAAGAAATTTGGCGTTTTCCTTGATTTTGATAATTTTTTCTTTAACCAAGTCTTCGATCAAAACACCTTCCCATTCCGTATCAAACTTACTCCATCGCGTTACACAGTGAATATCCATAACGATTTTTCTACGCGGTAAGCGGTTGAATTCTTCCCAGCTAAAAGTTTTTGGTTCTTCCAGTTCACCAAAAAATTGAATCGTCCAGGTTGTTGGATCGAATGGCGGTACAGGTCCATAATGGAGGACGGGGAATTTTGTTGTGAGCGCTTGGCCAGGGGGCAGCCTGCCTTCTTTTCGAATTAGATTTTCCAGAGCTCTTCTATCCGGATTCTTCTCAAACATGTCCAAAGTCTCCAATCTGACTATTAACGAATGACCCAATCATAATTGAAAGTTGGCTATGATTCAAATCCAAATTCCGCATTAAATTTATCATTGGAATTCACTTCGTCATCCAGATTAGGAAACAGCTCTTTCCAAAATTGCTGATTGTAACGCCGTGAACGAATTGGCAGTGGGATGGGAACTCCCCATCCGAGCAAGATTACTTCTTCCTTTGGCTGCAAACGGGCGAGCATGCCCTTGATCGCTTCTCGGTTGGCCAGTCCCGCCAAAACCGCGTGAACATCATCGTCATCCCCGAGCCAGCCGCTGATTCGAGTCCCAAGTTGTGATAGTACTTCATCATAAATTTGTGAAGGCCTTTGGTCGACAATCATCAAGGTTACATAATACTTTCTCAATTCACGGGCAATGGTAGCAAAGGCGGTTTGGTTTGCCATTTCCCGATTCAATAATTTATGAGCCTCTTCTACAACAATCACAAGCGGGCGTGGTTCTTCCTTTTTATGAGAACGGTATTGATTTGTTTTTTCAACCCAAGCCTCCCGAATTTTACGGGTTATGATATTGCTGACAAGTAAATAATCAAGGTCAGACTCAAATTTTCCAAAAGACAAGATAACGTGTTTCCCGCTTTGAAGTTGATCGATAATCAGCCCAACACCTTTTGAAGCCGACTTCTCAATGATGTAAGATTTTTTAAATAATGGGTCCAGTTTTCGGCGCAGTGCTTCAGCCGCCATTACATTTACGCCAGCTTCTTCAGCCCACGCAGCCACACTCCCAGAGGCGGGAACTTTTCTGGATCGACCCTTTTCATCTTCGAGATCATCTTCTTTAAAATTCATCGACTTAAAAGCCATAAACCAGTCTTCTCCGAAATTGGCATTCAAGCTGTGCAAAGTGGTTGATGTGGTTTCCCGCAAATTCAGGATTCCGGTTAACAATTCAATGTCCGTGGTTGAGATGTCTCTCCCCTCGATCTCCAAGTCATAATCTGGTGGAGCCCCATCCCGAATTTTGCTTCCTTTTCCCAACCCCACAACTTGGACTTTGGCATTGAATTTAGTCTTTAAGCCAGGCACCGGTGTTTTTGTATCCGACGCCAAATCATCAAAACCATACTCATTGTGCATATCCAACACCAGAACTGACGCCTTGTCGTATTGAATTAAACCCGCCAGCATGATACGGGTAAGGAATGATTTTCCGGTTCCAGTGGCGCCAAATACGCCTGCTGAACGCTGGACAAATTTCTCGAGGTTAATGCAAATCGGATGTCCCTGTTCGCGGGTTGTACCGATCACAAAATTACCTTTCTTGTCCGGGATTCCAAAAATTGCGGCGATATCGGTTTGATCTGCCAGACTTACTGCCGAGTGGTGAACTGGTACCGTTTTTACCGGCATTATTTGAGGTTCCAAATCCTGATGGGCGGCACTCCATTCCGCGTATGCCGGACTGATGGGATCCGGTCCCCGGTCGAGCATGAGCGAAGGAAGGATCTCGATATTGGTAAAAAGAGTTTGGCCATACAGCTCCCGAGAAAGCGAACTGGGAAGACGGTCATCGATTCTCTCATCAGCAAAACGTGGATCAGTAGCTCCAAGTTGAAGATCGGTAATCAAGCCATAAAAACGAAAAGTACCTGAATCGATCACGACAAAACTACCCTCCTGCACTTCTGATGGCGTTACGCTAAGGCGCGCAAGGAAGGAGTTTTTTAAACCACCGCCGACAATATAACCGATTTTTTGATTTGCCATGGTTACCTCAAATCCGTTCCATCAAAAATCTCAGAAAGAGCGTTCAGAACACTCATTAATGTGGAATGGTCATCACGTAGTTGTTGAATCAGAAAGCTTGTGGCGGCACTCACCCAGGCTTGAGGATCAGAATGTGCTTTTTCAACCTGAGCGATATGAGAGGCGATCAATTCGGGAATTGGTGCGTCGTCCGCGCGTAAGAGGTGGCGTAAATAACGAATCCCCTCGCCTGAGGTAAACAAAGCTATTTCCTTTTCATCACACAAATATATTTTTTCAAGGCTAAGGGCTGGTTGCGGAGGAAGCATGTGCCAAATTTTGCCATTTTCCATGTATCCGACTGATAAAACGCTCATCTCAACTGGTACAATCCGCCTTTCGCGATTATCTCTTAAGATTTCATCACTGACAAATGCCGCAGAGCTTACCAATTGGCGTACAAGCCCATCATCATCGATGCGAATATTCTGGATGACACCAAAGATCTCGTAATTTTCCGTTACTGGTACTCTTACGAGTGCTCCAAATCTGGGCTGATCGAATTGAGCGACCGAACAACCCACAACAAAGCCAGCCGTTCCCGCTCTTAACAACTTCCCAATTTCAATCGGATCTGTCATTTTCCACCTCTTTGGTTGACAAATTTGGTTCTGCCTTTTAGGTCCTTGGCTGCCTGTTTGTTACTCGCGACCCCTAATTTCATTCCATTTATCCCCATGACTTGTTGAATAAGACTGGTAACCTGGGCCTTATCTTCGATGGTTACAACAGCTGTCTCATGCGCACGATGAAGCAAGTAAGGATAAGGTTTAACTCCCAATACCTGGCATTGTTCAAGCAACTGACCATGTAAAATTTTCAAATAATTGTCATTTTTGGCAACCCACCCTGGAATCTCGATCCGCGCGATCTGCGGGTGAGTTTTTTCGAAACTCACATTCAAATAAAAGAAATGTAATTCGAATTGTCCCGAATAATCCTCATCCGAACGGGATCGGAGACGGAAAACCGCAGATCTGTGACCTGGCGGCAAACGCAAATTCTCAAGGCTCGAAAAGAGCCATCCGTCGGTAATCCCCGAAAGTGGATAATAGGAGCGAATGTTTTGCAATTGATCCTCCTCCGCCATGGCTACTTCAATCATTCGGGTGATTGGGTTGGCTGTCGGTTTATCCACGTATCCCGCAAAAATTATTCCACTTTCCGCCATCTGCGACAAAACCCCCAGGTATTTGGAGAGCGCGGATTGAAATTCAGCCCGCTGATCTCCATCGCTTCGTCCCCAAAGTTCGATCGGTCCATCCACCCAAGCTAGGGTTTGCCTGCCTGACTCAATTTCCTTTCTTGACCATTCGAATAAAAGGGCGCGCTCGCGCAGGTCACGAATTAACTCAATCGAGGATTCGGTGATCAAATAACCCTCAGGTTTTAATAGTTCATCCCCGAACAATAATTCGGTTTGATATTTCAATTCTGGGGCTTCTCCAGACTCTCTACGAATGATAATCGCTCCGATGTTGATTAGACCAAATAGTTCTGGTTGGTGTTTGTCCGGAAAAATTTGCGACCCATCCGCGGCAATGAGCGATCCCTTCCAGTCAGAATTTGGAGCTGGAACTTTTAAATCAAAGGGTTCGCTGGTTGGCTGAGCGCAGCGCAAGTTTTTTTCATTTGATTTTGCCTTGTCAATTCTTTCCGCCAAATCCTTTGCGTCAAAAGACAGTCTATCCAAGCTATTACTTACTTCCTTGCGCGTGAGGTTTAGTTCATTGTCACGCTCAACCATTCGCGGCGCTTGTTGTTGGATTTTTCGAAAGACGGCTTGATAATCGATTCCCATACCCTGCCTTTATTAGAACATTTGTATTTGATTTTAAGGGTTAATAAGCATTTTTACAAGTGGATGGAACAATTAGTATAATTCTATCGTCTACATCGATAGACAACTGTTCAAGGAGAAGAAAATGAAACAAATTTTTAAAGTTATACCCCTATTAATCGTGGCAGCCATCGCGCTCACCGCTTGCGGTACTACCGTTTTGCCAGAACAAATGGCTATCGGAAATGTTCAGACCGAGCAAAGCGCCAAAACAATCCGGGTTTCCGCTGGTGGTTCAGTCAATGCCGCTCCAGATGTAGCTTATATTTACATCGGTATCCATACTGAAAATGAGAATGCTGCTACCGCGGTATCGGAAAACAATACCAAGGTTCAAAAATTGATGGAGACCCTCAAGACCGCTGGTGTCGCTGAGGTCGATATGCAAACTTCCAACTTCAGCATTTGGCAGAACCAACAATACAACTATGATGGTTCAAGCTCTGGCTCAGTTTATATGGTTGATAACACAGTGTATGTAACTGTTCGCAATCTTGATTCGTTAGGCGATACGCTAAACTCAGCGGTTCAGGCCGGCGCGAATAACATCAACAGTATCCAATTCGGTTTAGCGGATAATTCCACCAAAACCAGTGAAGCCCGAAGCCTGGCGGTGGTGAACGCGACCAAAATCGCTCAGGAATTAGCTGCGGCCTCTGGTGTCGAGCTTGGTGAGATTGAAAGTATTTCGTACTACTCCAATGAATACCCGGTAACCTTCTATGGGGCTGGCGGTATGGGTGGTGGCGGCGCAGAATCAAGCGTCCCGATCACGACTGGACAAATCTCAGTTCAAGCCACCGTGGAAATTACATTCAGAATCAAATAAGTAAAAATGAAAACCGCCTCGAAGGGCGGTTTTCATTTAAAGGACCATATTATAATCACAACATCTTAATCCACGAGGTGCAAAATGCTAAAGGTCGGATACATTGGCTTGGGTCTTATGGGGCGTTCAATGGCCGCGAATATCTTACGCGCGGGGTTTCCACTGGTTGTTCATAACCGAAGTGAAGACGCGGTTAATGAACTGATTCGGTTGGGTGCCAAAGGAACAACCAACCCCAAAGAGGTTGCCGAACAATGCGATATTATTTTCACCAACCTCCCCGATTCACCTGATGTTGAAAAAGTAGCGCTTGGCGCCAATGGGATTATTGATGGAATCAAGGCGGGTTCAATCTTCATTGATAATTCAACAATCAAGCCGGCTACCGCGCGAAAGATCGCTGAGGCATTCGCAAAAGTAGGGGTTGACGCTCTTGATGCCCCGGTTAGCGGTGGCGATATCGGCGCCAAAAATGGGACACTTACCATTATGGTTGGCGGTACTCAGAAAGCATTCGATACCGCTCTTCCGGTACTTAAGGCGATTGGAAAATCCTTTACCCTGGTTGGCGGTCCCGGCGCCGGACAGGTAGCCAAAGCCGCGAATCAGATCATGGTTGCGGCTCAGATGGTTGCCTTGGCAGAATTGCTTGTTTTATCAAAAAAATCCGGGGTCGATCCGATCAAGGTTGTCGACGCGATCAAAGGCGGCGCGGCGCAATGTTGGACATTGGACGTAAAACCACAGCGCTTGTTTGACGGTAACCGGCAGCCGGGTTTTAAAGCTTACATGCAGGCAAAAGACCTCAACATCGTTTTGGATACCGCCCGAGAATACGGGGTACCATTACCCATGACTTCAGAAAATGCTCAGTTGTATAACGCGATGTTACAGATGGGAATGCGAGAATTGGATAATTCCGCGGTGATCGGCGTGTTGGAAAAACTTGCCAATGTAAATTTGATTGATGACTGATATGCCCAAATTAAATTTTTCTTCTTTAAAGGATTTCTTTTTTATCTTTTTAGGTTCAACCGCCCAGGCGATTGCCTTGCGTCTCTTCTTTGTTCCCGCGGATCTGGCATCCGGCGGTGTAAGTGGTATCGCCCAACTCATCAATCATTATACTGATTGGCAAATTGGGTTAATGGTATTTATCGGTAACCTCCCATTGTTCGCGTTGGGATGGAAACACCTCGGTGGACGCAAGTTTGCCAGTCGAACTATTTTTGCCATTGTAACTTTTTCACTTCTTACAGACCTCTTGCCATTTATTCCTTACCTACCAAATGATGGGTTAACCCACGATATGGTTCTTAACTCACTCTATGGGGCGGTCATTGCCGGATTTGGATATGGTCTGGTGTACAAAGGACAGGGAACTAGCGGTGGAAGCGACATCCTCGCCCGAATCCTTAGTCATCATAAGGGAATTCCGGTTACCCAAAGTTATCTTATGACCGACGCGATTGTTGTTCTTGGGGCAGGCTTTGTGTTTGGATGGGATAAAGCTCTTTACGCCATTATCACTTTATACGTAAGCGGCTTGGTTGTTGATACGACCATGGATGGTTCGGGTACTGTAAGGACCGCCATGATCATCACCAGCCAACCCAAAACTGTCGCCAAATCAATCATGGAACTGCTTGAACGCGGAGTAACTACCCTACAAGGAACGGGTGAATATACCGGAGAAATACGGGAAGTTGTTTATGTTGTTGTTACTCGATCGGAAGTTCAGATGTTAAAATCGATCGTCCACGAAACTGACCCCGACGCGTTTATGGTTGTTGGCGCAGCTCACGAGGTATTAGGGGAAGGATTCGCGACTTTTACAAAATGACCCAAGCCATTAGCCTGTTAGAACGTTACCAAGGTTGTCTATGTGGGCTCGCCGTCGGTGACGCGCTCGGCACAAGCGTAGAATTCATGCCGAGGGATAGCTTTAAACCAGTGACTGATATGGTCGGTGGAGGACCTTTCGGCCTTCAACCTGGGCAATGGACAGACGATACCTCCATGGCTCTTTGTCTCGGGGTCAGCCTGCTCGAAAAAGACGGGTTTGATCCAGAAGATCAGACGGTCAATTTAGGCGATGATACTGATACAATGGCGGCGATTTGCGGTCAGGTTGCTGGTGCCTACTATGGTATAAACAGCATCCCAACCCAATGGCGAAAAAAACTCTTCATGCGAGAATTCATTCTGGACCTGGCGGAAAAAATATTTTACAAGGCGGGTAAGCTTGAAGACTAAACTGTGGAATTTTTGGGTAGCTCTCCATTGGATCATGGCTATTCTGGTAATCACCATGTTCTTGATTGGTCAATTCAGGCTTACCACCTTGATCTCCGCTGAAACCAAGGTCATTCCATTAACCATTCACATTTTGCTTGGTGCCACCTTAATGATTGTAGTACTCTTACGACTTGCCATCCGTCAGAAAGTGGTCAGAAAGCCCTTGTTTTCGCGAGACTCGGGTTCCACAAGCAAAAATCCAACCGACCGGATTAACCGGATTACCCAACCTCTGCTTTATTTCACAACCCTGCTGATGGGAATTTCAGGGTTATCAATGTCTATTCCCGCGGATTTGTTCGGCAAATTAATCCTCGGAAACGGACAACCTCTGCCAGCTGACATGAGCATTTTCCCCGCCCGGCAATTCCATGTGTTCTTCTCCATCCTTCTAATCGTCTTTGTGGTGGTTCATCTGCTCGTTTTTGTACAACATCAGTTCCTTTTCAAGGAAAAATATATCAAGAAGATGTGGTTTTCAAAAAGGAAATTGAAATGAGGATTCTTTTCATTGCTGATGGCCGATCGCCAACCGCTATTAATTGGATTAGACACTTTACGGAGCGCGGAGATGAGGTGATTTTAATTTCATCCTCGTATGCAAAGCCTGACTTAGCCCTAAAGGCTTTGCATATCGTACCGCTTGGATTAGCAAGCGCAGAACGGGCTGCCTCCCCCAACTCGGTGCTCCGAGCCCCAGGACTAGTAGGACTGCGAACAAAAGTTAAACAATGGCTGGGTCCCCTAATGGTAAAGAGGAAATCTGCTCAGGTTCGCCGAATTATAGAGGATGTAAAACCAGATCTTGTGCACGCGATGCGGATTCCTTTCGAGGGAATGGTTGCGGCAGATGGTTATAGTGGTATTCCATTGGTAATTTCCGTCTGGGGCAACGATTTTACCCTGCACGCTGCTTCCAATCAATACATGCGCCATTACACCCAGTGGGCGCTTCGAGTTGCCCATGGTTTGCACGCGGATTGCCAGCGTGACATCACTCTGGCAACACAACTTGGTTTCGACTCGCGAAAACCAAGTTTAGTAGTGCCCGGATCAGGTGGCATTCGCCCTGAAATTTTCTTTCCAGAAGAGAAACCAGAACAGAACCCGATTGTGATCAACCCCCGAGGATTCCGTGCCTATGTACAAAATGAAACTTTTTTCAAGGCAATTCCTTTGGTTTTACGACAAATTCCAAGCGCCAAATTTATTTGCACAGGAATGATAGGCTTGCAACAAGTAGAAAATTGGATCCGCGGATTGGGCATTGGGGATTCGGTTACCTTGCTGGATAATCAACCCCAAAATGATTTAGCGAATCTATTCCGAAAATCGATGGTAGTGGTTTCGTTAACTACCCATGATGGAACCCCCAACAGCCTTATTGAGGCAATGGCTTGCGGTTGTTATCCGGTGGCTGGCGATATCGAATCAATCCGAGAGTGGATTATGGATGGACAGAACGGAACCTTGGTTAATCCACTTGATCCTCAAACCATCGCGGACGGAATCGTCCAAGCTATCCAAGACCGTAAAGCGAGAGAAAAAGCATTTGAATACAACCGTTCCATTCTGGCTGAACGGGCTTATTACGAGAATGGAATGCGTAAAGTAGAAGCTTTTTATTCCGAAATTACGAGTAATACCATTTAAAAATCTGATCGTAAATGTAGAGCAAGCTCTTTTTGACCAGGGGAACCCTTAAGAAGGAAGATTTCTTGTTTGTATGGGAAGGCAAAGATTTATCCCCTCGCAAACCATCCAAGGTGTTGGAAAGATTCATTGTCAGCGGGTCTTCGGTCATCAGACGGAGATATCCGAGTTCATTCATGCGTTGGTCAAGTTGTTTAACCTGCCCCATTGGGCGATCCATATCAAATGGTAGAAACTGGGTAAGTACTTGTTTATATGCGGTGAATTGCCAATGTGAAGCCCCGGCAAAAGCCTTCATCCCATTGTAATTAATCCGCCAGTCAGATGTTTGCGCAAATATTTTCCGATTTTCCTCTTCTTCCTGTCCCAGGGAGCGGTTAAACTCCCAAAAGGTCTCCCAGGGGATGAAACTTCCTTCCTCCAAAACAGCATGACTGGCTGCCCAATTTCGAGTTGCCGTGTGAAATTCCGGGTTGGTACGGAAGGGCCTGGCGGTAACCATCCCAGCGTTGGGAAAGGTTTCCAACAATTGAATGGAGGCTTTTAACCAACCAGGTGAAAAGAGTACGTCGCTATCGGTATAGGAAATAATTTCTCCTGGCGCGCCCGCCAGCATGATGTTCCAGGCTCCGCCTTTACCCAGGTTCTTTTCGGAGAGAATAAGATATTGAATGTCCCCTTGCTCTTTCAATCCAATCAAATAGTCGCGTACTTCTTCACAGGAGCCATTATCAAAGACCATCAAATCAAAGGGTAATCCCGCATCCGCGCGCATGGAATTTAGACTTAGTTTGAGGACATCCAATCCCTCGGCGTAGAATCCGGATAGGAATGGAATATAGTTTAACAACGCGACCGTTATTCTCTCCGGCTTTGAGACCGAATTAACGAATTTCGCGGGATTCTGACCTTTTCTCATGGTTGCCTCTACTTGTAAAAACCGAGAATTTTTCCCAACCGCCAAAGTCGATTGGAGAGTTTAATGTTATTCCAGCGCAAATAAGGATAAGACTCGAACCAACGCCAAAGAGATTTCAACCTCCATTTGTTCCTCAGCAATTTGTTTCCTACCCAGCGCCAATCAGCATCCCAGATTGTAAACCGAGTAATAATCCGCCCGCCGGCTCTGTCAATATTAATATGGGTTTCGGGATGATCATAATGCGGGCGCTTGCCTGGCAGGTGAGCGTAATCATGGTTTTGGTGCACAATGGTCATTTCGGAAGTGGCGTCTACCGCCGGAAAACCCTGATTTCGGGCATGGAAAATCATCCAATTGTCCCAGCCTGCTCTGCCGATCACAAATGCTGGAATTTCCCGATAACAAGCGGCAGGAAAAAGAAAATAATCAGAGCCAGCCGGGCGGTGCAAAGTGGCTCGCGACTCCATTTCTTTTTTTAGATCCGCTTCCCAATTCGTGCCGAAATTTATCTCCTTGACAAGGTCAAGGTCAAACCTCTGGCCGAAGATCACAAATCGCTCCGGTTTGTTTGCAAGGTCAACCAGCCGGCGGACAAAATCGGAAAAAAGGATGATATCGGCATTGATTACACAATAAAACGGTGTGTCTGAGATTTCTCTTACCTGCCTAAACATATCATCCATCATCGGCGCTCCGCTCTCGCTGCGCGCGATTTGTTGGATGTGCTGGAGACCATGCTTTGATGCAAATTCTTCGAGCCCGGGTTCCTCGCCAAACAGAATAATTTTAACTTCTGGAATTTGGGTCCAGGAAAGGATGGCATTGGTTTGAATGAGGCTGATGTGAGGATCGGTAAAAGGCTTGGGAGAAGTAAATAATGTTACCAGCGGTTTGAGGATCCGATGATCAATTTCTTTTAAGGTTTTATGCCGAACTAAAGCATTAATTTCCGAAATTTCCGGGTGGTTTTCCAAGAAAGCACTTAATGCCTGCCAGTTTGTTTGTTTCAAATCAAAGCTGTTGGCAACCGCGTTCGCGAATTTAAGATCTTCGGGGGTGTCAACTGTCCAGCGTAAGGCACCGAAATCACCAGGAAGATCAAGGACAGCAACCCTGAACCCGGTTTGAGAGACACCTGTTCTTAAATTCAATCTTTTCTGGGTAAGCTCTACTTTCTCGTACAAATACGGCATTACATGCTCGCGCGCATAAGTTTCCCGAGCATCCCGCCAGGCTGTTTGCAACGCGCTGAATTTACACACTTCAACATCCAGGCCAATTGGGAAAGTCCGCTGATAGGGTGGTGGTAAACGGTTTGCCACAAAATCGTAATCGCCCTTTATCGCTTCAGTAATTGTTTGATCGATGATCAGTGGGTCGAGGAATGGACAATCCGCAGTCACTCGAACCACGAGATCCGCATTCCAAGGCAGGCAAGCCTGATAAAACCGATCAAGAACGTCGTGAAGCGATCCCCGGAAACACTCAACCCCCGCTCCGAGACAAAAACCCTCGATCGGATCATCCGCCGGGTCATTACTCGTCGCGACAATGACCTTTGAAATTTGGTCGGCCGCGCTTACCCTTTCAATGACATGCCGCAGCATGGGTTTAACACCAATTGGAAGTAATACCTTTCCAGGCAGGCGAGATGAACCCATCCGACCCTGAATGACCGCGACAATCGTTTTATCAGCCATCTCTTCCACTTTCCGCAATTGCCCTTTTATAGGTATCAAAAAGGATTTTTTGGTTTTCTTGCCAATTCGCTCTTTTTTCCGCTATGGAGCGGGATTCTTTGCCAATCAAAGCCAGCTTTGATCTATCCTGAATGGCAATTTCGATTTTTTCTGCCAGCTCGGCATCATCACCATCCTGAAATAGCCAACCATTTTTTGCTTCTCCAACCCAGTCAATATTTCCTGGAATATTGGAGGCAATGACCGGTAATCCACACGCCATGGCTTCCATCAAGGAAACCGAAGTGCCATCCACATGGGAAGCGGTAATATACAGATCAGCCTTGCGATAGTAATCCGCCAGTTCTGCCTGGGCAATTCTTCCGGGAAACTCAACTTTGGAGGAGACTCCCCCTCGTTCTAGGATGTCCTTAATTCGGGATTCCATTGAGCCGCTTCCTAATAAAAGCAAACGGACTTGATGATTCGCTTTCGCGACGCTTACAAAAGCTCTGGCGAGTACATCCACTCCGTAATTTTCTTCCCAGGATCGATTGCAAAAGAGCGTGATTGTCGGTTCAGATCCCGGCTCTCTGTTTCCAGGAGAAAAGTGGGCTAAATCCACACCCCAGGGAAAAATTGTGCATTTGGCTTCATTCATGCCGAAGTTAATGGCCTGATTGCGGGTCGCGATAGCGTCACTGGTAAATTGGTCCGCCGATCTTAAGGCATACTTTGCCAATCGATTCCAAATTCTGCTTTCCAACGCCGTTTTCATTAAGTCATATCCCCAAGACATAACCACAAGCGGATGGTATCCAGTAAGAGCGGCGATTGAGCCACATTTATCCACCGGGCCGGCATGGATAACATCAGGGGACAATTCCCAGACCAGCTTTCTAAAATCGCGAAAGAAGCGTAAATAGCTCAAGGGGGTTATTCGCCTGTCAATTCCCGTTATATCGACCAAATGAACGCTTTTAAACTGATCTAAAGGGGTCAAATCGACCTGCGTATTATACAAACGCGTGAAATACACCTCATGCCCAGCCTTGGCGATACTGGTCACAAAGCGGTGATCGTGCCCGCTGTAAGATTCCGAAAAATAGAGAACACGCATGGCAGAATCAGTCAATAATCTCCGTCCAACGAAGCTCCTTGCCAAACGGCATATCAACAGCCGCCCGAGTTCCAATCACGTTCTGGATTTGATCTGGTTTGATCGCCCCCGGGGTAGCGGGGCGCAAGACTTCAATCATCTCTCGGGTAAAAACTTCACCCGCTTTAATTTCCCGCGCCGCGCGAAGACAGCGCCGCTGGACTACTTGCGTATCCTGTTCATTGGCGGTGATAAACTTGTCTCCCAAACCCAAAGCGCGCTCCAACAAACGGGTTTCAGCAACCATATTTGCCCAAGCAGCGGGATTCATAGCAAATTTGTGATCGGGTCCTTCACGATCATTGCTATCGGTAAAGTGGCGCTCAATAACCTTTGCACCGAGAGTCACCGCGCCTAAAACAGTCGCGTTCCCATGAGTGTGGTCTGACAAACCTAAGATTACATCAGGAAACATTGAGGCGTAGGTTTTGAGCACATTTAGATTGATGTAATCGTAATTCTCAGGGCTGGCGGTGTAATTGGTGTTGCACTGCATGAGAACAAGTTGTTGGTTGATAGCCAAAATTGTATGAACAGCCCTTTGCACTTCACCGATGTTGGATGCCCCGGTGGCGATAATGACCGGTTTTCCCTTGGAAGCCATTAATTCAAGGCTTTCCAACCAGTCGATTTCACCAGAGCCGATTTTATAGGCAGGAATAAACGGATCAACTTCCTCGATGGATTCAAAATCATAGGGGGAAGTGAAATAATCGATCCCGGCTTTGGCACATTCATCCGCCAGAATTTGGGTCCAGTTAGAGGGCACCGAAGCTTCGGAATAAACTTGCACAACCGATTTTTTCCAAGCGGCCTGGTGTGACACTTGGCTATTCATGTGGTTGAATCCGTAATCAGAAACAATCTTGGGCGCCTTAAAATTCTGGAACTTGGCAGCGTCCGCACCCGCGTCTTTTGCCAGGTGAATAAGCATTTTCGCTCGCTCCAGATCACCATCATGGTTAGCGGCAATGTCCGCTATAAAATAAGTCGGGTGATTGTTTCCGATCCAATGGTTACCAATTTTAATTTGCATATCAACTCCTTTTATTAATTGTGTTGATAACTTCTGATTTTTTGTGGAAAACTTCGTTGGTACTGTGTGTAAAAATCCATAATGCCAGTGGAAACGCTGGGGATTTGCGATCCGAGGGCTGTGGATAACCGGGCATTTGAAAGTCGAAGATTGTGGGATCTTTTGACCTTTAATGTGGATAATTCAACACTCATTGGGGAAATTAAATCTCGATTGAAGCCAAATACTTCCGCTATGCGAACACCGAAATCATACTTTGAGAGTGTTTCGCTGCCAGTAAAATGATACACACCAGAAAGTTCCATTTCAAAAGCTTTCAACAGCAGGCTTGACAAATCATTTACGAACAATGGGCAAAAATAGACATCTGTAAACCCGACACAATGATTTTGAGCAGAAAGTTGGTTAAAAAAGAACTCGGCGAGTGATTTTTTTGCGGAAACAGACCAACCAAAGAAGTTTACCCTGGCGATCAAGGCGGAAGGATTTGAGTTCATTACCGCCAATTCGCCTTTGTATTTTGTTTTCGCGTAAACGGATTTCGGATTTACAGGGTCACCCTCTTTGAAGACTTTATCCCCCTCATCGTTGAACACAGCGTCTGTGGAAATGTGGATAAATTTAATTGCTTTTTTTTGGGCGATTTCTGCCAACATCCCAGGTAATTCGGAGTTTATCTTTTCTGCCTCCAATGGTTGTTTCTCACAGTCATCCAGGTTCGCCATTGCTGCGGTATGTAAAAGCGCGTCGGGCTGGTAATCATCAATGACGGATTCAAGCGCTCCGGGATTGAAAATATCGACCTCAGCAATTGGAAAATTGGGGTGAAAATCTTTTCGGCGTATTAAACCCAACACCTCGTGTTCACGGCTGGCGAATTCACAAAAATTGACCCCGAGCAATCCACTAGCTCCCGTCACCAGGATTTTTGCCATTGAGCGGTTTACCCTTCCAATTTTCCAGACGCGAAATCATCCTCAAATGGGGCGATGTAAGCTTTTATCCCTTCCACATCTAACCACTCGGAATTGTTATCGCTGGTGTAAGAAAACCCCTCATCAACAGGTTTCCCCTTATCCTTCCAGGAATATCCAAACCAAAACGCCTCCGCGGGTTGGACAACGTACATATGCTCCAACTCAATCGTGTTTCGTGCCTCATCGCTTGAAAGGAGGTCTTCATGTAACTTTTCACCCGGTCGAATGCCAATAATCTCGATCTTGGCTTGCGGTGCGATGGCTTTCGCCAAATCGGTAACCTTGGTGGAAGGGATCTTTGGTACGAAAACCTCACCTCCCTCCATCTGTTCGATACAGGTCATTACAAAATGAACTCCTTGCTCAAGCGATAACCAAAACCGGGTCATCCGATCATCGGTAATTGTGATTTTTCCACTTGCCCTTTGTTTAATAAACAAAGGAACTACCGATCCGCGCGAACCAACTACATTGCCATACCGGACACAGGAGTAGCGGGTTGATGTGCCCGCCGCGTAAGCGTTGGATTGAATGACCAATTTTTCGGCCACCAGCTTAGTACCACCGTACAGGTTCGCGGGACTAACGGCTTTATCAGTGCTGAGCGCTAAGACCTTGCTCACCCCAGCATCCAAAGCCGCTTCAAGAACATTGCTGGTACCGATGATGTTGGTTTTAACCGCTTCCATGGGGTTGTACTCGCAGGCCGGCACCTGTTTGAGTGCCGCCGCATGAACGACAATGTCCACACCATGTAAGGCGCGGGTTAGTCGCTCCCTGTCACGGACATCGCCAATAAAATATCGCAGGCTTGGGTGCTCGTAACCAGCGACCCGCATCTCATGTTGTTTTAGCTCGTCGCGGCTAAAGACGATGATCTTTTTTGGATGTTTTTCCGCCAAGAGTAGTTTGATAAATTTTTTTCCGAAGCTGCCCGTTCCTCCGGTTATCAATACAACTTTTTCTTTCCAGTCCATCAGGCCTCCAAATTGGTAGCTAACTATAACTATTTAAAAATTGTTACACTCTTTTTCGTAGAATAATCATCGGATACTGACCATTTTTTCCAAAAAAATCAGGAAAACGGTCTTCCAACCAAAATACAAATTTGAGGAACGGCTTGCCGCCCAGTTTTGGATGAATAAACCAACGGAGATAACGTGTCGACATGCTGCGCCAAGGTTTGATAGTGAGCGGAATATGATCACCAACGTTGGTTTGTAACCAGTCTGGGGTCATTTTGCGAACGAAGGTGCCTTCCGGTGTTTCCTCATTAACCCAGTCCTTCTTCCGTTTCGCAGATCTTCCGGAAAGCCGGCGCAATAAACCAATCAGAGGCTCTCCGATCCGGCTGAGGAATGGATCGCTCCATCCGTTTACAATCACCGCGCTACTTTCATTTGCCAATACACGATAAAGTTCGTCATACGCCCTTGGGTGCTCATCCAATGACAAGTGGTGGATGGCGTGCATTGAAACGATTCCATCAAATACATTCTCGGCGAAAGGCAAATTTGCCAAATCACCCACCACAAACAACCCATGTTCTCCCAATCGATTTCTAGCTTCTTTTAATGCCAGAATAGATATATCGAGACAAACCCGTTTTTGATATGCGCGTGAGTATGTAATGTAATCATCGTATTGAACGGGTCCAGAACCGGCATCCAAAAGGTATTTTCCACCCTGTTTTAAATACAAATTGATCCGTAAGCGGGTATTTTGAATATATTCGGCGGATACTGGTCGCAGATCTTCGTACCGGGCGTTTTGGAAATTTCCATCCGCCTCCTGTTTCCAGCCGATCGAATCGTAAAACTCTCGAACTTTCTGTTTGGTCTCACTCATGCATTATTCCAGTCCAAGGGTTTCCCCGCCAGATGATCAAAAATATTTCCAAAGGTTTTCTCTCCATCATCGGAAAGAAGCCTGGTTAAATCCCATTCTTTTAAGTCTTCCCAGAATTTCATCAATCGCCAAGGGAAAGGTTTTGGATAGGCAAAAAAGAACAGATAACCATAACGCCAGGCAAGTTCAATTTGCTTCTCGCTCAGCCTTTTCGGCAATTCAAGCTGCTGTTCATTCATCGCGAAAAATTCATCATATGAGTTTGGATCAAAAGTAAATCCCTTGCCACGGTAATGAGTTTTTCCCGCAACGATGACCGGAACGCCACGCATTGCCATCTCTAATCCAACAGTTGTGGTGTAAACCAACCCCAGATCGGCGGCTTCCATCAGATCGTAGGTATTCACCTTCTCAAGAGGACCGATAACCCGGATGTTTTCAGGTAAATCAGGCAGCTCCCGGGATATGACATCCATGGAAGAAGGGCCCTTCATCAGTCTTTCACCGGGATGGATTCGGACGACTAATTGCGCTTCAGGATGCTTGGCATAGAATTTTACAGTTTGGGCAATCCACTCTGCCATACTTTTGGTAAATAAATTTCGTCCGAGAGTCAAACTGTCTCCCAATACGTTTGTAGCTAAAAGGGTAACAGGACGATCATCAAGGCCCAATTCTTTTTTCTGTTGCTCTGCGCCAACCCTGCCAACATCCTGCCAATTACGAGTACCTTTCCCATATTTCTGCGCGCTCGAACGGGCGAATTCAAATGCCTGAATTTCCTGAAAGGCTTCCATTGGCAAGGGTTGATTGCCTCGCGATTTCCAGAGTTCATCCGTATTTTGATTCATCACCACATCCGATTGAGAAATCCAGATCTGTTCTCGCTGATCATTGAACTCGTAGGTGACCGGCGCGTAACCCGCTTTTTGCGCTACCTGAAAAGCGACTGCCAATTCGGTTACCAGCCCGTTTGGGATTAAAACCGTATCGGGGTGGTTATTTAATAAGTAATCTTGGATCGCGCCGCTGGCGCGAGCATTTCGTTCCAATCTTAATTGATAAAGCGCTGAAGTAGGGTCAAAATCCTCAACCTGCAGGGTGTACATGGTGTCATAACTGGCGGTAAGCCGAATAATCTCATCCTGTTTGGATGGTTTGTTGTAGGCATCATTTAACAGTGAGACTGATTTGAAATAAGGATCAAGTTTGGAAAGTACACGCCCGGCGTAAAGATCCTGTCGGATCAGGTCAAACTTTGAAAGAGGTTTTTCCCAATTACTAAAAGCCAGGTAAGCCAGGGTTACTTCATAGCCTTTTTTGTTTAAAACCAAACCAATGATCGCCGCCTGCTCAATCCAATAATGAAGCGTGGCAAAAATCGTCACCCTCTTCCCTTTGGAAGGCTGAGTTGGAATGGAGGCAAGTTCAGCTTTATGTTGGTTGATGTAATCATCCAATTGGCGAAGGTTGAAGCGCGTTCTGGGTGGCTTCCCATTGATTTGGTCATAGAAACGCACAACCGAAGGAAATTGGCCTATAAAGTCTTTAAGCATTTTTTTCCAATTCGATCGTCCATTTAAGTCGAGGGCGCAAGGGTCCTTGACGCTGTTCAGCCCACTGCATACCCGGAGCAGCACTGGGATCTACGGAAAAGCTGAGGGCGTTCTCGTCCATAAAATATCGTTTAACCCCAAACGAGCTTGCGTTGACCCCAATTAAGTACCGTCCTTCGTTGAGAAGATCGCCAGGAATTACACATTTGCTGACGTAAGTTCCGGGTTTTCGGACGGAAAGCTTCTCAAATTCTTCCGGTTCGTCCACATCAAAGGATGTGAACACATACTCGCCTCTGATTGTATTGAGATAGAAACCAACCCGCAAACCAGTAATTGGCGCGGAAAGTTGGTAACGCATTTCCAAAGCAAGTGGTTCAACCGATCTAACATTATCCGCTACCGCGCCTTTCGCATCGGTTAAGCGCAATGAAAGCGGCCGAAAAGGTTCGGCGCCAAGGGGGATTTCTTGCGGGTCCCAATTCCGTTCTCCAGCTTGAGATTGGCCGCTCGCCAGATAGTGATCGACCGCTTCCGTAGTTGATCCCCGCATTACCAGATGTCCCTTTTGCATCACGATGACTTCCTGGGTTAAGCGTAGGATAGCGCTCATGTTATGGCTGACAAATAACACCGTCCTGCCCTGAGCGGCAACATCATTCATTTTTCCCAGACACTTACGCTGAAATTCCGCATCTCCCACCGCCAAAACTTCATCTACTACCAGAATTTCTGGTTCAAGGTGAGCGGCGACGGCAAAAGCCAACCGCAGGTACATGCCAGAGGAATACCTTTTTACTGGCGTATCAATGAACTGTTCCACCTCGGAAAAATCCACGATCTCATCAAATTTCTTTTCTATCTCACCCCGTTTCATTCCAAGAATGGCGCCATTGAGATAAATATTTTCACGCCCGGTCAGCTCTGGATGAAAGCCTGTCCCGACCTCTAATAACGAGCCAACCCGGCCCCGTACGGTTACGATACCGGTAGTCGGTTCTGTAACCCGGGAAAGAACTTTCAAAAGGGTGGATTTTCCAGCCCCGTTCCTGCCAATAATTCCAAGTACATGACCTTCTTCAAGATCAAAATTGATATCCTTCAAGGCCCAGATGTAATTCTCATCGCCAGCTTTATTTCTATTGAACAACGCTCCGGGAATTGCCATAATTTGATCGCGCAGCATCCCATATTTAAATTTCCCGGGCGCTGTGCCAATCTTATAACGTTTACTAATGTTTTCTACTTTAATGGCAGTGGTCATATTAGATCGTATCCGCGAAGGTTCTTTCCATATTACGGAAATAAACCAAGCCGCTCAAGAGGATAATGATTGCAATACCCGCAGAAATGGCAACGTTCAAATCGGGTGGATTACCTGCGCCCAGGAGCGCCCAACGAAAACCATTCACAACCCCAGCCATGGGGTTGAGCGAGTAAATTAATTGCCATTGGTCGCTAATCACACTGGATGAGTACGCTACCGGGGTGATGAATAACCAGAATTGGGTCAGGAAGGGAAGGGCGTAGCCAACATCCCGATATTTTACATTAATGGCGGAGAGCCAAAGGGCCACTCCAAGCGCGGTAACAATCGCCAGAAGTACAAATAAAGGGACAGCCCAGAGTGCGGAAATGGTGGGTGTCATCTTAAAGTAGAACATCATTCCGAACAAAATTACCAGAGCAATCAAGAAATCCACCAGCCCGCTTAATACCGACGCGATAGGAAGCACCAGACGTGGAAAGTAGGTTTTTGTAATCATATTACGGTTGGACGTAAGCGACCGGCTTGCCTGGTTCAAAGCGGTGGTAAACAAACCCCAGGGTAACAAAGCTGTAAATGAAAAAATAGGATAGGGGATGCCATCTGAGGATACTTTGGCCACATTATTGAACAAGAAGTTAAAAACCAACATGGTCATCACAGGCTGGATAACAGCCCACAGTGCCCCGAGCAGGGTTTGCTTGTATCGCACCTTGATATCCCGCCAGATCATAAAAAGGATCAGTTCACGGTAATTCCAAAAGTCTCGCAGATTAAGCGCGGCGAAACCAGTGGTCGGCCTGATGTAAACCATGGATGGCTCGTGCTTGGTAATCTCTGTCATGGTCAGGAAATATTCTTTCTATTTTCAATAAACCATTGAATAGTTCTGCTTAAACCATCCTCAAAACTGGTCTTGGCTTCCCAACCAATCAAGTCTCTTGCCCTGGATACATCCAATCCGCGGCGAGGTTGTCCATTCGGTTTGGAAGTATCCCAGACCAATTTACCGTCAAATCCGATGTGTTTAATAATCATTTCAGTCAAGTCCTTGATTGAAATTTCATAACCGGAACCAAGATTTACGGGCAGCGATTGGTTGTATTTTTCGGTAGCGGTAACAATGCCATCAGCGGCGTCTTCAACGTAAAGGAATTCACGAGTTGGAGAGCCATCTCCCCAGGCGACTATTTCTTTCGCGCCGCTTTCTTTTGCTTCGATCACTTTTCGAATCAACGCCGGAATTACGTGAGAAGTCCGCAGATTGAAATTATCGCGAGGTCCATAAAGATTGACAGGTAACAAAAAGATGGAGTTGAAATTATATTGGTCACGATATGCCTGAGATTGTACCAACATCATTTTCTTGGCAAGGCCATATGGGGCATTGGTTTCTTCGGGGTAACCGATCCACAAATCATCTTCCCGGAATGGTACCGGAGTAAATTTGGGATACGCGCAAACAGTGCCAATCGCGGTGAATTTTCCAATTCCGATTTTATAAGCCTGGTGCATCAACTCTACGCCCATCATCAGGTTATCGTAGAAAAATTCCGCGGGACGTTCCATGTTCGCGCCAATTCCGCCTACATTCGCGGCAAGGTGGATTACAACCGCGTTATTGGGCACGATGCCTTTGAGGCTGTCTGCATACATCCGCTCGATGTCATTGCGGTCTGTGAGGTTATATTCTTCGATTCGCGGAATAAAAATATCATGAGCGCCACGGCTCTTGAGAGCGGCGATGACAAAGGAACCTAAAAATCCGGCTCCGCCTGTAACAATCACCCGTTTTTCGTTCCAAAAGTTATTTGTCATTGGTACTCCTCGAAAAATTGAATCAGATAATTTTTAACTAATCATGAACTGGGAATTACGGTAGCGAATATGATTTGGTTCACGAATCAAACCCCACCGAAGCGCGTAAACAAGCTCTTTAATGCCTTCATCCACGGGAATTTTTGCGCTAAAACCCAATCTTTTTTGGATTTTCTCAAAGGATACAGAAATATCCCGCCGATCTCCGCCAAAAGTAAGATCTTTGTATTCAATCAAGGTATCCGGTAAACGTTTAATCACCATCTCAACGACTTGATCTTTGGTGTAATTTCCACTCGCGCTGCCAAGATTAAAGAGTTCTCCCTCCAAGTTTGGGGTTTCCAGCACAAGAATTAAGCCGTCAAGAACATCCTGAACATGGATGTAAGATCGGGTATATCCGCGCTGATAAATAAGCAGTTCCCGCTTTACAAACGCGTCCAAAACAAATTGGTTTACGATCAGGTCGAAACGGGTCCGGGGAGAGAGACCGAATAATGAGGCCAAACGCAAAACAGTTCCACCGGTATCTCGAACATGTTTTTCCGCCGCCAACTTTGTCTCAGCGTACAAAGATTCCGGCTGAGCGTTCGAAGATTCATCCTGCGGGGTTGGGTTGTCCTGTTTACCATACACTGAATAGGTAGAGGCATAAACCAGCTTTTTAATCTTTGCTTTTTTCGATTGGGCAATGATGTTCGCGGTGCCATCCACGTTGTAATAAAAAGCAGCTTGCTTGCCAATCGCCTGACAGGCAGGAAAACCGACGATTCCAGCCAGGTGAAAAATTGCCTCGGGTGATTCCCACTCGGTAGGCAACGCGTTCTTTAAGCAAAGCGGGTCATTGATGTCCTGTCTCGAAAAATGGAAATTAGGATGAGGAAGAAAAGACATCAGAGATTCTCCGCCGTAAAGCAGGTTATCCAGAACTGTCACTCGATATCCCAAACGCAACAATCTTGCTGCCAACGCGGAGCCGAGATAACCCGCCCCGCCTGTAATAACGATATGACCTTTTTGGTTATCCATTGCCGTCTTCCATTTCCAAATGAACCTTAAAACCCTTGATTACAAAAGCAGGCGCCATAAGATCATTCGTGATCTCAATGTGAAACTCCAGGCAAGTCAGTTTGCAGATGTCCGCGATATCGCCATCTCCAACGATCCGCGCGCTTCGGTAACCCGCGGATATGAGACGCTCTGCTTGTTCCTTAACCCTCGCACGGACTCGCCGATACAAATTAAATTGCTGGTCCACATAATCCACCGTAAGCCGGGCTCGTTGAGCAAGACCTTCAGGGGTGATAATATAACGTAGTTTTTTGCGCTCGGCACGCGAAACTTTGACGTATCCTTTTGAGATAAGCCGCTTGATGTGCCAGTTGACAGTTCCAACCGCCACGCCTAATTGCGTGGCCAGGTCTGCCTGGGTCACATCGGGTTGGTGTTCGATTTGATCCAATAGGTTCAAATCGCGGGTATCTTCATAGGTAGAGTTCATAGTTCGAAAATTATAACATCAAAATTCAACCGTTGAATTTTGAAAATTGATAATTATGGTTTTGAGGAAGCCAGAGAAAATTTTTTACTTCGAGGAAGTTTTTTTATTGCCCTTTCTCTCACTAAAGCCTCTGCCCGATTACCAACGGGTTCAGTGTAGATCAATTCCACAGGCAATCTCTGACTGGTATATTTGGCGCCTCGACCAGCGTTATGCTGTTTCACCCTGCGTTCTACGTCAGTAGAAATTCCTGTATAGAGAGAATCATCGGCGCAGCGGACGATATAGCAATAGTATTGCTTATCCATTTCGCCTGCTAAAAACACCCATGATTTTTTGAATAAAAGACTCTGATATTCGGTTCTGATTCAAAGTCTGAACCCCGCCAGTTCCATATCTCTTCAAAAATTCAGTTCTGGTTTTCTCCAAAGAAATAAAATGGTCCAATAAACTTGATTTGTCCCCCGAACTTATGGATTTTTCCAGCTCTTTAGCGCTATCCCTGCTGGCACTTAGCCATCTCAAGGCTCCTTCTGGCCGGTCGAGCAAAATTTCTGCGAGGTCATTCGTAGATTCTACCCCTGAGATGGCGGCAAGCTGGGTAAAAGCATATCCGGAAAATTGGCTTGCTTCCAACCAACCGGTTTCTGATGCTGCGGTAAGTGTGACGGCTGCCTGCAAGAGTGGATTTATGTAAACCCTATCCTCCGTAAGATCTGCCTCATGATGGTCCATGAGGATACCTTTCGCCCCCAGCAAGGCAATCAGATCAAAGGCTTTTCTTACAACAGTTTCATCCGCGCCCTTGGAAAAAGAAACTCCTATGGACGCGTTTTCAAAGAGATCTTTGTCAGAAAAAATTTTCTTTGGCAAGATCGTCCGTTGTTTTTCAAGATTAAATGTCATTGCCAGGCCGACAAATGAAATTTTGCTTTTTTCTTCGCTTTCAAACTCGGCGGAAAGCTTTTGTTTGTTCGGGGCACAACACAAGTAGATAGAGCCCGCGGGCAGGTTCCCGGCGTAATACGCCAAATTTTGCTTTACCGCGCTATAAGGGGAACAATCCACCAATAAAGTGGCGTTATTTACTACGGAGGGCAAATTCATCTCTGAGGTTTTAAGAATACCCAATTCCATCAGGCGGGCAAATTTTCCTCGATCAGGGTCATAAGCTTGAACCGTTATCTGGTCATTGTATTTTGATATGGCAGAGACAAAAGCAGTTCCGAGTTGTCCCAATCCGATTACACTAATTGTCGCGGGCATAAGAACCTCCACATTTGTATGGTTAATATTTTACCTTTTTCAGATTAAATACAGAGAGCCGAGGTAGCCAGCCCCGGCTCTCAATTTCAAAGGAGGAGAAGAGAAATCAAAAGTTAACAATAATATATCACCTCATTAGGCGGTCGGCTTGACGCTTACCCTACGATTACCCTACGATCTACCGACTATCGAAAAAATTGTTATTCGTTGAGTATGTTAAACTTGTTGGGTGATCAGAAAGAAGGAAAATATGGATCAAATCAGTATTGGTCAGTTAATTCATCCTGTATTGGGCGAAATTTGGTTTGCGGTAAACCCTCGAGGATTGTTTATCCTGGATTTTCCCACAACCCGCGAACGCTTTTTATCCGAAAATCAAATCACCGAAACACAGTCCAGCCAAACCGACCTGGTTCTTCTTGTTCAGAAGCAGTTGAAAGAATATCTGGATGGAAAGCGGCGTACTTTTGAACTGCCAATTGATTGGGATCAATTCACGGAATTTCAGAAAAAAGCCTTGCGGGCCACATTTGAGATTCCTTGTGGTCAGACAAAATCATATAAACAAGTCGCGCTTTTGGCGGGCAGCCCAAATGGCGCCAGAGCGGTTGGTAGAGCGGAAGCGACCAACCCGATCCCAATTGTTATACCCTGCCACCGCGTATTGGGCAGTGACCGGAGTCTGCACGGCTATGGCGCAGGATACGGTTTAGCTACCAAACAATGGCTATTAGATCTCGAAAGTAAAAGCTGACAATTAAGAAGGAATCTCATGAAGACAGGCAACATCGCAATCATCGGAAAGCCAAACGTTGGAAAATCAACCCTGATCAATGCTCTCGTTGGCCAAAAGATCGCTTCGGTTACCCACAAGGCACAAACCACCCGTAAACGCCAGCTCGGAATTTTAACCACCGATGATTACCAGTTAGTATTTTTTGATACACCTGGTATTCACTTACCACACCACAAGCTTGGTGAATTCTTAAATCAGGAAGCTGAAAAGGCTCTTGATGGGGTTGATCTGGCTTTGTGGCTGGTGGATTCAACTTCAGCACCGGGTCCCGAAGATGCGGCTATCGCGTCCAAGCTAAAAATAATCAAGGGGCGCCCAGAAATATTTCTGGTGCTGAATAAAATTGACCTCACCGATGAACAGCCGATAGATTTTGAGAACGAATATCGTGATCTATTTGATTTTGGAGAAATTCATCAGATTAGCGCCACTCAGGGTGCAGGGGTTAAGAATCTTCTCCAAGCCATCATCAACCAAATGCCCGAAGGAATTCCAGAATTTGATCCTGAAATGGTTACTGACCTCTATGAAAGAGAGCTCGCCGCGGAGTTAATTCGGGAATCATGTTTGTTAAATCTGCGTTCCGAAGTTCCGCATGGCATCAATATCCGCATTGATGAGTTTACGGAAAGAGGTGAGACGGGGGCACGCATCCACGCCACGATATTTGTTGAACGTGATTCGCAGAAAGGGATCGTAATCGGGCAAAACGGTTCCATGTTGAAACAGATCGGCATTGCCGCCCGCCAGCAGATTGAAGAAATGAGCGATAGAAAGGTGTTTTTAGAATTGCGGGTAAAAGTGGAAAAAAATTGGCGGGATAATGAGGAAGTTTTATCCCATTTTGGTTATAAGATCGAAAAACCAAAGAAAAAGAAAAAATAAAAAAGGCGCGTTGGCGCCTTTTAAAGAGCG
>DATMWA010000044.1:0-64575 GCA_035562755.1 Anaerolineales bacterium
AGTTCAATAAACTCGTCCCATTCTTCTTTGAAGAAATGGACAGTTACGTTACCAAGTTCAACATGGTAGGTCGTTTCGCCATCAGGTTCGTCAGCTTTCCAAACGAGGTAATTCTCGGTTTCTGACAGGGTTTCAGTAGTAGGTTCGGGATTCTTTGGCATGTTCGTTCTCCTCAATATTTCTACCTATTATAGAACATCTTGAATAAAATGTCACTTTTTTAGCTTGAATTTTGAAAAAAAGGCTCTAATCTTTTCTGTATTAAATAATGGTTTGCTTTCCGCTTTTCCGCCTTCCGGAACAGGCTCAATCCCCTCCCAAGGGTCAAGATCCATCAGCTTGCGATAGATATAACGCATGGTAAAGATGATCGTCGCCACCAGTGGCGCCGCGATCAGCACCCCAAGCAATCCTAATAATCCATAACCGACGATGACCCCGATGAGAATGAGTACTGGGTGAACTTTGAGAGCGGTGGACATGATATGGGGATTGATAATGTAATCCATCAGCAGGTCGATGAGGTATGAGATTACCACGACCAAAATAATGTAAGAAGTTTTATCCAAACCATAGGCGGTGTTTTCTTGGAAAAGAGTGACGATGATTAGAATCACCCAGAAGAAAAACGGTCCAACATAAGGCACAAAGCGCACCAAACCCGCTATCACAGCAATTCCGAGGGCGTATTTTACGTTAAATGCGCTGAGTACGATGATGTAAACCACTGTCGCGATCAACATCACTGTAATTTGTCCTCGGAAGAAAGAATTCCAGATGTGAAATATGTGATCTCGAAATCCTTTAATATCCTTTTCGTAACCTGGTATTCCCACGTCAAAAATTCCTTTCCAAGATTCATTTTCTTCAAAGAGAACAAAAAACGCTCCCAGGAAAATGATAAAGGACCAACCAAGGAAATTGGCGGTCCCGCTGGCAAATTTTGCCAAACCATCGGCAATGAGCTTAACCAGTGTTTGAGAGGATTCGATAATCTGTTGATCGTAAGCGGCGATATTTAGGCTGGAAAAGTCAAAAACGAAGGGTCCGATCACCAAAGGTGTACTAATAAAGTTTCGATACAATTCTGGCAGTTGATTCATTCCGTCGCGCATCAAATCAACCAGATTGAGGGTTTGCTTGACTACACTAAAACCGCTCCAGGTGATGAGACTTACATAAGCGCCAACCAAAACAATAAACACGATGGCGACGCTTGCCTTCCACGGAAGATGGGTTACTGATCGTACGAAATTCGCGATTGGGTTGACGATGTAAGCGATCATGATCAGAAGCAAGATTTGCGGCAAAATGGATTGAAAATGAATTATCAGCCCGCCAATGACCGCTACGAGTGAAAAGCCGGCGATGATCTTGGTGACCGAATTCCATTTTGGGGATGGATTATACGGCAGATTCTCAGTCATTTTATGGACACAAACCCGGCTCGAAGAGGAAGGGAAGAACGTCGCACCAAAGGGAGAAGTAGTCGATATACCAGATAAAACCAACCACACCGAGGATCAGCAAACCGAGCATGAGCGCGACCACAAGAAGAACGGTTTTTCGAGACTTGTCACTTTCTTCGGTCGGGGTTTCAAAGATAGGTGGAATTTCCTCAACGGGTTCCTCAGAATAAAACGGTTCAAAATCATCCAGTCCACGATCATCAGGCTGCAAACTGTCGACCACTTTGGGGGCTTGCGGGATTGCCTCAGGCTCTAACATGGCGGTTTTCTCCGCTGGACTGTCTTGTTCCATAAGGACGAAGCGTACCGCTTCACTAACTTCAATTACCTGACCGGGTATTAATTCAGTGGCCACGCTGATTTGCTTTCCATCCACATATGTGCCATTGAGGGAGCCGATATCGGTAATTGTTACTACGCTGTCATGTACTTCAATAACTGCGTGCTTACGGGAAACCTCGATGTGATCAATAACGATGTCGTTGTTGGGGTCTCTGCCGATGGTAATCCTCGGCTTGGAAAGGGCGATATCCAAGCCTTTCAAGGGAGGAGTTTGGAAGACAATTGATAATTTGGAAGCCATTGCGTTTTCCTTTCTATTTAACAAAAGCGCCGAAAATCCTTTGGAAAAGATCCGATTCAAGGATGAAATCCGGATCGGTACGTTTTTTAAGCTGGATAAATTTTTCGATTGCTGGTTTGCCTAAATATGCCAGGGCAGTTTTGGAACTGGTTTCACTATTTTTGGCAAGATAAAATCGACCGCCATTGTTGGTGGTGATGTTATCAAATTCGGTTAACATGGTTCGAAGATCTCTCCGATTCTGCTTTGTGATCTTAAAGTCGAAAGCCAGAGAGAAGCCATCCACGGCATGGGACAGCAAAAATTGATCCGGCCTGTGCCGTTTGGTTACCCCCAAATAAGAAGGAATTCCCCTTTTTTGGCTGGTGATGAGCATTTCCTTCCAGGTGTCAAGCGCACTTGCTTTTGGAAGAAAAGTTTGATATTGAATGAGGCCCTGTTTTCCGTAGGCTAACTCCCAATTCGGGACGTAATCCAGCAAGAAGTGGAAGGCGGCATGTGATTGTAAATAAGTGGAGGTGCGCAGAGAGGCAAGGTACTTCGCGCTATTCACAAAACGGGTTCCAAAATTATTCATAAAAGGGGTCATGAAGTAATGGATAATGGATTTTGGAAAGAAACCGAACATGGTTGCCGGTAAGGTTTGGTGATCTACGCGCAATGAGGTTGCCGGATCAGAATCTTCGCCATCATGCAGATAATCGGCGACATGAATTTGTCCCCTGCCCAGCGAATCTCCTCCGGCGGTCGCGTCCAGCCAGCCCACTGTATAATCGTGTAGCGGAGCGTCACACTCAATTGCTTCCAGGTGTAAATTCAAATTTTGAACAGGGTACTGGGTCACCCGCAAAAATCCGGAGTAAACTCGCTTCATTTTCAAGGTGATCGAGGTAAAGGCCCCAAGCATTCCCAGACCGCCGATCATCGAATAGAAGAGGTCGCTATTAAGGTCAGGCGAGCATGTTATTTCCGCGCCATTTGGCAACAAGGCGTTAAATTTCAGGACATGTTCGCCGATCGTTCCCAGTCGGAAATTATTCTTGCCGTGAATGTTCATGCCAAGGCATCCACCGAGGGTAGTGGTCATGGTTCCGCTGACTACAGGAGGCCACCAGCCATCAGGTAGAACTCTTTGCCATAATTCACCCAGGCTGATTCCTGGTTGAACGGTGACGATGCCGCTCTCTGGATCCCATTCGAGAATTTCTTTCATATTTTCAAAGGTAACCATCATACCGCCACCATTTAACGCGGCGTCGTTGTAGGATCGTCCAGCGCCACGAAAGGCGATTTTAAAACCGCGCCGCTCCGCTTCTTTGAACGCCTCATGCAGTTCTTCGTTATTTTTTGGCGAAAAACGGATGCTTGGCGCGTTAAGCGAATGACCGAAATTCTCAAAATCCTGGAATAGTTCTTTTTGGGTCAATGCAAGGCTCATGAGGTTTCCGTTAAAAACTCAATTTTCGAAAGATAAATGAGGGAATCAGACGAACAATCAGCATGATGATTCCCCAAATAGGAGAAACATAGACTGTTTGCTTACCTGAGTGGATGGCTTTACTGATTTGGGCGGCGGCATCCGCGGGGGAAGTCATGAACATGAGCCCGGTTTTACCCTTGGTCATATCGGTATCCAAAAATCCGGGTTTTACCGTTAGTACGCGCACTCCTTTACGGGTGAGCCGATTGCGGTAGGATTCGAGGATCGAACTCAGACCGGCTTTTGATGCGCCATAGGCGGGATTGAGGATTCTCCCCCGATCGCCAGCTACGGATGAGATACCGACCATGTGGCCGCTACCTATGGATTGGAAAACTTTTGCGACAGGGTTGAACCAAGCCAGAGCGCCGATTAAGTTAACTTCAATCATCTCTTGATCCGAGGCAAAATTGAATTCTTCCATAGCGGTTTGATTTAAGATACCTGAATTAAAGATAAATAGGTCAAGTCCACCGAGATCACTGATCAAACGTGGTAGTAGTGTTTCCACCTCGCCAAAATTTTTTACATCATGGTAGTAGTCCCGCGCGACAACCTCACCGGCGGTTTGATTAATTTCTTCACTCAAGGATTTTAAATCCTCTGATGAACGGCTGAGGAGGGCAATCAAATAACCCTCGGAAGCCAGTTGTTTGGCGATGGCGGCGCCCAATCCACGGCTGGCGCCAACCAGAATGGCTTTTTTTCTTGGTGTGAGGGGAGTAGGTTGGGTAAAAGGTGCGGTCATGGTTGCTCCATTCTGTTTACCATACCATTTTAACATAACCAACGCAGAAAGATTTCATTCTTTGGGCAAGGCTGGGTTAAAATAAGAAGTGCGGTCTCCGCTGAAGCTTATGCCAACCATTAAACAATCTTTGCCTGCGGGCGATCTGAACTATTACCGGGTCATCGCCATGTTTTGGGGGTTCGAGCTTAACTATCCCGAGCCTGAGCGAGCCTTATCTGAGCTGGTTGAAAATATGTGTGATATTGAACATCTAAGCGGGGTGATCGATGGCTTGGATGAACATTCACTGGAAGGAATCAACGAACTCGTTTCCCGTGGCGGGAAAATGCCCTTAAATCAATTTACCCGGAAATTTGGTGAATTGCGTGAGGTAGGGGCGGGTAAGCGAGATCGTGAACGACTTTATGATTCTCCTATTTCGGCAACTGAAGTGTTATTTTATCGGGGATTAATCGGAAAAGGTTATCTTAAGCAAGACGTGGATCAGACCGAACAGATTTTTCTCCCGGATGAAATCATGGAAGGTTTAGAGTTGTTAGGTTACGAGCCCGCAGAACTGTCGAGCTTCACAGCGGATCAACACATCGCTGATATCGCTCCTGACGTTTATGTGGGGACTCAGTATCCGGGCCGCAGTGCTACGGCCGCAGAATATTCCTGGATTCAACCACGAGAGCTGGATATTCTCAACGACCTTACCACCGTCATTTGTTCACTACGCAATCAACAGTCATATCCGAATTTGGTCATCAACCAGGTTGAGGCGGAAGGGCTGCTTAGAGGCTTGGGAATACTCCAAGTTGACAACAACCTGGATACCGAGAAAGTAAAGCGGTTTTTGGAATTAGACCGTGAGCAAGCTTTGAGCTGGCTTATCAGTTCCTGGCTGGAGTCGCGTTCCTTTGATGAAATGCGCAATTTACCCGATATCGAGATTGAGGGTTACCTGGTCAATCAACCAGAAAAATCGCGGTCTTTCGTACTCGAGCATTTGAGTAAAGTTCCACCGGGAAAATGGTGGAACTTAAATTCCTTCATCAAATACATTAAGGATAAAGACCCAGATTTCCAACGTCCTGCCGGAAATTACGAAGTATGGCTGTTAAAGAGTAGAACTACGGGCGACTATTTAAAAGGGTATCGGCATTGGGATGAGGTCGAAGGCAAACAGATTGAATATCAACTTATCCGGCCGATGTTCTGGCTTGGCATGCTGGACCTGGCATGTCCGGAGGAGGGAAGCAAGCCGCTTGCTTTTCGTGTGTTACCTAAGGGCTTGTCCATGCTTAAGGAGGATGGTTCACTCAGCGCGTCCAATGATGGGCAGATAGTTGCCACCAGAGATGTACCCCGCGTAGTCCGTTATCATCTCTCCCGTTTTTGTGAATCTCCCCGAATTACGCGAGAAAGTTATATTTACAAGGTTACCCACTCAAGTCTCAGCCGGGCACGAGAGCAAGGTTTGACAGTGGATCACTTGCTGAGTTTGTTGAAAAAAAACAGCAACCAGCCCATACCGCCCTTATTCCAAAAATCTGTGGAGCGATGGCAAAAAAACGGGATCGAGGCTTCCTTCAAAGATGTGGTTGTACTGAAAGTCAAGAACCCATCCGTGATCGCTGAACTAAAAAAGACCAACGCCGCTCGATTTATACGGGAAGAGTTGAACACCACTACGGTGGTCATTCCCAAAGACGCCCGTGAAAAAGTTCGTCAGGCATTAATGTCCATCGGTGTTATAACCGAGGACGGTTTTATTGGATAATAGAAGTAATCATCAATTTGGAGGTCAAATGGCTGAATTGCAATGGATCAAGGATGAGCTGAATAGCCTGCGGGAAGCGGGACTTTACAACAACATCCGAACGTTAGAATCTGCCCAAGGCGCCTGGTTGCGGATTGAGGGCAAAGATAGGCTTAATTTCTGTTCGAACAATTACCTCGGCTTGGCGAATCACCCGCGGGTGGTGGAAGCCGCCCGACGCGGAGCAAGTGCTTTGGGGGTAGGGCCAGGCGCGGTTCGCAGTATTGCCGGCACCATGTCCCCTCATATTGAACTGGAGCAGCGTCTTGCCCGTTTTAAGGGCGTTGAGGCGGCGATCACTTTTCAAAGTGGGTTTGTTGCCAATCTGGCGACAATACCGGCTCTGGTGGGCAAAGGTGATGTAATCTTCTCCGATAAATTAAACCATGCCAGCATCATTGATGGTTGCCGCCTGTCTGGGGCAAAAATAATTGCCTATGAACATAATGATCCCAAATCTCTGGAAGAACAAATTGTTACCAACCTGAGTGATTTTCGGCGGGGTTTGGTGGTTACCGATGGTGTTTTCAGTATGGATGGTGATATTGCCCCGTTGCCAGCCTTGTACGAAGTGGCGAAACGATACGACCTGATCTTCATGGTCGATGATGCCCATGGCGAAGGTGTGCTTGGCAAAGGTGGGCGTGGAATTGTGGATTATTATGGGCTGCATGGCAAGGTCGATGTTGAAGTCGGTACGATGTCCAAGGCCTTTGGGGTGATGGGCGGCATGGTCGCCGGAAATGCCTTGATTATCGAATGGCTGCGCCAACGCGGCAGACCATTTCTCTTCTCCTCGGCTGTAACAGTTCCAGATGTTTATGCCTGCATCGCGGCCGTAGAAGTACTTGAGGAATCAACCGAATTGGTTGACCGCCTTTGGAGCAATGCTAAATACTTCAAGGAAGGGATGAAGTCGATGGGCTTTAATACCGGAGTCAGCCAAACTCCGATTACTCCAGTCATGTTGGGAGAAGCGCCATTGGCACAACAATTCAGTAAGGCATTGTTTGAAGAAGGTGTATTCGCCATGTCGATCGGTTTCCCAACTGTACCGCGTGGTTTGGCGAGGATAAGGGTGATGATTTCCGCCTCCCATAGCATCGATGACCTCGATTTTGGGCTGAAGGCTTTTGGCAAGGTTGGTAAGAATTTAGGTGTAATCTCCTAGGAATTAGCCAACCCTTTTTTACCACAGCGAACCTTAGAAGTGAATTAAATACAGCCGCCCACCGGGCGGCTGTATTATTGGCTGGGATTAAATGAAATTAAACTGGCTGACGAAAATCGTAAATGCCATCTTTGGCGGACCAGGCTTTATCGCATGCTGAACAGCGAAGAAGTTCGTTCTCACCGGTCAAGGCTCCGCCACAATCCGGGCACGCGAAAATATCCAACGGTTGAAGCAAACCTTCACGCGCCTCTGACTGCTCTCCCGATTTTTCCAAACGCAGAAAAACACTGGGAGTGAGCTGCCATAAATTTCCGGTCGGTTGAATGAAACCATCCACCGCCGCCAGGAACCTGGCTGGGAAGACGCGCTTCAAGAACCCGATTCTGAAATGTGAAACAGTCCGAGTTTCGGCGACCTTTAATCCAAGTTTGCTTACTATCTGACGAATGTGGGCGGGATGAAAGTCAAAATTTAACTCAACAAACTCCACCTGCTCATGGCTGAATGGACTCCAACGTTGTTTGCCAAGGAAATAACGACCGATTGACTTGAGATTAAGTTTGTTGGCGTATTCGAGGATGAAAACTGCTCCCGGAGCAAGTGTACGCTCAATCCGACTGAGGGCGAGCTCTGGTTCGCGCATGTGGTGAAGGGTTCGGATCATGGTCGCCCCGTCGAAAAGCCCGTTTTTGAAAGGAAGGCGGTAAATATCAGCGGCGACATAAATGTACTCCGCGCCAGAGCCCAGGCGGGCTTTGGCTTGCTCCAGTTGGGTCTTCGAGTAATCCAACACCACAACCTGGCGGTAACCTTTGTAGCGGAGTGTGTTTCTTCCCGCGCCGGCGCCTAATTCCAACATCAAATTTCCGGAAGGCGGTAAAAGTTGGCGCAAAGCGGCTGCTTCCGCCAGATCTTCATACTGCCTGCCGCCCTCATCCCAGAAGCTTTGCTGGTAATCGGATCCTTCATAATTACAAACGGGTGGTGTTTTCATAGGGTTCCTGAAAAAATAAAGTCGGGTAAATTTTACCCGACTTTATGATTTTACCTGGGTTTAGCGCCCAACCGCCCGGTAGATAAAACCTTTTTCCTTCATGGTTTTAGGGTCGTAGATATTGCGGCCATCATAAACCACTGGGGCTTTCATGATCGCTTTAAGTTTGTCCAAGTCTATTTGCTTGAATTCGTTCCACTCGGTGATGACCATTACAGCGTCGCTGTCTTTGGCGACTTCGTAAGGATCATTGACCATTTCCACAGCTGGCAATCGTTCAGCCGCAATCTGCATGGATACCGGATCGTAACCTTTTACACTGGCGCCTTGCTCAACCAACTCTTGGGCAATATCAATCGAGGGGGCGTCGCGCATATCGTCAGTGTTGGGTTTGAATGCCAAACCGAACAAACCGATGGTTTTTCCGCGCAAATCTCCTCCAACCATGGCGCGAATATGATCGACAGCGGTCTTGCGGCGGCCGTAGTTCACATCCATAACCGTGTTCAGAATCTTGGGATCAATACCGGCTTCTTCGGCCATGTAAGCCAAGGCAAGCACATCCTTGGGGAAGCAAGAGCCGCCCCAGCCAAGTCCGGCATCCAAAAAGTGGCGGCCGATTCTGGCGTCGTAACCCATGCCGGCGGCAACTTCCTTTACATCCGCGCCTAAAACCTCGCAGATGTTGGCAATTTCGTTGATGAAAGAAATCTTGGTCGCCAGAAAGGCGTTACTGGCGTATTTGATCATTTCAGCGGTGCGTAAGTCTGTAATCACAATTGGGGCGCGCAAGGGCAGGTGCAATTGGGCAACCTTGCTGGCGGCGTCTTTATCCGTAGAACCAAGTACGGTGCGGTGCGGATTCATGAAGTCACCAATCGCGGAACCTTCACGCAGAAATTCGGGGCAGCTGACTACAGAAAAATCAACATCCGTTTTCTGGGCTTTTTTAACAATGTCGGAGACCCAATCACCGGTACCAACGGGTACGGTAGATTTATTGATGATGATGATTGGTTGGGTCAAATTTTCAGCGATGGAGCGGGCAGCCGCGGCGACGTATTGCAAATCAGCCTCACCGTTAACCGCGGAGGGAGTGCCAACGGCAATGAAGGCAAACTCGGTGCCGTCAAGCGCTTCTTTGTAATCGGTGGTAAAACTCAACCGCCCAGCCTTTACATTACGGGTAACCAATTCTTCCAAACCAGGCTCGTAGATCGGCATGATGCCTTTCTTGAGGTTATCAACTTTTTCCTTGTTAACATCCAGCGCGATGACCTTGTTGCCAAGATCAGCAAAGCAAGCGCCGGTAACGATTCCAACATAGCCTACACCTACAACACAAATTTGTTTCATTGGTACCTCGTCTTAGAGAATGTTTGATTTTACAATTATACCTGATTATGTTGTGAAATAAATCACAAATGATGTTTTATAATTAAGTATCTGGCCTAAATTTTAAATCCAAGCATGACAGAGAATAAGACCACATTCGCTAAAACAGCCCAAACAAGGCTGAATCGCGGGCGTTTGTCCACAACCTGAAAATTTGGGAAAATGCCATCCACCGTCAAAAGAGGTCCCGCTAGGGCGGTGAACAACAAGCCGGCAAGGAGACCTCCAAGGTGGGCATAGTTGTCAATCCCGGGTGAGAGTCCGATGATCAGATTGATCACCGCGATACTGATCACGTTCTGGAGGGCACGTTTGGCTCCTTTGCCAAAAACGCCCCTGTTCTGATAAAAGAAGACGATTTCGGCCCCAAGCAAGGCAAAAATTGAGGTTGAGGCACCTAGCGAGGGATTTGGTGACATGAGGAAGGAAAATGTATTCCCGCCAAAAGCCCCAACCAGGTAGAGCAGACCAAAACGGGTGTGACCAAACCTTTTTTCAAGCTCCGCGCCAATCACAAACAAGGCATACATATTGAAGGCAATATGGGTCAACGAACCATGCAGCAAGGCGGGGGATAGCAATCGCCAATATTCACCAGCCAGAATCTGCTCGTTGATTTTCATCCCGAAGGCGGCTGGAAGATCGAAACCTAAAAATCTTTCGGTCAGGACTTGTGCCAGATAAAGCACGATCGTAACGCCCAACAGTACATAGGTTACGATTGGTTTGACGAGTTTGTCGGTGATATTCGGTCGAACTTGGTTTGATTCAGTTTGATCCGGTTCATTCACGGGGTGATGTTCCTTTGGGTGTCTTGTGATGTTCAGCAGTGATGATCGAACGAATCACATGAACAGTACCTTCCAGGTCATCGTCACGATTAATGACTACATAATCAAAATCTGGAGCTTTTTTGAGTTCCTGACGGGCACTTGCCTTGCGTAAACTCAAACCTTCAGAAGATTCCGTTTTGCGACTATTAAGCCGATTGATCAGGGATTCCTCATCTTCGGTGGTAAGAAAGATCAAAACCGCATCCGGAATTAAACGCCGGATGGTCGCAGCGCCTTGTACATCAATGCGTAAAACAACATCCATACCCGAGTCAAGCGCGTCGTGGACCTGCTTTTTGGGGATACCCTTGTAATCGTTGTAAACAATCGCGTACTCCAGAAGTTCATCATTTTCGATCATTCTGGCGAATTCATCCTTGCTGACAAAGAAATAATCTTTCCCATTTACTTCCCCTGGCCGAATTGGACGGGTGGTCGCGGTGACAACGAAATGAAATGGTAAACCCATTTCCTTCATTAAAATAAGCACGCTATCTTTGCCAACCCCGGACGGACCGGAAAGGACAATTACCAGGGGATGCTGTTTGATTACCTTGTAAGAATTGTCATCGACGGTTTGATTCATACTTAACCCCACCTCCACTTTGATCCATCTTTGGAATCCTCGACAATTACATTGAGTTCTTTAAGGCGGTCGCGGATCAAATCAGAAAGTGCCCACAACTTTTGGGCGCGGACCTCCCGGCGTACCTCCAAGAGAAGCTCGATAAATTTTTCACTTCCGGTGTCCCCTTGCTTGTCCTCAAGGCGTAAACCGAGAACATTAATCAGATCGCGTAACTTTTGTTGCGCTTTTTCGATCTGGATTGGCGACGCGTCGGCATCCTTGGCGGTGTTAAGCACACGGACGAGGTCATATAATGCCGTTACCGCGCCGGCTGTATTAAAGTCGTCATCCATGGCGCGGATAAAATCTGACTCGGTTTGTTTGGCTTGTTCTTCCACACGGGTGACGACATCCATCGCGGCACCAGCGCCACTCGCGGGGCGTAATCCGGAAGACAAACGCTCCAAGCCTTTTTGAGCAGCATCGAGGGTCTCTTCATTGAATACCAGCGGAGCGCGATAAGTTCCATTCAAAACCAACATCCGCATCACATCCGCGTTTCGTTCTTCAAGGAATTCCCTGATGCTGATAATGTTACCCAGCGACTTGGACATTTTCTCGCCGCTCAATTGGAGCATTCCATTGTGCATCCAATATCTGGCGAAAGGCTTACCGGTGTAGGATTCTGACTGGGCGATCTCGTTTTCGTGGTGTGGAAAGATGAGGTCGTTTCCACCGCCATGAATATCAATCTGTTCGCCCAATTCCGCCAGGTTCATGGCAGAGCATTCAATATGCCATCCTGGGCGGCCTTTACCCCAGGGGCTTTCCCAAGCGGGTTCCCCAGGTTTGGCGGCTTTCCACAAGGCAAAATCAAGCGGATTTTCTTTCTGTTCACCGATCTCAATTCGCGCGCCGGCTTGCATATCGGCTAACTTGCGGCCGGAGAGTTTGCCGTAATCTTCATCCCGCTCGACCCGAAAATATACATCCCCGTTGGACGCGGGATAGGCAAAGCCTTTTTCAACCAGACCTTGAATGAATTCCAAAATCTGGCGCATGGTTTGGCTCACCCGTGGTTTGGCGGTAGCCGGTAAAATGTTGAGATCTTGAAGGTTTTGATCGAAGTCTTTGATGTACTGGGCAGAGAGGGTTAAAGGCTCGACGCCCATCTGGTTGGCGCGGCTGATAATCTTATCATCCACATCGGTGTAGTTCATGACATGCTTAACCGAAAATCCGCGGAATTCAAAATAGCGGCGGATGATATCGAATACCAAGGCGGACATGGCATGGCCAACATGAGCGTCGTTGTAAACGGTAGGACCGCAGACATACATTTTTACAACACCGTCTTCAAGTGGGACGAAATCTTCTTTCTTGCGGCTTAACGTGTTATATAAACGGATCATGGTTCCATCTCCTGATGGCACTTATTATATCCAAGCCGATGTGAATTGGAGAGGAATACGGCTCAATCGTTTTCGATCTTGCCAAAGATCATTTTACCGGCAGCCGTTTGAAGAACCTTGGTAACACTTACTTGTTTGGTAGTGCCAATGAATTTGTTACCTCCATCTACTACCACCATGGTACCATCATCCATATAACCAACACCCTGGTTGGATTCTTTACCTTCCTGAATGATCGCGACGGCGAGAATTTCACCCGGAAGTACGATCACTTTGACCGCGTTGGCGAGTTCGTTGATATTAAGTACCGTAACACCTTGCAATTCAGCCACACGGTTGAGGTTGTAGTCATTGGTGAGGATTGGGCATTTAAGCTGTTTTGCTAAAACTACCAGCTTGTCGTCCACTTCCTTTACCCCTTCCGCGTCCAGATCGCTGATGCTTACCTTTACGCTGGGAATTTTTTGTAATTCAGATAGAACGGCCATTCCGCGTCTGCCGCGTTGGCGGCGCAGGCTATCGGATGAATCGGCTACAAATTGAAGCTCGTTAAGTACGAAGCGCGGGATATTTAAATAACCCGGCAAAAAACCGGTCCGGGCGATGTCCGCCACCCGCCCATCGATGATGACGCTTGTATCTAATAGAATCATCTTTTGGTTGCCATGCGAGTGGTCGCCGCGGCTAAATTTTCCTTCACCTGAGCTGAACGATCGAATGACATTGAAAATATCCTCTTTGCGCATCACAAAAAGGTAGATGCTGAGGTAGGAACTGAGGATCATAATCACGAAGGGTAGAATCTTGCCGAATGGATCAGGCAGCAACGAGATAGGAGTGGTGAGTAAGGTAGCAATCAGCAGCCCAATTACCAGGCCAAAAAAGCCAGCGACCAAAGTTTCCCCAGAAATCAATCGAACCAGGGATTTAATCTTTTTCATGGGTAAGATGGTAATGTAAGGCGTGATGATTAACCCAAGCAGGGCGCCAATGACTGAGAGAAGGATTGAGAAGAAATAAGGGGTGTCTTGTACTTGCTCTGGGGTCGGGAGTTTGGTTCCCCAATAATAACCCGCCACCGATAACACAACCATTCCGATAATTCGTAAAATAAAATGAATGCTCATAATAAATCCTCTGCTGCTAATAAAATTTCAAAGCTTTAGCCACAGCAGTAAACCAAAACAATGATCTAATAATTAACTTGATGATAGCACGGTAAGAGTTTAACGTCAAACGAAATGACAACAAATAAAAGCTTGTACTATAATAGTGAAACTACTCACTCAGTGACGGGAAGAAACAATGGCAATTGACCGATTTGGAAGGAACATTCATTATCTCAGAATCTCATTGACAGATCATTGCAATCTGCGCTGTGTATATTGCATGCCTGAGGATCAAACCTTCCGGCCAAACGCTGAGTTAATGCAGGATGATGAGATCCTCCTTTTGGCAAAATTATTCGCCAACCTCGGGTTCGATAAATTTCGACTGACCGGTGGAGAGCCAACCATTCGAGCAAATATCACCTCGATCGTAAAGGGCTTGGCCGAGATACCAGAGGTCAAATCGCTATCGATGACAACCAACGGCGTCCTCTTGAAAAAACTTGCCCGCCCATTAAAAGAAGCCGGGCTGCAACGAGTAAATGTGTCGATTGACACCCTCGACCCGCAAAAATTTAAACGACTCACCCGCTGGGGAAGCCTGGAAGATGTTTGGGAAGGGATTTTAGCGGCCGAGCAAGCGGGGCTGACCCCAATTAAATTAAATGGGGTTGTGGTGAAGGGCTATAACGAAGAAGATGTTATCGATCTGGCGGCGCTCACTCTTGAGCGAGATTGGCAATTCCGATTTATTGAAATGATGCCGTTCGGTGGAGTAACCGATCTGCAAATTCATAATGTGATAACCGCGAAACAGATTCAGGAAAAAATTGAAAGCGAGTTTGGACCATTAGAGGTTACCGGAAAATATGATGGCGAAGCCCGCATTTTCAAGATTCGAGGCGCCAAAGGCAGCCTTGGTTTTATCTCCTCAGTTACCTTGCCTTTCTGCGCCGATTGTACCCGGGCGCGCCTTACGGCTGACGGAATTTTGCGCATGTGTCTCTTGCGGGAAAAAGAGATCGATCTGCTTACTCCTTTGCGTCAGGGCGCTGATCTTGAATTACTACGTCAGATGGTTCTGGATGCGGTTTGGCAAAAACCCTGGGGGCACGAGCTTGCGAGTGGAAAAATACCATTGAATCGCTCAATGAATCAGATCGGGGGATGATCCCGAATATTTGGAGGAAAAATGGCCTGGGAAAGAAATGTAATGCGTACCATTCGCGTGCGCAATGACCAATCGATTGGCCAATTGGCGAAAACGCTGCATGTAATCTCCGATCACGGGGGAGCCGTCGGTGACATTCGCCTGATTACAGAAACTTCGCAACACGTGACCCGTGATATTACTATCTACACCAGCGACTTACCCCAATTTGAGCATATTTTAGAAGAGCTTGAAGAACTTCATGGCACAGTGATCACTGATGTTCGGGATGAAGTCCTGCAGCTTCATGTAAAAGGTAAAATCGCCGTTCGGTCTCGTTATGAAATCGATTCGATGACCACTCTCCGGCGGGTATACACTCCCGGAGTGGCTGAAGTGTGCCTCAAAATAGCTGAGAATCCTGAACTGGCTCGCACTTACACTTCCATTTCTCACATGATCGCCATCGTCACCGATGGCACCGCGGTTCTCGGTCTGGGAGACATTGGTCCTCTGGCGGGAATGCCGGTGATGGAGGGAAAAGCCATGCTGATGGAATCATTGGTAGGTCTTTCCGGATTTCCTATTCTGCTTAACACCAAAGACACCGCGGAAATCATCGCCGCGGTAAAGGCGATCAGTCCTACCTTTGCCGCAATCCAATTGGAAGATATTTCCTCCCCGCGCTGTTTTGAAATTGAGGAGACCCTGCAAAGGGAATTGGATATCCCAGTCATGCATGACGATCAGCATGGGACCGCGGTGGTTACGACTGCCGCGCTGATTACCGCCACCAGAAGAGTAGACCGGAAATTGGAGGACCTCAAGATCGGTCAGATCGGGCTGGGGGCAGCCGGGCTTGCCACAACCCGTATGTTGATGAATTTGACCGGGAAACCGGTTTATGGAGCGGATTTGAGCGCGGACGCGCTCAATCGATTGGTCGCTTACGGTGGAATTGCCAGTAATTTGCAGGAAATCATGGCAAATTGTGATGTGGTTGTGGCGACAACTGGCGCGGCTGGTTTAATCAAACCGGAGATGATTCGGAAAGGTCAGATTATTTTGGCGCTTTCTAATCCAAACCCGGAAATAGACCCGGAGGCAGCCTTGCGAGCCGGGGCGGTATTCGCGGCGGATGGGAAATCGGTCAATAATGTGCTCGGATTTCCAGGAATCTTCCGTGGGGCAGTGGACGCGAATGCGTCCACTATCACCCGTGAAATGCTAGTTGCCGCCGCCTTTACGATCGCGGATATGACCAAACCTGGCGATCTGGTGCCCGACCCATTGGATAAGGATGTTCATAAAGCGGTCGCCAAAGCCGTGGCGCGCAAAGCTTTTGAGCAAGGCGTCGCGCGGGCAGATTACGTTCCTTACATCGAGGAATAACTACTTGTAAATTTCCTCTTTTAACATTGTGCCGAGACGAGTCATTCCTTCGCGGATGACTTCCGGCGTGCTATAGCTAAAATTAAGGCGCATGGCGTTTTTGCAGGACTCGTCGACGGTAAATGCCATTCCGGGGACATAGGCCACTTTTTTCGCGATCGCTTTCTCAAGCAAAATGGCGGTATCAATACTTTGGGGAACTTTTCCCCAAAGGAACATGCCGCCTTTGGGGACATTCCAACTGGCTTCCACTGGCCAGGTTTCTTCCATGGTCTCAACCATTACATCCCGGCGTTCCTTGTAAACTTGGCGAATCTTTTTTACATGCTCATCGATGAATCCACCCTTGCCAACTTCATAAACAATCATCTGATTAAAGGTTGGGGAGTGGAGGTCGGCGCCTTGTTTGGTTTGAACCAGTTTTTTGATCACTTTCTCAGGGGCGATTACCCAAGCCATGCGGATGCCCGGCGAGAGTAATTTGGAGAAGGTACTCATATAGATAACATTGCCGGAATAGGCTCCATTGTCGCCACGGTAAACACTATCCAGATAGGAAAGCGAAGGCAGGTGGTCACCTTCATAGCGTAATTGACCGTAGGGATCATCCTCAACAATCGGGACACCGTACTTGTCCGCCAATTCCACAATTTGCTGACGGCGTTCCAGGCTGAGAGTAACTCCACTCGGATTTTGGAAATTAGGCAGAATGTAAATGAATTTGGGACCTACCCGCAAGGCTTTTTCTAACTCCTCGACGATCATCCCGTTCTCATCGGTAGGGACGGCGACGTACTGAGCCCCATAGGCATTGAATGCCTGTAAAGCGCCCATATAGGTCGGTGATTCAACCACTATGTAATCACCGCGGTTGATAAAAAGGCGACCCATAAAATCCAGCGCCTGCTGCGATCCCGAGGTTATCAAAACATTATCGGGATGAATTGCGACGCTATAGCGCGACTTGTGTCGGGTAATCATTTCGCGAAGGGGAAGATAACCTTCGGTGGCGCTGTATTGCAAGGCTAAAGCGCCTTCGTTCTGTAAAACAGTATTGGTTGCTTTGGTGAATTCCTCAAGCGGAAAGACTTCCGGGGCGGGCAAACCGCCGCCGAATGAAATGATCTCCGGATCTTGGGTTAATTTCAACAATTCCCGAATGATCGAACTCTTCATGCCTTTGACGCGATGCGCATATCGGTATTCCCAGGGGGTTTCCATTAATACTCCTTCGTCTTTGATTGGGCAGATCATTCTTGCCCAATCTTATTATGGTACAAATCACATCATCGAATCAAGATGACAAATAGCCATAAAGATTGGCATAAAAAATATTGGAACTTGCTGACCTGTGAGTGCTAAATTTTTGAAATCAATAATAAAAACCCGGAGGAAAATCCTCCGGGCTAAAATTTTTATCCGATTGGTTATGGTTCCCTTTATACAAAAATCTCCGTAAACTTGGCAACCAATTGGTTTTGGGTTAATTTATCGGCGGGGTGAACTCCTTTTACCTTTTCTGCCATGCCATTCTGGCGTAAGTAGTTGGCAAATTCCGTTTTTACCTCTCCTGGACCAAGGATATAAACCGAGTTCCGATCTTTGATCCTTTCCATCAATTCCTTATAGTACAGATGCCTGAATTTCTCCAGCTTACGGTCTAATGAATCGCTCGGCTTGATATCCTTGCCGCCGATACCGGTTTTTCCGTGGCTGCCGCTCGGAGGAAAGACCTCCGAAATTTCAGATGGGATGGTTACGACCTCTTTGGTATCTTCAAAAAAAATCATGGCTTTCTCGACGTCGATCCATATTCCCGCGTTCTTCTTCATGGTGACTCCTTTTCGGTGAAAAATTGTGACCTAACAACAGTATAGTAAATTCGCCGGCCTGTTTCAAATCCAGATCGGTTGTTTTTGGTATGCTGTTTGGATTAAAATGAGGAACATGACAGAAAAACTTTACCTTATCGATGGGCACGCCCTGGCTTACCGTACCTTCTTCGCGTTGAATAACGGCCCCGCGGCTGGTCGGTGGCAAACCGCCGCCGGCGAACCAACTGCGGGAGTTTACGGATTTGCCACAGTTTTAATGAAGATTTTGCAGGCAGATAAACCAGATTACCTGGCGGTTGCCTTCGATACTGGAAAGACCTTCCGAGATGAAATGTTTTCGGACTATAAGGCAACCCGCGAAAAAATGCCGGATGATCTGCGCACTCAAATCGACAGAATCCGACAGCTGGTTGACGCCTTTAATATTCCGCGCCTTGAGGTGGAGGGTTATGAAGCCGATGATGTCCTGGGGACTATCGCCAAACAAGTAGCGGCAAAAGGAATTGGCGTAAAAATAATCACCGGGGACCGGGACCTTCTTCAATTGGTCGGCGGCATGATTATCGTCAGCCTTCCTGAAGCGGGTAAATTATCCGATTCGCGGGATTACATCAGCGACGAGGAAGTAACCGCCAAATTCGGAGTGCCACCCCGCCTGGTGGTGGACTATAAAGCCTTGGTAGGGGATACTTCTGATAACATCCCGGGAGTCAAGGGGGTTGGTGAAAAAACAGCACAGAATTTATTCGCGACCTACTCTTCTTTGGATGAGATCTACGCCAATCTGGATCAGATTCCGGGAAAACTGCGCGAAAAATTGGAAAATGACCGGCAGATGGCTTATCTGAGCCAAGATCTGGCCAGAATCCGGACCGATGTAGCCATTGAATTGAATCTTGAGAAGGCTCGCGCCCATGATTTTGACCGGGAAAAGGTGGAAACCCTCTTCAAAGAACTTGAATTTCGATCTCTTGTTGCTAAATTAAAAGACTTTGAAACCAATTTGGAGAAGAAAACAGAAGAAAAATCGATCAAAGGCTCGCAGCTTTCCATGTTTGGCGGGGAACCTCTCCGCCATACCGATCAAATTTCCAAAACCCTGGCAACAACCGTCCACATTGTCGCCAACCAGGCCGATCTGGATAAACTTTCCGCCGCCCTGCAATCCGCCGAGGTGATCTCCTTTGATACCGAGACTACCTCTACCAACGAAATGCAAGCCGAGTTGGTGGGCATCTCTCTGGCGGTGAAACCCGGTGAAGGCTGGTACCTTCCGATTAGGCACCAGATAGGGAACAATCTCTCCCTTGATGAGGCGCTCAAAGCGATATCGTCGGCGATGACTGACCCGGCAAAGCAGAAAATTGCCCATAATGCCAAATACGACATGATGATTCTGGCTCGTTATGGGCTTAATGTCAGCCCGGTGACCTTTGACAGCATGATCGCGGAATGGCTTATTGACCCAAACTCCCGCAACCTGGGACTTAAGAATCTTGTTCAGGTTCGGCTGGGGGATGAGATGACCCACATTGAAGATCTCATCGGTACAGGAAAGAACCAGATAACCATGGATCGTGTTTCGGTGGAAAAAGCCGCACCTTACGCGGTGGCGGACGCCGAAGTCTGCCTTCGCCTCCGTCCTCAAATGTTGGCGGAACTTAAACGGGATGGTTTAATCAAAGTTTTTGAGGAAATTGAAATGCCTCTCATTCCTGTCCTGGCTGAAATGGAAATGAACGGCATCCGGATCGATATCGAGTTTTTTAAGAAGTTTTCTGATGAGTTGGAAAACAAACTAAACGAACTCGAAACGAGCATCTATCAGATGGTGGGTATGTCATTTAATATCAAATCGACCCAACAGCTTTCTGATGTGCTCTTCAAAAACCTTGGCTTAACTCCGCCCGATCGGATGAAGAAAACCGCCAGCGGTCATTTTTCAACCGCCGCGGACGTCCTCGACACCATCCGTGAGCAGCATCCCATGATTGAACTGGTACTCGAGCATCGCGAGCTCGCGAAATTAAAATCAACTTATCTCGATTCACTTCCTCTTTCAGTCGATCCTGATACTGGCAGGATTCATACCTCTTTTAATCAAACCGGATCAGTAACCGGCAGGTTGGCTTCCAATAACCCCAACCTGCAAAACATTCCCATCCGGACAGAAACTGGTAAGAAGGTGCGCAATGGCTTTGTCGCCGATCCGGGTTACATTCTTCTTTCGGTCGATTACTCGCAGGTGGAATTGCGCCTGGTGGCGGTAATGAGCGCTGATGAGGCAATGCTTTCCGCCTTCAAGGCCGGAGAGGACATCCACAGCGCGACCGCCGCCGCGATTTTTAACAAACCGATTGACCAGGTCAGCAAGGATGAACGCCGGCATGCCAAGAGTGTGAATTTTGGTTTAATTTATGGAATGAGCGCGTTTGGTTTAACTCGCAATACCGAACTGACTCTGGGAGAATCGGAACGTTTTGTAAAAAAATATTTCGAGCAGTTTCCCGGCATAAAAAAATATTTGGACGATATTAAGACCCTGGCGGCAAAACAGGGTTATGTAACCACCATGTTAGGCCGGAGACGTTATTTTCCCGCACTTAAAGGCTTGATGAATGCTCAGATGCGCCAGCGTGAGGAACGGGAGGCGATCAATTCACCGATCCAAGGGACGGCGGCGGATATCATGAAGATCGCCATGATCAAGCTCCCCAAATCCTTGAAAGAGGCGAATTGCCACGCAAAAATGTTACTTCAGGTGCATGATGAGATTTTGTTCGAATGTCCGGTGGATGAGATAGATTTGGCGGCACGGGTTGCCCGGGAAACGATGGAAACCGCTTATCCACTTGAGATTCGCCTTGAAACCGAAGCGCGCTCCGGTAAAAACTGGGGTGACCTGAAAGTTATCTAATCCCCGTACTGGGTGCGGACACTGTACTGATCGGACTCAACCACAATCTCGATCCATCCGTTCACATCCGTGCGAAACAAATTGGCGGTATTAAGCGAATTCAGGAGTTGTTCGTCAGGCAGGATGGCGAAATTATCGAATCCGAAACCGAACAGATAAAACTCCGCCGGGTAACTTTTGATCAGATCTGGAGGGTTGGCGGGAGGATAACCATTCTCACTGAGGTAATACCCGGTAACCGCCAGAGGTTCCAACCTCACCAAGTCATTAATCGCTTCCCGGTTTACCCCAATTGGCAGAAAAAGGCTGAAACCACCCTGTGTGAGCAGGTAAACCGCTCCCCGCTGATTGACATGGAGTGCCTTCAACTCCAAACCTCCACCCAGATCGACTACATCGCCTGTTTGGATAAAGTCAAAAGGAATTTTTTTTGTCAATAAATCGTTAGAGAGTACCTGACTCGAATAACTCGCGTCGCGGTTTCCACTCCAAATCACACGCTGAGGCGGATAAAGCTGCGTTGTACTGGGCAAGGCGGAAAGGTTGCTCTCCTGTGTATTGGCGATCACCAGCAGATCGATCTTTTTGGTAAAAGCCGGAATTGTCTCGCCGAGGTGTTCCAAAAGAATTGAGGATTTGTCACCGCCATTGATCAGGACATGCTCACCGTTCGGCGTGGTAATCAAGAGCGCATCAGTTTTCCCTGCCGCGGGAATAAGAATGTGGGTTTTACCGTCTGGTAAGCCGCCGACTTGTTGCCAAATAATAAAAACACCAACCAGCGCCGCTGGGAGGAGTATCGCCGGCTTGAACCAGGATTTTGTTCTTTGCCAGACAGCTCCGGCGAAGACCAAAACAGAATAGTAAACCACAATGAAAGCGGTATTATCCAAATTGAAATGCAGGCTCGGACTCGAATAAGGCGCGAGCCATTCAACGATCCAGATTGTGGCCCAGGCGAACGGGTATGCGGCCATGGCGAGAATCTGCCCGGCTGGAATCCAAAGATATGAAAGGATGACTGCCGCTCCGCTGAGGATAAGCAGCGGCGGTTGAAGCGGTAAAATGAGAGGATTCGCCAGAAAAGTAATCCATGACAGCTTACCAAAATGAGCCAGAATAACAGGCAAGGTGGTTGCCTGGGCGGCAAAGGTGATTAGAAAAAGATCGGTGATGATCGTAACTATCCCATCCAACCTCTCTTCAGAAATTACCCCGGAAAGTCGCTCTCGCACCCATACTTCCATGGGCGGTACCATACTGATGATGCCAAGTGTCGCGGCAAAGGAAAGTTGAAACCCTGCTTCGAAGAGGGTAGCCGGTTCGATTAATGTCATAATCATGCCGGCGAAGAAAAGCAAGGTGAGGGTGGCGTTTCGCCTGCCAATCAGAACACCGAAGGCAGCCAAACCGCCCATCATGGCGGAACGTACTACTGGCGGATCAGCGCCGGCGATCAGGGTATAGATGCTGATTCCCAGAATTGAAAGCAGAGTTCCCCACCTTTTTCCTGTCAGACGGGTTAAAAGGGTTATCAGGATGGCGGTGATAATACTTATGTTGAATCCCGAGATGGCAACAATGTGAGAAGTACCGGTATCAATAAAAGCTTGAGCCGTCTCAGGAGGGATTTGTTTGTCGAGTCCTATGAGGATTCCGTTTACCAGAGAAGCGCTGGGTGGTGGAAAAAGCCGCTCCACCCTTTCATAAATCGCCATTCGCGTCGAGGTTATAAGTTTTCCAAAGTAGGAAGTGTCTTCTCCAGGTAAAATCGTGAGATTGTCAGTGGTCAGAAGCGAAGTGATACCTTGATTGAGCAGGTATTCGCGGTAGGAAAATTCGGCACTTTCGGGTGGCGCTTCCATCACTCCATAGACCCGCACGCGGTCGCCATACTCAACCTGATAAGGCGTGTAGAGCTTAACCAGCACATTTCCACTGGCCGGCTGGTCCCCAAACCCAAGATCAATGTATTTAGCGGAAAGCTTAAGATTGGTAACCTGGTCACGTTCGTCCGGGAGAGATTGGACACTGCCGGTTAGATAAATGTGCCTTTCGGAATTGTGATAAAAAGAAACATGATCAGTTTGATATGGCTGATTGGAGAGCTCATAGCGAAGAGCTCCATACATAAAAAAGAGCGGGATGATGAGCAAGGCTATTTTTTGCTTGGCGCTGAGTTTCCAGGCTGCCAGGCTGAGAAGGAACAGTATCAGAGCGGAAATAAGATAAAAGTTCATCGGCAGTTTGGCGACCCGCGCGAATGGGATGCCTGCCATGAATGCCGCGGCAAAACCGATCAGCGGCGAACTGATTACCTGGTCTAAAAATGTAACTTTCATAATTTCGATTATATTAAATATATACGGGATCGAAACCACAAGGCACACTGAATGATGGATTTAGGAAAATTTGATAAACAAAAGCTGATACTGGTAACCGGTGTTACCGGCTATGTTGGAAACCGGCTGGTTTACCGGCTTTTAGAAAAAGGTTATCGAATTCGCGTGTTTGCCAGGGATATCGAAAGAGTGCGCGGCAGGCCTTGGTTTGAACAGGTGGAGATCGTTGAGGGGGACGCTTTGCGCCTGGCTGACTTGCAGCGAGCATTGGCGGGCGTCTCAGTGGCATATTTTCTGATTCATAGCCGCCAATTGAACTCCGCCAGTGTTGACCGGGATTCCCAAATAGCTCACAATTTTTCTGCGGCGGCGGAATCTTCCCAGATCGAGCGGATTATCTACCTTGGGGAACTCGTCGATCCGCAGGCAAAACTTTCCCAATTTTTGCGCAGCCGGCACGAAACAGGTTATGCCTTGCGTCTGGGGCAGATTCCGGTCACAGAATTTCGCTCAGGTGTGATCATCGGATCTGGTTCGGCTTTGTTTGAAATGATGCGGGTTCTGGTAGATCGAGAACCAGTCCTGGTATGCCCAAAGTGGTTTTATTCCAAGGCTCATCCGATCGCGATTCGGAATGTGCTTGATTACCTTGAAGGAGCATTAAATCAGCCGGCGAGTATCGGCAAGCTGCTCGAAATCGGCGGGCTGAGTAAGCTTTCGTATGCCGATATGATGAAAGCGTATGCCGAAATTCGTGAACTAAAAAGAGTGCTCATTCCAACACCCTTCTACGCTCCGCGTCTTTCAGCCTTCTGGGTTCACATGGTAACCCCAATATCCTACAATACTGTTCTGCCTTTGATTGAAGGCTTACACCTGGTAAGCATGGCGGATGACAGCGAAGCTCAAAAACTCTTCCCGCGGATTCAATTGCTCACTTTTGAGGAGGCAGTCCAGTTCGCCTTGGTTAAAATTCGCGATGGTGACATTCCTTCATCTTTTCGGGACGCGTTGGTAACCAGCGCGGGAGACATCCATCCTTACCAATTCCAGATGGTGGAAGGGATGTATGTAGAGAAACGCCAATTGATCGTAAATTTACCGCCTGAAAAGGTATTTCGAGCTTTTTGCAGAATTGGTGGTGAGCGGGGCTGGCTTTATATGGATTGGAGCTGGAAGTTGCGTGGTTGGCTGGATAAGCTGGTTGGAGGTGTGGGTCTACGCAGGGGGCGCAGGCATCCGACTGAATTGGCGCCAGGTGACTCACTCGATTTTTGGCGGGTTGAATCATTAGAGCAGGACCGTTCCTTAATGCTTTACGCGGAGATGAAATTACCTGGAAAAGCCTGGCTTGAGTTTGAATCGATTCCGCAGGAAGGTAACAGCACCCTATTAATCACCACTGCCTATTTTGATGCCCATGGTTTTTTAGGGTGGGCTTATTGGGCGTCGATGTGGCCGTTCCACAAATTTATTTTCGATGGGGTTACCCGCGAGATCGCCAAACTGGCTGGAGAGATTGAGTGAGTAAAAAAATTTTGGTTGTTGGCGCGTCGGGTTACATCGCATCCCGATTAATTCCGGTATTGTTGGAGAAGGGACATTCAGTCCGTTGTCTGGCGCGGGATCCCAGAAAACTAGCCAGGCGTGCGTGGATTAATCAAGTTGAGGTAGTCCAGGCAGATGTCTCCCTGATCGATAGTTTGCCTCCGGCGGTAGAAGGCTGTGAAGTCATTTACTATCTCGTCCATAGTATGTCGGCCGGTAAGCAATACGATCGGCTCGACCAGATTTCTGCCAGAAATCTCGGTTCAATGGCGGCGATGGCCGGGGTCGGAAGGATCATTTACCTTGGCGGGTTGGCGGATCGGGAGGATGAGAAACTAGCCCCGCATCTGTATTCCAGACTCGAAACTGGCGACACTTTACGAGAGAGCGGTATCCCGGTCATCGAGTTTCGTTCAGGGGTAATCATCGGCGCGGGTTCGGTTTCTTTCGAGATGATTCGCGCGCTTGCCGACCAATTTCCGGTTCTGGTTGGCCCCACCTGGTTGCGTAACAAAACCCAGCCTGCCGCTACCCGCGATGTGGTTTCCAGACTGGTTGACGCCTTGGAAATCAAGGATGGGATTTCATTGACGACTGACCTTGGATCGGATGAGGTGTTTTCCTACATTCAAATCATGCTTGAATACGCCCGGATAAGTGAAAAAAAACGGTTGAGCGTGTTGCTGCCTTTTATTCCGCCTCAATGGATGGCATATTTTATTAGTTTACTTACCCCGGTAAGTTACGCTTACGCTCTCCCCCTTGTCCAAGGGCTAAAAAATGACAGTCTGGTTCAATTTCCTTTGCCACCTGAACATTTTCCACAGGCAGCCTACCTTTCGTATCGTCAGGCTTTGGAACTGGCTTTGGCTGAAACCAATCCGCAAGGCTCTGGCCAACCCTGGCTGGATTCTGACAAGAAGCAGTCGATTGGGTTGTATGCCGGGCTGGCGGTGGATTATCAAACGTTTCCTAACTCCGCGGCTACGAACGCGATTCGATTGGCGGAAGTTTGGGAGCTGGAATGGCTGGGAAAGGGTTGGAAGATTCTCAATAAAAATGAAAATGAAGATTTTTTCCAAGGAGAATTCATTCACCGTGACTTCGGAAAATTGTGGCTCGAGGTCCGCTCCAATATTCTGGATAATGAAACTATTTGGGAGAGAACAATCTGCCTGCGTCCTTCAGGAGCAATGGGCTATTGGGCGTTCTATTGGTACCGATGGATTCAGAGGTTTCGGCAAGGTAGATAGCGGTAACAGGTTTTATTGGAAAGGGCAAAGTGATGGAACAACTTAAAAACAAAGTAGTCTTAATAACCGGAGGGACGAGCGGAATTGGTGAGGCAAGCGTACTGACTTTCGTCCGCGAAGGCGCTCTGGTTTATTTTACAGGCAGGCGGCAGGACAAGGCAGCGCGGGTTATTCAGAAAGCGGCGGGTTTTGGGGGAGAAGCCCGTTATATTACATGTGACCATACCGATCCGGCTCAGAATCGGCGTGCAATCGAGTTGGTTGTAGAAGAAACGGGTCGATTGGATATCCTTTTTAACAATGCCGGCATTGTGACCAAAGGAACTGCCGATTCAACCGAACAGGAGGCTTGGGATCTGACCCTGTTAATCAACGTGACCGCGGTTTGGCAGCTTTGTAAATATGCCATCCCTGTCATGCGTCAGAACAAGGGCGGTGTGATTATAAACAATGCGTCCGATTGGGGGATTGTTGGCGCGCCAAATGCCTTGCCTTACGCCGCCAGCAAGGGAGCGATCGTGCAGATGACCCGCAGTATGGCAATCGATCACGCTCCGGATAATATCCGGGTCAACGCGGTCTGCCCGGGAGATACTTTTGTTGACCGTTGGTTGGAAAAGGGCTATTTTGAAGGTGAAGACCCTGTTACAGTTGCCGAAGCCATGCAAGGCTCCGTTGATTCAAACCTCATGCGCCGTTTTGCCGCCCCGCAAGAAATCGCCAATGCCGCCTTATTCCTCGCCAGCGATCAATCTTCCTTCATGACCGGTCAGCTTCTGGTTGTGGACGGAGGTAATACGGCTCGTTGATTTGGCAAGGCGGAAATAGGAAATTTATCACTATCATAAGCGGGTAAAGAATGTTTTAATTCTTATTTAGAGGAGAAACGCGCCATGTCGAGAAGTTACACCGCATTTTTAAGCCTTTACCCTGAATTTGCTGACACCAGTGAAATTGATCGTGTCCGCCAGTCCGATTACGCTCGCTTGAACGAGCAAAACCATATTTACCTGGACTATACAGGCGCCGGCTTGTACGCCTCATCACAGATTGAGGAACACACCCGCCTCTTGCAAGACCATATCTTTGGAAATCCTCATTCCACGAATCCATCTTCCATGGCGGCGACTAAATTTGTGGATTCAGCTCGGGCTTATGTTCTCCAATATTTCAAGGCAGATCCGGCGGAATACGATGTTATTTTCACTTCGAATGCCAGCGGAGCATTAAAGATCGTTGGTGAGAGTTACCCATTTGGTCCAGGTGACCAATATGTGCTGGTTTTTGATAATCACAATTCGGTGAATGGCATCCGCGAATTTGCCCATGCCAAAGGCGCGGAGGTTAAATACATTCCCCTTCTGCTGCCAGAATTGCGCCTCGACCCTGATTTGGTCGATACCTTTTTAAAAGATCGTCATCCCGGAAAGAACAACCTGTTTGCCTTTCCCGCCCAATCCAATTTTACATCGGTCAAGCACCCTTTGAGTCTGGTCGAAAAGGCTCAAGGTTATGGTTGGGATGTCCTTTTGGATGCGGCAGCCTTCGCTCCCACCAATCGACTCGATCTTTCAGTGTTCAAACCGGAATTTGTAACCTTATCCTTTTATAAGATCTTTGGATATCCAACCGGGATTGGGGCTTTGGTGGCAAAACGGTCAGCCTTGGGACGGCTTCACAAACCCTGGTTTGCGGGTGGAACGATCACCGTCGCGTCCGTTCAGGGTGATAAGTTTTATCTTGCCGACGGGCACACAGCATTTGAGGATGGCACTCCGGATTTTCTGAGCATCCCCGCGATTGAAATAGGTTTAAAACACATTGAACGGATGGGGATCGACAAGATTAATATCCGGGTGAAATGTTTAACGGGCTGGCTTTTAAGCAATCTTACTGAAATGCGTCATTCCAGCGGCGTTCCACTGGTCAAGGTATATGGTCCCACGGATACGACGGATCGCGGCGGAGCAGTGGCGGTTAATTTCTATGACAAATCCGGGCAGCCTATTGACCATCGGGCGATTGAGGAAGGCGCGAACCGTCAGAATATCTCATTACGAACCGGTTGTTTCTGTAACCCAGGCGCGGGCGAAATTGCCCTTGGTATCAGCCGTATGGAGTTGGATGTTTGTTTCAGCGGGCCAGGGCACGAAGACCGCTTGACCATTGACGACTTCCGAGATTGCATCAGCGGAAAGAATAGCGGCGCTGTACGTATTTCGGTTGGTACGGTCAGCAACTATGAAGATATTGAAGGGTTTTTGCGATACGCGGAGAGCCTTTTAGCCTGACCCATTTCCGCCGCGCTCTTCCTCATACCGATAGCCAATCCTCCCAAAGTGGATAAGGTTACCATTTTTCAAGGCTTTTCCCTTGCCGTGAACCGACTCATGATCAATCCAGGTACCGGTTAATGTCTTTTGGTCAACGACGATGAAAGTTCCGTCAATCTCCCGGTTGATAAGCGCGTGAACTTTGGCGATCGAACGATCTGTCAGAATCAAGTTGTTGGATGGGTCAGAACCCACTTGAAACGGCACTGGACGAAGCGCGATTTTTGGTGCCTCGATGGGCTTATCGTCCTCATCGAGTGGCAGCAGCCAGCCAGTGAAATTTTTTAATTCGCTAGTAACTGGTTCCAGCCAGTCGGAATCCTGAGCTTGCAGGCTTGGTTGCTCCTTAACGGTCGGGATTCGCTCTGCGGCCACAGGCTCGCCGGTCTGAATCTGGGCGGTGGATAGGCGTTTTTTTCCACGCCGGCTGAGGAAAATGAGCAGAATTACCAAAAGGATGGCCGCTACGGCCGCGCCGCTCGCTAGCGGTTCAGTAATGAAAATCGCGAAAACTCCACCCGGGGGAGGTACAACGCTGACCATGATCGGAATGGCGGTGCTGGTTACCGAAAAGCCAAAGGCGTCCTCGACACGAACCGCCACCAGATAATCAGCGCTGGCGATCGACTTACTCAGATCCCAAGTCAACCGTTCGAAAGGCTCGGCCAGGTTAACCGTTACAACTTCACCGTTGACAATCAACTCCGACCGCACAATTGCCCGTTCACGTTTGTCCGGAAATTCAACCAGCATTTGCAGGCTCACTGCGGATGGCTGGTAATTTTCCAGGTTAAATCGACGCTCTGGGTCATCCCTTACGATCTCAAGCGGGGGAGAGAGCAGGGCAATGTTGGGAGGGAGTAAATCCAATTCAAAAGAGGTCAGGTTGCTACTGAGGGTTAAACCAGCGTGGTCGATTTGGGCGCTCAGGTTGTGATCACCGGATTCTCGGATCTGGCTGGTGTAGGTAACTTCATACACCTTTCGAAGTGTGGCGAACCATTGTTCCAGCAGGGGGAGCTGTTCGGATCCCGAAAAGAGAAAAGAACGTCCACCGCTCCTCAAAGCCAACTCCTCCAAGCTGGTTACACTTGGCATGTCCTTGTAATCCTGAGCATCGGAAATAATTATATAGATTCTAGTTTCACTTTCCACCGCCCGGTTAATAAGCTCACCCATCAGGGCTTGTTCCTCGGCACTAAGCCTGCCGCTGATCAGAAGGATCGAACGTTTAAGTCCCGGGATAGAGGGGGTTTTTTCCGCCAAATCGAGTGCATAACCCAGGCTATCCAATCCACCAGTGGATTCCCGCGAGCGGATATCAAATTCAGTAAGTTTTGCCTTCCATTCGCTGCGGGTTAGTTCTGAGGCGATGGTTCCGCCATTCCAGGTGATGGCGAACTGGTCCCGGTTATTCTCGGAAAGCGAATCAGCCCAGTTGGCGAGATGCTGGGTGAGTTTTTCATAGCGGGTTACCGCGGCCGCGTCCCGATAGCCAAGCACGGGGCTGCTGTTGATCGAAAGGATGAAATTGACCGGAGTGGCCAACTCGGTCAATTTGTCAGGTTTAAGATTAACGCCGTCCTCAAGCAGGGTGATTTCATCTGCCTTAAGCCCGGAGATGAAAACGCCATCATTCCCGAAGGCGTCGAGATAAAACACCAATTCCGGGAAGGTATTTAAGACCGGTTTGGTGATTTCAGCGAATGCTGAAAGTTGAGCGCGAACAGGGATCGCGGCCAGGGCAAAACCGGCGAATAAAACGATAACCAGAAAAAACCGGACGGTTTTCATCCCTTAATTGTAAACGCGGTTATTCCCATTCGATCGTAGCAGGCGGTTTGTTGGTAATATCGTAAACAACCCGATTAATTCCTTGAACCTCATTTACGATGCGCGTAGATATTCGTTCGAGCAAATCATAGGGCAATTTCACCCATTCGGCGGTCATAAAATCATCGGTCAATACCGCCCTTATGGCGCAGGCTTCCTCATAGGTGCGTTGATCTCCCATCACTCCTACGGATCTCACTGGCAAAAGCGCCGCGAAAGCCTGGCTGGTGCCGGCACCCTTGCCGAGGTATCCGGCGGCTGATAGTTCCTCGATTAAAATGGCATCAGCTTCCTGTAAACGATGAACCCGCTCCGGGGTAACCTCACCCAGGCAGCGAACAGTTAATCCAGGGCCAGGGAAAGGTTGACGCCAGACCATTTCGGAAGGTAAACCAAGCGCTTCACCGACCGCCCTGACCTCATCCTTAAAAAGAAACCTTAAAGGCTCAACCAGTTTGAACTGCATATCTTCCGGAAGCCCGCCGACGTTGTGATGTGATTTTATCTTCTCGGCTTTTTCCCTTCCCTTGCCGGAGGATTCAACCACATCCGGATAAATGGTTCCTTGAACAAGGAAGGAAGGTTTTTCGATCTCACGGGCATGCCGCTCAAAGATGCGGATGAATTTTTCACCAACGATTTTTCGTTTTTGCTCAGGGTCGGTAACTCCGCGTAGCGCCTCAAAATATTCCGAGCTGGCATTAACCGGTACAAATTCGGAACCGAGCATCGTGCTGAGCGCAGAAACAACTTGCCTGGCTTCATTTTTCCGCAAACAGCCTGTATCCACAAAGATGGATGAGAGCTGATCGCCTATCGCCTTGTACACCAGTGCCGCGGCTACTGTGCTATCCACCCCACCGCTAACCGCTGCCAATACTCGCTGATCGCCTACCTGTTCCCGGATTTCAGAGACGCATTTTTCGATAATTGATTCGGGTGTCCAATTCGGCTGGATACCACAAACTTTTATGGCGAAATTTGTCAGAATCTCCCGCCCGTGGATGGTGTGGTTGACTTCGGGGTGGAATTGTAAGCCAAAGATTTTTCTTTGTGGATCAGCGATCGCGGCGTAAGGACTGTTCTCACTGGCGCCAATCGAACTAAAGCCATCGGGTAATCGGGTAACCCGATCTCCATGCGACATCCAAACCTGAAATTGATTTTCAGGCAAGAGCAGGTTTTTCTGGATCGCTTTGACTTCAGCTTTGCCATATTCTCTCTCAGTGGAAGGCGATACCTTGCCGCCAAAAGCGTCGGTCAGGGCTTGCATTCCATAACATATGCCGAGGATGGGTTTTCCCGCTTCTAGAATAAATTTCTGGATGAACGGGGCATTTGGCTCATAAACGGAGCGAGGGCCTCCAGAAAGAATATAACCGGAAGGTTGAAGCGCCTCGATGGTATCTTTTGGCGCGTCCCATGCAAAAAGCTCACAGTAAACGTTTGCCTCTCGCAGTTTGCGGGCTATCAATTGTGAATACTGAGAGCCAAAATCAAGAATTGCGATCGAGTTGCTCATGCCTGTCTCCGGTCATTAATTGGAAAAATGAACCTGATCGTTATCGAAGGATGAGAGCATGGCCAAGGAAACGACCTTCAAACCCTGGGCTTCCAAGGCTGCCCGTCCGCCTTCAAAGGTCTTTTCGATCAGCGCTCCAACCCCCAGTACTTCCGCGCCAGCGGCATTGGCGAGGGTAATCAAACCCAGGATGGTGGCTCCACTGGCGAGAAAATCATCGATAATGATGATTTTTTCACCTTTACTCAAGTACTCCGGGCTTACGATCAGTTCGACCATTCTACCCTTGGTGTGGGAAGGCGCCAGGGTTAAGAGAACCTGATCGGGCATGGTGATTGGCTTGGTTTTTCGGGCGTAGACTACGGGCAGGCCCATGTACTTGGCGGTCATCAAAGCCGGGGCGATTCCGGAGATTTCAGCGGTCAAAATTTTCGTCGCTCCGCTATCCTTAAAAGCATCGGCAAGTTCCTTGCCGCAGGCGTCCATCAATGCAGGGTCTACCTGATGGTTGATAAAGCCATCCACCTTGAGAATCCCGCCGCCGAGCAAAACACCCTCTTCCAAAATTTTTTTCTTTAACAGTTCCATCTCTCTCTCCTTTTTTGTTTTGGTCGTTAATGGTTAAATGAATCCTCAGGATCTGCTCAATTTCTCTTAAGTGAGGGCAAAATCAACGGCTCCCATAGCGTGTAAGGTGGTAGTCGGGTAAACCGGCAGGTCGCTATCCTCTTGTTTAATAAGCAGTTCAATTTCGGTGCAGCCTAAAATTACCGCCTTCGCGCCTGCGGACTTTAATTCGCGGATGATTCGTTGGTATTCAGCGCGGGAAGCTGGGAGGATCTGACCGAGACAAAGCTCATCGTAGATTACCTGATGAACAATCTGGCGGTTCTGTTCATCGGGAATGATTACCTTCAAGCCGAACTTATCTTCAAGGCGTTGTTTGAGGAATGCCTGCTCCATGGTGTAACGCGTACCCAACAAACCGACTGTGAGATTACCATCCGCGCGGATTTTTGCTCCGGTCACGTCGGCAATGTGAATTAGGGGTATGGAAACGGCACTGGTGATCGCGTCCGCCACTTTGTGCATGGTATTGGTGCAGAGGGTAACGCTGTCGGCACCAGCCCTCTCGAGGCTGATGGCTGCTTCAGCCAGCGCTTTCCCGGCGGCTTCCCAATCCCCCTCAGCCTGGTATCGCTCTATTTCAGCAAAATCCACTGAAACGAGCACACATTTTGCCGAATGCAGTCCGCCTAACCGGCGTTTGGTTTCCTCATTAATCAGGCGATAATATTCCAGGGACGACTCCCAACTCATCCCGCCGATTAATCCAATTGTTTTCATCATAGCTCCTGACTTTCGTTGATAAGTTCTAAAACTCTGGAAAAATTTTTATCGATCGAAAATTCCTCTGCCCGTGCGAGACAAACCTGTGCGGGGATGGGCTGTTCAAAGGCGAGCAAGATCGCCTTTGCCATCTTGGCGGAATCACCAACCGGGCAGAGATAACCAGCTTGCCCATCCGCCAGAATTTCTCCTGAACCGCCGGGCGAATTGGTAGCGAGACAGGTTTTTGCGAGGGTAAGCGCTTCGATCAGCACCCCCGGTAAGCCTTCGTACAGAGACGACAATACGACCAAATCAGCCCGCTGGAAATATGGATAAGGATTGCTGATGAAACCTTCAAAGAGAATATCATCGCCAAAGCCTGTCGAATCCGCCAGCGCCTTTAATTGGGTTGTTAATGGCCCATCACCCAGGATAAATAGTGATGCCTGGGTTTGTTCTCGTACCAGCGCGAAAGCTCTGATCAATGTCGCATGATCTTTCTGGCGGCTCAGTCTTCCGACACTGAGAATTATCTTTTTTTCTTTGGTAAGGTATGCCGGCAAATTTTTACCTGCCTTAGCCAGCCGGCGAATTTCATTTAAGTCGAAGAGGTTATATGCGGTGACCACCTTGGAGGGAGGCAAACCCGTAACCGCGATTAAATCGTCACGCACGGCGCGGGATACACAAAGAACCCTGTCCGCGGCCGGGTAAAGCCAGCGAGCCAAAAAAGGCCGCAAAGCGTCCATCCTCCTAACCCAATATCTGGCTGCCGATGATAAATGATTGCGTTCACTGACCAGGAGATTTTTGGGGTAACCGCTGAGGAGCTTTCCTGCTATGGCGAGGATATTGACTGGGCCGCTGATGGAAATTAATTTTTGGGGTTTGTACTGATGGAGAAATTTGAGGTATTTGGGAAATGCGAGGGAGATTTTTGAGGCGTTGAGGTTGATTACTTCGACCAAAGAGGAAGGCAGGTAAGCCGGGTTTTGGTTATTGATGATCACCAATCTGACTTTCCAGCCTTGGGATGCCATCCTTCCGGCCAGGGTAATGGTTTGATTCTCCATTCCCCCGCCCCTGAAAGAAGGCAACAAGAAAAAGATGTTGCCACCGGTTTGGGTACCTGAAATTGAGTTCATGGGAGCAGTTGATTAAATTTACCATAACCCAGCCCAAATGGGGTTTGGGAATACTTTAAAATTTACTTAAAATGGAAATTGTTTTAGACAGAAGTGCTTGTGTGGAAAAATCGCGCGCCCGATCGCGCAAGGCGGGCAGATTGGCGGGTTCACCCAACGAGCTCAAAATCGCGGCCGCGAGTGAATCGGAATCATCAACTGGTACAAGCTTGCCAAATTTTCCATCCATAAGGACCTCGGCGCTTCCGCCCGGACAATCCGTGGCAACGATTTTTTTTCGCATGGCGAGACCTTCGAGCAGAACCCCCGGCAGCCCTTCGTAAAGAGAGGGTAAGACCAATACCTCGGCACGCTGAAACCAGGGGAAGGGGTTAGGGTCAAAACCGGGTAACAGGATATCCGCGCCGAAACCGGTTTCAGCCGCCTGTTTTTCCAAATCAGCGCGTAATGGGCCTTCCCCGAGGATCACCAGTTTGATGGGAGTTTTGCGACGTACAACCGTAAAAGCCTTCATCAAGCTGCCAAGGTTCTTCTGGCGGTTAAGCCTGCCGATAGCCAGGATGATTGGTTGATCAACTGGTAATTCCCGCAGGGCTGGCGGGGCGGGTTTGCTTGCCAAAAGGTCAATTTCCGCGAGATCGATCATGTTGTAAAGAGTTACCAGCTTCTCTTCAGCAAGCCGGCTTACCGACTCGAGGTCCGCTCGAACGCTCTCGGAAACACACAGGACTTTGTCTGCGTGCGGATAGAGTGTCCTTGCAATAAGCGGCCGCAGACGGTCGCTGAATTTGGTGGAATGGCTGACAACCGCGCTAAGCTGATTACGCTCGCTAACCGCGAGCTTACGCGGGTATCCGGTAAGAATTTTTACCAAAATCCATAAGGCATTAAATGGCGTGCTAACCGAAACCAATCTGTCTGGTTTTAAGGTCAATGCCTTGACGATAAATTTAAACAAAGCCGCCACTTTAATTTTGAGCTTTAAATCTACCAAGGTAATCCCTGAATTTAATGAGTAGGCTGGGGATTCGTTATTTAAAACCCAAACAGATACATCCCATCCTTGCTCAAAGAGCTGATTGGCAAGCAAGGCGGTTTTGTTTTCCATGCCGCCATCGTTGAGGGTGGGAGAAAAGAGAACGATCTTTGGGTTATTTTTCAATCAGTCACCTTTGGAAAGTTATCCAGCTCCTTATATCTGTGCCGGTTATGCCTCTGACCAAGGGACGAGCCAATCAGAAAGCCATTTAATGGCTTGGTTCACCAAAACACCAAAAATGGATATAACAATCAAGACAGCATAAAGTTCGCTCACCCGAAAGGTCTGCCAGCCGAACCAAAGTAAAACCCCCAATCCGGAGTTGGAGGCTAACACTTCCACGCTGATGGTTACTATAAAAGCGGTATTAGTAGCCAGACGCAAACCAGCCATTAGAGAAGGCAAGCTTCCGGGTAAAAGGATATGAGTGATTACGTCAAAACGGCGGGCGCCGTAATTCTTTCCGACCTCAAAATAAGTAGGGCTGATCTGCCGCACCCCCGCCAAACTGGTAACGAGCATTGGGAAGAAGGCTGAAAGGATGACCGCGACCAGTTTGGACATCTCTCCAAATCCAAATATGACCATTAATAAGGGAAAGATGGCAATTTTTGGGATGGGATACAGGGCGGCGATGAAGGGATCAAGGAAATCATTCAGGCGTTTCCAGCGGCCCATGATTAGGCCAAGCAAAGCCCCGATGATCGATCCGATAATCAATCCACCCATCATGCGTGCGAAGGTCGCTAAAAACCCGACCAGCATATCCCCATTTAGAGTCAATTTTATGAAAGAGTCTAAAATCTTGGACGGCGCGGGGAAAAAAGTGGTATTGATTAACTGTTTACCGGCGATGTATTCCCAGAATGCCAGAAAAAGGAGAAATGCGATCAATGGATAAAACCGGCTGAGTTTTTCTTCGGCTTTTTTCATCTGCTTTCTCCCAGATCTTTGATTACTTCATCTTTAAGCAGATCCCAAATGTGGTTGCGAATTTCGGCGTCATTTTTGAGCAATTCTGAGCGAGACCGCGGCCGGTCAAATGGCACCTCAATGTCGGCGATAAACTTACCCGGTCTGCCGCTCATGACCAGGATGCGGTCACCGAGGAAAATCGCTTCTTCGATGTCATGAGTGATGTAGAGAACGGTATGTTTCCTCTCCTGCCACAATTTAAGCAATTCTTCCTGCATCACAATCCGGGTCTGGGCATCCAGCATCCCAAAAGGCTCATCCATCAATAAAATCTCGGGATTGGAGATGAAAGCGCGCGCGATGGCGACTCTCTGGCGCATTCCTCCGCTGAGGGTGTATGGGTACGCGTGAATAAATTTACTCAATCCGATTTTATTTAGAAATTCAATCGAAAGACCTTCGCGTTCTTTTTTAGCGATCCCCTGCATCTGTAAGCCAAATTGAACATTTTGAAGAACGGTTTTCCACGGGAAAAGACCCTGATTCTGAAAGACCATCGAAGTTCGAGGCCGTACAAAATTCTTGCGCTCAAATTGAACCTTGCCGCTGTCTTTTTTCAACAGACCCGCGATAATGCGTAAAAGGGTTGATTTTCCGCAGCCGCTTGGGCCGACAATACAAACAAATTCACCTTCACTGACACTGAATGAGATGTCTTCCAAGGCAAAAAAGCGCGAATCCCTGGTCGAAAATTCCTTCGAGAGGCTGGTGACTTCCAGTACATGGTCGGCCGATAATCTTTTTTCCATTCAATCTCCGGGGCAAAAAAATGCGCTTGGCCCGCCTTTTTCGATTTTCTTAACAATCATAACTCATACCCAATGGGAAAGATCCCTTCCGATCAAATTTTGAAGATCCTGATTTGATTGCTCAAACTGGGCCGCCAGTTTTTGGCGGGTTTCTGCCTTCATAGGCGGGTATTTGAAGGATTCTTTGTTCCCCTCGATCATTTTTCCGCGCAGTAATTTCAATAAACTTTTTGGCAAGTATGGGTTAATCACTTCCCGAACCGGTTTAATAAAACGGACGGCCATCTGAATTGGTCTGTTCTTGAAGCGATGCGACGCGTTATCCTTGATCATCGGCAGCGGGATTCGCGAAATCCCAAGAAACGATTCGACCTGGTCGATCAAATCGCCATAGTGCTCTGAAAAAAGTTCCTCGAACAATAAAACTTGGACATTGCTCGCGCCGAATGCCTTTTGAAAAGCGCTGACCTGGTCGGCATATCGGCCGGTTTCCACATAAAAATAACTTAGCACCCCATCCCGCAGATATTCGGTATTTTGGGCACGGGCGCTTTCCGCTTCAAGCGCGTCTTCGAAGTCTAATGGTTCGGTATGGACAATTTTGGTTTGAACGTTATACCAATAATGAGAATAAGCCCGCTCAATCGGATTTCTGATCAGGACAATGAATTTCGCTGGGTCTTGACCTAAACATTGCTTAATGCGGGGGATCGTTTTATCATGCCAAAATAGGTTCGAGGGGGTCGATTCCCCGCGGATTGGGTAAGTGTGCGCGCCTTGAAAATATTTGTTCAAATACCACTTTATCCCCTTTTCCCAGCGGCTATCCATGCTGAAAAAGCGGGGTTCTTTAAGCCGGGTCATAAATACTTGCGGATGTTGAGCCAGAATGGCGTGCAGGCTGGTGGTTCCGCATTTGGGCGCGCCGATGATAAACAGGTTGGGTTTGGTTGAGCCGCTCATTTTTTAATCTTCCCGAACCGTTTTTCATAATGGAACTTAATAAAATTTTTCAGAAGACGAAATGGATCCCAAAGATTCATCCAGAAATTGAGATGATAGCGGCGCAGATGATAAATTCGCGGAATCACTTCAAGCGGACTCCAGATGAGGGCATATTTAAGGTAGCGGATGTTGTATTCCGGCGGAAGGACAAAGAATTTCACCTCGGAAGTCCAGAGGAGTTCACGCAGGGTGACCTGATCTTGCTTGATACCCGCCGCCTGGTAATTTTCCGCCCATTGCCTAAAAAAAGCGTCCGTGACTGGATTTTTTTTGAACAGGACTACCCCGCTATTAAATTGAGGGAAAGAATTTGGGAGTTCGATCTGCCAGCTGACAGCCATCTTCGCCTGGCTGCGGCGATGCTCATGGCATAAGGCGATATCGTACTTTTCGAGTACCTTGAACAGGTGGCTGATCTCGCCAGCGAGTTTGACGTCGGTATCCAGGTAAAGGGTATGTTCAAACGGGCTGTTGGCCATGCACTCAATTTTGGAGCGACGGTGAGGATTTGGGATAAGGCTGATCGAAGTGAATGGATTTGTTTGTGATTTTCCGATGGATTCCTCGCCCGCGAGATCGGTAAAGAGATGAATTGGAAGATCGGGATGAAAGCGGCGGACAGAATCGGCGGCCCGGATGGCATTCTTCAAGTACAAATCCCCGGTCGCGGCAAAAATGATTCCGGTTTTGATCATCATTTTCCGCCAATCGAACGTTTGAAATTAGCAGCGTAATAACGAGCTAATTTGTAAACCTGATAAAAGGGAGAGAGCAGCCTTTGCCAAAAACTAATGTGAAATTTACTCATGTGATAGATCTTTGGCCTGGCTTCCAATTGACTCCACAGGTATTTGTATTTTATGTACCGTAAGTTGTATTCTGGCGGAAGGGTGGCGATCCGCAAATCACTCTCCCAAAGGCATTCTCGCAAGGTGATCTGATCGATCTTGAATCCCGCCTGTTGGTAGGATTGCAGCCAATTCTGGAAGAAAGCCTGCGTAAGCGGATTTTTTCGGTAAAGAAGCACCCCGCTATTAAATTGAGGAAAGGAGGAGGGCAGCGGTTGCTTCCAATAAACCTTGCTCTTGTTTTCATTTCGTTTTGGGGCATGGGCAAGGGCAATGTCGAAACGATCTAAAAGGGAAAACATTTCGCGAATGTCTACCACGACATCCGTATCCGAATCAAGAAAAAGGGTTCGCTCAAAAGGGCTGTTGGCCATATATTCTACCTTTGAGCGGCGATGCGGGTTCTCAATCTCAGCAATAGACGAAAATGGGTAGCCCCCCTGCTCGCGCAGGGTATCAGCGTTTGCCTTGTCCGTAAAAAGATGGATCGCCAAATCCGGTGAGTGTTGCTTAATCGAGCGGGCACAGCGGCTGGCGGAGCGCACATACTTGTCGCCAGAAGCAACGAAAAGAACACCGTTGGAAGGAAGCGGTTCAGTCATCTTCCTCCAGCAGAGAGCGCGAAAGGATCTCCCATTCCAAAGGGATATGGACTATTCCGCTTGGGTTGATTCCAAAAGCTGATATCCCGCTGCCGTTATCATAGATTTCCACCGGGGCGATATGATCAAGGCTGAAAACTTTGTTATTTATCTTTTGGGACGATTTTGTGGTGAAAAGCGTATTCAGATCGATTCCGAAGGAGTAATGGCCGGCTGTAAAAAGCTTGCCTGGCAAACGGATTTGGTAAGTTGTATATCCAGGTTGACGCGGATCTGTGAAGGCCGACGAGTTCAATTCCATGTCGAAACTGTCGATCACCAGATCCAACTCATCGTTGAAGATCTTTAAGGACAAATAGGAATTGGTCAACTTGGTTTGATTCTTGACGCTAAAGCGCAGTTTGAAAGGCTTGTCGTTGGCCAGGTAGGCAGATTCCTGTCCCTGATCATCGAGGACCATCAAATCAAAAACCCCGGAGGCTTTGGTGTCTTCCATTTCCTGCCGAGATTGGCGCACACGGTCCTGACTTTCAGAGATATAGGCTTTAAGGACATCCTCAACCAGACCAAGATTTTTTACTTTGCCGTGCTCGATGTGAACCGCCTGCGAACAAAGTGATCGAACCGCCGCCAGATTGTGACTGACGAAAAGAACGGTCCTTCCCTCACTGACCACGTGATTCATTTTGTTGACGGATTTCTTTTGGAAGGCGATGTCTCCGACTGAAAGTACTTCGTCGATCAGAAGAATTTCCGGTTCAAGATGGGCCGCGACCGAGAAAGCCAAGCGCATGCGCATACCGCTCGAATAATACTTTACCGGTGTGTCGAGATAGGTATCGATCTCAGAAAAACTCACGATTTCATCAAATTTCCGATTAATCTCAGCTCTGGTCATACCTAATACTGAACCGTTCAGGTAGATATTTTCCCTGCCGGTTAACTCATTATGAAAACCAGTGCCAACTTCAAGAAGCGAGCCAACTCTGCCAGTCAGGCGGATCTTTCCGCTGGTAGGGGCGGTTATGCGGGAGATGATCTTAAGTAAGGTGCTCTTTCCGGCGCCGTTGTTGCCAATTACCCCGATAGAGTCGCCGATCCTGACATCAAAACTGACATCTCTTAAAGCCCAAACGGATGTGCTCGCCTGCTTTTTCCAATGATCTGGTCGATTTGGTTGATTAAAAAATGGCAGCTCGCCAAATTTTTCAACAATGCTCGATCGTTTTATTCCACTCCCGTTGCGGCGATTCCCCTCGATGAGATACTTCTTACTAAGATTCTGAATCTCGATTACTTTATCGGTCATGGCTAAATATTATCCGCGAAGGTCATTTCAGTTTTTTGGAAATACCACAAACCACCGACAAGGATCAGGCTAAAAAGAAAGGCGGAAACCAAAACACTCCCCAGGCTGGAAATTTCGGACCCCAAAATGATCCAACGGTAGCTTTCAATCAATCCAACCATTGGGTTAAGGCTGTAAACAAAGCGCCAGCTTTCTGGAACGATGGAAATGGGATAGGCGATCGGAGTCGCGTACATCCAGACTTGCACCAAAAATGGCAACAAAAAACGGACGTCCCTATATTTTACGTTGATGGCGGATAACCAAAGCGAGACAGAAAGCGAAACCAGAATGGTAATCACAATCAAGACCGGCAGGAGGAGAAGTTTCCAGCTTACCGGGACTTGATAATAAAACATCATGCCGATCAAAACAGTTAGAGAAAGGAAGAAATCAACCACACCGCTCAGTACGGATGCGGTTGGTATGTAAAGCCGGGGGAAATAAATTTTGGTGATGAATTGCCCATTCGACACCAAGCTCATCGAAGATTCGGTCATTGCTTTGGCGAACAGTTGCCAGGGCAGCAGTGCCGCATATGAGAAAATGGGGTAGGGGATTTCTCCGGTTTCGATTTTGGCGAATTTTCCAAATATCAGGCTAAAAATGAGCATGGTAGTTACTGGTTGAATGATCGCCCATGCCGCTCCGAGAATGGTTTGTTTGTAACGTACCTTGATGTCTCTCCAGACCAGAAAAAAGAGCAATTCACGGTAAGCCCATAATTCATCCAGCTGAATATTCCAGAACCGGGAGGGTGGTTCGATCAGGATCGATTTAGGCTTGCTCGGCTTGGACGGATTCAGGGTAGTATTCATGGATATTCTGAGATTGGATTAATTGGCAGGAAGTTCGCCCTTGTATAAACTTTTGTATTGGGCAAAGATGACCCTGGTTGAAAAACGATTCTCGATCTGGGAACGGTTGCTTTCACCCATCCGATGCCTCATCGCCGGATTGTTGATCAGGGTTTGGATGGCATGGGTTAGCCCCTCAGTATCTTTCGGCTGAATTTTAATCCCATTCTCTCCATCAATCAGCAATTCACGGCATCCCGGAACATCGGTAGCGATCACTGGCCTGCCAACCGCGGCGGCTTCCAGGAGAACTTTGGGCAAGCCTTCCATATAAAAAGTGGGTAGGCAAACAATGTGAACTTGCTGATAGATCGCCTCCATGTTGTTAAACCATCCCCAGTATTCTACCAGCCCTTCCTTTACCCATGCCTGAACCTGCTCTTCGCTGATCGCGTGGGGTTGATCCATTTCGAACCTGCCCGCTAAAACAAACCGGGCTGGCATACCTTCAGCCTTGGTTCGCCTGGCAGCCTCAATAAATTCCAAAATACCTTTTTCTTCGATGAATCGGGAGGCTAACAACACAATTGGAACACCTCCCGGCTCAGGCAGGCGTTTGAAACGTTCGATATCGATTCCTGAACCGGGAATGTAAATGTTGCGCCGTGAATCACCGATTTTAAGTTGATTGAAGAGTCTCAGATTTTCACGATTCTGGAAGATGTTGGTGGTATTTTTGACGCCAAGTCGATAGATGATGTGGATTATTTTTCGCCGTAGTCCACTCACTTGACTCGAAAAAAGGTACCCCAACCCGGTAAAGGTATTAAAGATCGATCTTACCCCGCTGAGTCTGGCGGCAATGCTGCCGTAAAGATTGATTTTGGGCGTAAAATGATGGACGATGTCAGGTTTTTCCTGGCGGTAGAAGCGGGTCATGAATAAGATGCCGCGAATCTCCTGAAAGAGGTGCTTGCCGCGCGGCTTGATGGGTAGGTCGACCCAGCGCAAACCAGATTCTAAAATCAGGCGGGTAAATTCATCGCGGGGGGAGAGCAGGACAACTTCAAAACCATCATCCTTAAGTGATTTGCAATAGTCGAGGCGTGCGTTGAACAAGCTCCAGCTTGTGGAGGCGCTGATGATGATTTTAAACAAATTTATCTCATGTCTTTAATAGCGTTTATCCGTATCCATAAATTATATAATGATTGATAGTTTGAAGGCAACCGCCTCGCACCCAACCTGGGTGGTCTAGCGCACAGAGTGTCTTCCTCACCAACGCTGATGTGGTTCAGGGAGTAACTTCAAGATAGGCATTTTTTGGGGGGGCGGGCGGTATGCCTCGAACCCCTTTCAAACCCAGTCGCTAAAGTCCCAGCCCGAAAGAGCGGCGCGCAGCTCGGATTTGCTGTGCAGTCCAAATTTGAGGGTCACGTTGCGGATGTGAGTCTTGACAGTGTCCTCGCTGATTACCAGCCGCGCGCTAATCTGGCGATTGGTCTTTCCCAGACAGGTGAGCCCGGCTACTTGCTGCTCTCGGAGACTTAACGTATCCCAGCAGCCTTTTAGAACACGGGTTGCCTCTCGCTTCGCTAAAAGGTCGCCAATCAGTTCCTCGCAGATATCATCCTCGCCGCGCCGGTCCGCCGCGGATACCTCGCGAATAACCGTCAACAGCCGTTCCACTCCGCCGGTTTTATTGTTATGGGGTAGGATCTTTCCGATCCAGCTTTCGATCTGTACCATACACTCATTATAACAGAACTTATGTTCTATAAAAAGAGGCAATTTGTCCATTTTCCTTCCGGCGTATAATATTTAAATGATTAAAGCTCTTGATCAGGGAGGAAATATGGTCGAATGTCTGCTCTCACGACCCGCGACGGGTAAAACCAGATATTGCGTTGAAAGGATTCAGAATCATCTTCGCCAGGAAAAGTTCAGTCAGGTGTGGGCAATTACCCCTGGTAGTTATCAGGCGCGGGCATTTCGGAAAGACCTCGCCGCCGGGCAGCCGGTGCTGGGGGTTAGGGTCGGAACTTTTCTTGACTTTTCAAAATCGATTCATGAATTAAATTTACTTTCGGGTCAGCAGGCGCCCGCTTCGCTGCAAGCAGCCATCATCGCCGGAATTTTGGAACGCCGCAGACAGGCGGCACCCTTGCAAGCTTTTGGTCCGATTGAGGCTTTTCCCGGTTTTGTTAAAGTATTGCGAGAAACTTTCAGCGAACTGCAAACTGAGCTGGTGGACGCGGAGCGGATGATGTTAGAGGCATCCACGGCCGAGGAAAAAGGGCTGGCGTCACTTTATGAAGAGTATCAGACCCTCTTACTACAAGCTGGTTTGGATACCCCGGCAGGTTTTATGAAGCGCGCGGCTGAGATGATGGGTGAAAAACGGGCGAAATTATCGAAACGTGACTTGGTTGTGGTGGATGGGTTTGATGATTTTACCAAGGTGGAATTGGCCGTCTTGACCGGGATGGTGAATTCAGGCGCACAGATTCTGATTAGCCTGCCCGGTGAGGAAGGCTCGTCCCGCGCCGCGCACAAAAAAGGATTGGCAACGCTTGAAAAATTGCGCAAACGTTTTCCGGTAAAGCTGATCGGTTTGGAAGAATTGCCCCACCTGCCGCCGTACTTGCGAAGGATTGAAATGGAGTTGTTTGAGCGTGCCGCGGAAAGCAAAGAAGATAACCCGGACATTAAATTCGTTCCTTACCTGCTGGAATGCCGCTCACAAGAGGCGGAAGTCCGCGAAGCCTTACGCTGGATAAAGGAACGTGTTGTAAGGGATGGAATCCCATTGGAAGAATGCGCCATATTCGCCAGTGACGATACCCTGTATGAAGCCCAGGTGAACTCCATCGCGGAAGAATTCAGGCTGCCAATTTACCATTATCATCGCAGCGGCTTAACCTCGATACCGGCTGGTGCCGCGCTAATCGCCCTTCTCCAGCTGACAGCCACAGATTATGACACAAAGGCTCTGCTGGCTACCCTGGCCAGCCCGTACTTCGAAGTTGGTCTGGACAGATTCGATATCTCAACCCTGGAACACCTCAGCCGGTTTGGCCGGATTCAGCGCGGCCGAAGACCGTGGAAGGATGCCTGGGAATTTCTGGCGCAGTGTTACGCGACTGATTTTCCGTCCTGGCTGCGCCGCGATGACCGTCAAAAATTGCCACCGCAAGACGAAATGGAGCGCATTCGCCAGAATCTGGATGGATTTTTCAACCTTTTTCCAAATCCGGAAGTGGAACGTCCCAGTTTTCAATGGGCGGAATGGCTGGATGAGACGCTTGACAAACTTGCTTTTTACCAGCAGGCAGGCAGGCGCGAAGGCGAACAAATCAGAAGCGCGTTAAAGGACAGCTATCGGACCATTAAACTTGGTGAGCGGTTTTTTGGCGAAAGGGCGATTACTTTATCACAATTCGCGGATGAGTTGGGCGCCAGCCTGTCAGAAAGCAAGTTGGAGGATCCAAATCAGACCAACAAGGACGCACTGTTTTATGGTTCGTTTATCGAAGCCCGGGCAGCCCGGTACAGCGCGGTCTGCCTGATTGGCATGGCTGAAGGTTTATTTCCTATCCGAGAGCGAGAGGATCCATTCCTGAGTGAGGATTTTCGAGCGAGGCTTGGAATGGAAACGCGCCTCAAAAGCGATCAACCGGGTATTTTTTATCAGGCAATCACCCGGGCGAATTTGGATCTGTTAATCACCCGGCCTTATCTGACGGAAAAGGGTGAAGAGAAGCGTTCGTCGCCTTATTGGGAAAATACCAGAATTTGCCTTCCCAAGGCCGAAATACGCCGGCTGAATGGGGAGTACAAACCTGAGATTGGGCAATTAGCTTCCATCGAGGAAGCGGCTTTCCACTACCCCGGTTCAGTAACGGCAGAAATGGGCGGCGAGGATATCAAACACGGGGCGATGATTGTAAACGCCCGAAAAAAGAACGCGGGCTTTAGCCATTATGACGGTTTCGTCTCAGAGCCAGCGCTGGATCTGACGACCAGATTTGGACCGGAACAAATTTGGAGCCCAACAGCGCTGGAAAGTTTTGGCAATTGTCCGTTTACCTTCTTTACCAGCAGAATATTGAACTTAAAAGAAACGGAAGAGGTGGAGGAGGAGTTAGGACCTAACCACATTGGCACAATTTTTCACACTATCTTCGAGCGATTATTTCGGGAAAACCCTGAGGAGAAAGAATACCATTCATTAATTCAAGCAGCCCGGCAAATCGCGATTGAGGAATTTGCCACCGCGCCAATTCGTTTTAATTTTCGTCCAAATAATCTTTGGAAAGTTCGTCAGGGCGAGCTATTGGAAACGCTCGAAAAAACGCTCAAGGCGCTGAGCGCGGAGACAGAAGGCTGGAAACCATTTGAGCAGGAATACGCGTTTGGTATGGGCACGGTTCCATCCGTTGGCCTTACTTGTGCCGTGGGCGAGTTGCGCTTCCGGGGAATCATCGATCGGGTGGACAAAAATTTGAATGGGGAATTATGGGTGCTTGATTACAAACTATCTGGCCGCTACTCAATGAAAGATTTTTTGGAAGGAAGAGTGCTTCAATTCATGATTTACGCCCAGGTTGTCGAAAAGTTATTTAATAGCCCGGTTGTGTTCAGTGGTTATTGGGGAATTAACCCCGCAAAATTCGCGACTCCCAAGTGGAAAGGGAAAAAAGAGGACAAAGAAGTTCAAGAACTTCTCACAATCCTGGATTCTCATTTAACGAAATTTCTATCCGATTCACGGGCGGGGAATTTCCCTCCGAGTCCTTCAAAGGGTGAATGCTCACAGTATTGTCCAGCGCTTGCCTGGTGTTGGCGGGCGAACCCGGAGAGGAGATTTCATTGATGGAATCCTTTGAAAATTGGTTGAGATCTGAATGTTCTCCCGAGCAGCTTGCGCCAGTTCTTGTACAGGATCAGAATGTTGTGGTAACCGCCGGGGCGGGCAGCGGAAAAACCCGTACGCTTATTTCCCGTTACCTTTCCTTGTTACAACGTTATCGGGATCCCAGGCGGGTGGTGGCGATCACTTTTACAGAAAAAGCCGCGGAGGAGATGCGCTCCCGGGTGCGTTCCTCCCTGCTTGATTTGATAGCCAACGCGGCGGAGGTTCAAGAAAAAGCTGAACTGCGTGATCTCTCCGACCAGCTCGACGCCGCAAGGATCAGTACAATCCACAGCCTTTGCATGGAAATATTGATGGATAACCCCGTTGCCGCGGTTATCGATCCGGCATCACGGGTTTTGGATGAGGTGGAAACGGGGTTGTTGAGGCAGGAGGTCATTCGGACTGTCCTTGATCAGATTGCTGAAGATCCACGCTTTGAAATCGTATTTTTGCAGATCGAATCCACCAAGCTGCGTGGGATGCTGTCTTTCATGCTTGATAATCGCTTGAAAATTCAAGAATCCGCCGATGGTGAAATACCTTTTCCCAAGGCGATGGAGGATTTTTTTCAAACGCTTTTTAGTGATAGTTCGATTAACGCATATTTGGATGAATTCGCCGCTTTCGAGGATCGGGAATTGGAATCCTTGGGCAGGCTTGAGCAAGCCCATAAGATTTTGAAAGGTTGGGAGGCTGCCCGGAAAGCAGCCCAGAATGGGGAGTTCGCCGATTCCGCTCGCCTTTTGTTTAACGTTCGGTACAACCAGATGCGAAACTTTTCTCAAAGGAATCATCCAGCGGTGATTTGTTTTAAGGGACTAAGACAGATTTTTGATGACCTTTACGCTCCTGGGTTAGGTTTCAGAAGCGACGATCCGGACTTGGATTGGTTAAGCGAAACGGAGTATCAACTCACCCGGCAGGCGCTGCTCGAGATTTTTGAAATCTTGAATAAAAGTTATCAACAAGCCCTCTCAGCCCGGCAGAGTCTGGATTTTGACAGCATGGAGGAAATTGCGGTCAGGCTTCTGCGTATTCCAACCATTAAGCAGCAATGGCAAGCTAAAATCGACAGCCTGATGGTGGACGAATTTCAGGATACAAACGAGCGCCAACGGGAAATTGTGACCGCTCTGACCAGCGATCGCGCGGGGAAGCTCTTTGTTGTCGGAGACGCGCGCCAATCCATCTACCGCTTTCGTCAGGCTGATGTCGGGGTTTTTAGACGCATGATTTCAGAAAATAAAGCCCAGGGAGGCAGTGTATTTGAATTGGGGACATCCTATCGTACCCACCGATTTTTGCTGGACTGTACACAGGTGATCCTTTCTGAAATTATGGGAATTTCAGAAAACCCGGCCAGGATTTTTCAGGTTGAATTTAGCCCGCTGATACCTTTTTTTCAACAGCCACGATCCGCGGTTAAGCATCCATACTTAGAATTTGTACTAGCGCCTTCAATTCGAGGGGAAAGTGAAAACGGCAAGCTGAGCATGGCGTACGCATTAAGTGAGCGATTAATTCGAGCCCGCGAATCGGGTGAGATAGAAAGTTGGAGTGAAGTCGCCATCCTCTGTCGAACCACCAATTCATTCGAACTCTATGAGAATGCCTTGGATGACGCGGGTATCCCTTACGTTACCGCGTCAGGCAAAGGATTTCTTCGCCGGCCGGAGGTTCGGGATTTAATCAATGTGCTGAGAGCTTTGGCTGACCCTGCCGATGACCTCGCCATGGCAGGCTTGCTGCGTTCACCCATGTTTGGACTTTCGGATACAGCCCTTCTACAGCTGCGCGGGGATAAAAATTTCCATTTTTATGAGGCATTGAGCGGTGAATTACCAAAGCTGTCCAGCATTGACCTTGAAAGAATGCTGATCGCGCGAAAGCGCCTGGCGGTGTTGTTTGACCTGATTGACCGGGTTCCGGCGGCGGAATTGATAAAGAAAGTGGTTGACATTACCCATTACTTGGCCATCTTATCGCTGGCGAATATGGGGAATTCTCAACGCCAATGGCGAAATATCGAAAAGCTGATTAACGACGCCCGTTCTTCAGGCAAAACACTCCTGCGCGATTATCTGGAATGGATAGACAACTATGCCGAACTGAACCTGGAGCAGGCTGAAGCGGTTGTTGATTCCATGGACGCGGTCCGAATCATGACCATTCATGCCGCTAAGGGCTTGGAATTCCCGCTGGTTGTTTTGGGTGAAGCGAGTAGAAAGAAGTCTCCAGGTTTTTATTCTGACATTGTCTATAGCAAAACGACTGGCCTGGCGTTTACCACCCGTAAAAACACGATTCATTACTCTTTAAGTAAATTAATCGAAGATGAAGAAGAGGCTTCGGAAATAGATCGGTTGCTTTACGTCGCCCTGACCCGTGCCTCGGAGAAGTTGATCATCAACGGGTCGATTACTCGATATAGCGACGGAAAATTAGCCCGGGGTAGCTGGTTATATGACATGGCGGTCGCTCTTGGGACTGATTTTCCGGAAGAGCCAAATCAATACAGACTCTACGATGGAAGATACTCGGTGGAAATTAATGCGCCGCAAAGTGTTTCTCGTTATCTCCCGAGCAACCAGGCAAAGCCTGATTACCCCGCTATCCAATTCGGCGCGATGATGAACGACCTGCGTGCGGTGGCTGAAGGCGCCAGCGCGATCCAATCGGGGGATGAGGTCGAAGGACAAGCAGATTTGGCTGATACGCCCGCGGCGAGATGGCGGCTGGAAGGCACCTTGACCCACAAAGCGCTTGAATTAGGGTTAATGTCTCAGTCTCCTGAGTTTTTACCATTCTCGCGGGCTTTTTTGAGCGGATTGGGTGTAACCGATCCGCTTCTCGTGGATTCGATAATCAAGCGGGTTACCGAATTAGTGGAGCGTTTTGAGCGTCATCCATTGGCAGAAAAAATCCGATGCGCGGAACTGAAGCGGCACGAACTTAACTACATCTCAACCATCGATGGCAGGGTAAGCAATGGGGTAATCGACTTGTTGGTTCTTTTGGAAGGACGCTGGACGGTGCTGGATTTCAAAACTGACCACATTTCCACGGCTGAGGAGCTTGAAGAACATTTCAAGGCACATCGCCCTCAGCTGCGACGCTATGCCCAAGTCTTCACGGATGCAATGCAAGTCAAACCTGAATTGTTAATTTGTTTCCTGGATGATCAAGGTCAGGTGAGCGTTCGCAAAGTGGAATAGCAAATTAGGATGGATTGCCCGCGGGCGATCCATCCTACTAGGATGAGTTTTTAACCACCCGCCAATTGGGTCAATACTTCAATCGCTTTTCGGATCAACAAATCACGGGATACCTGTCCGCTGCCACCACCGGCGCCGGGAACCATACCGCTCGCCTCGGCGGTCGCCCGTTTGGCGGCTTTTTCTTCATCGGTCATGTTCTGGCCTTGTCCGGGCACTCGGGTCGTATCCGCTGAAGGGGTGGGTACTTCAATTCCCAACGAAGCGTAATATTCAAACAACATGGCGTTTGTAATCCTGGCATCCGTGATGAAAGTGAGTTGCTCGGGGGTGAAATTTGAGATGATTTGGGCTTGAACCGCGGAGATTTCTTCCGAGGCGCTGTCAGGGTCGCCTGAGAGTGACAGAATTGCCTGCCAGAGTGGCAGCATTGCCTTGGCTTGTTCCTGGGTAACTGGAAGGTTGCTGCCAGTCAGCAGGATGGTGCCATAGGCTAATTGATTTCTGGTATTTGCAGCGTCTTCATAATCAGTGCTGAAAAATTCCTGGCCGGTGCTGGCTGAGCCAGGCTCAACAACGCTTGGCGCTTCGGCTGGCTGAGTCTCCGCGGCGGGGGCGCTGCATGATACCAGCAGTATCGCGCTAAGAACCGCTCCTATAACTATGGTTTGTAACTTTTTCATTCTATTTTTTCCTTTCGTGATTTATTCATGCCGTAAGGCAATAATCGGGTCTAATTTCGCGGCTTGGGTAGCCGGGTAATAACCAAAGAAGATACCAACGATGGCGGCAGCGCCGAAGGCGAGCGGAATGGAGCCGGCGACGATTTCGGTTCGCATGGTACCAAGTAAATTGAACAAAGTTGAACCTCCGATCCCAAACAGGACGCCAATCGTTCCGCCCGCCAGGCTGAGGATAACCGCTTCCAATAAAAATTGGGCAAGCACATCGAAGGGTTTGGCACCCAGCGCCTGACGCAGACCGATTTCACGGGTGCGTTCGGTTACCGAGACAAGCATGATGTTCATAATACCGATTCCGCCGACCAGAAGGCTGACACCTGCAACCCATGCCAATAAGTCACGGAAGGCTGCCGTAGTCGCTTCCTGAGTCGAGATAATGTCCTGTTGGGTCTGAACACTAAAATCTGCGTTGTTCGGCTCTACCCCGTGCCGATCTGAAAGCAAACTGGTAACCTGCGTAATAACACTTTCAATCTTTTCGGGGGATTCGGCGGCGATGTAGATTGTTCGAACCCGGTCACCGGCGATGTTCATTTCAGGCATAAATTTATCAAAGACCAAATTGATCGGAATATAGATTCTGCCATCATAATCGACATCGGAAACCATGCCTTTTTCCTCCATTACGCCAATTACGGTTACCTTGGTGGAGGCAATCGTAATTGTCTGCCCAACCGGATCGGAATCTCCGAAGAGATCGGAAGCGATACCCGCGCCGAGTACCGCGATCTTTGCTCCGCGTTCGTCCTCATCTGGACTGAAATAACGGCCGAACTCTATCTGATAATCTCTGACCAGAGGGAAATCACTGGTTGTGCCGACTATCGCGATTGAGTCCAGAGTTTCGCCATTGGCTTTAATGGTTTGCGGAGCGGGCGATTGTTCGGCGGAGACGCCAATTATTCCAGCGGTTTGTTCCTTGATCGCCAAATAATCGTCAACCAGCAGTGTTTTCGCGGCTCCTGGCACTCCGCGCATGGGCGATACGATCACCAGATTAGCGCCTAACGAGTTTATTTGTTCGGCGATCGCGGCTTCGGTGCCGGCGCTTACTGCCAACATAACGATCACGGAAGCGACACCGATAATGACCCCAAGCGTGGTGAGGAAGGAACGTACTTTGTTAAGCATCAATCCTTCCCAGGCTGATTGAAAAATTTTTCTAGGTTTCATTGCATTTTTCTCCTCAAGCATGGGCTGTCGCCAGATTCTTCGGATAAGATTGCCCCATCCTTAACGCAGATTACCCGCCCGGCATGCCGGGCAATATCTGGTTCATGGGTGACCATCAGAATGGTCGTTCCAGTTCGATGCAATTCATGCATGATCTCCATAATCTCGATACTGGAATGTGAATCAAGATTGCCGGTTGGCTCATCCGCCAACAAAAGCGGGGGACGATTAACCAGCGCCCGGGCAATGGCAACTCTTTGTTGTTGCCCGCCTGAGAGCTGATTTGGCAAGTGGTGCATTCGGCTTTCCAAACCGACACTAATCAGGGCTTGTTCTGCCCTTTGTCTGGCTTGCACATCACTCAACTCTTCATGGGAGTTGTAGAGCATCGGCAGCATTACGTTGGAGAGCGCGCTCATTCTCGGAAGCAAGTTGAAACTCTGAAAGATGAAACCAATCTTTTGGTTGCGAACTTCAGCAAGTTCGTTTTTATCCAACTTACTCACGTCCCGGCCATCCAAAAGGTATTCACCTGAGCTGGGTCGGTCGAGGCAGCCGAGGATATTCATCAGGGTTGATTTACCAGATCCGCTCGGGCCCATCACCGCGGCAAACTCGCCACGGGAAACTTCCACATTTACCCCGACCAGGGCGTGCACGGTGGCATCTCCCTCACCATAAATTTTCTTTAACTCTTTGATTTCAATTATCTTTTCCATTGTGTTTCCTAATTCTCAGGTTGTGAAAGGCTTACCAGATCACCAGCTTTGAGGCCGTTTAGAATCTCAACATTCGTCAGGTCACTGATTCCGGGCTGTACAATTACTTTTTCCTGATTTCCCAAGGCATCTACTTTCCAAACATAACTTGTCCCATCGATCTCCTGAAAAACAGCGGATGAATTCAGAATCAGGGTGTTTTCCGAACGTCTGGTTTCAACGATTACATCAACGGTCATGCCTGAAAATATGGTAATTCCCTCTGGAAGGGCGACGACGCCTTCTATAAAAACGGTTCCGTTTGGTTGCACCTTACTGCCTATGGCGGTTACCTCTCCTTTAAGAGTCGTGGCCGGGAAGGCTGACAGGGTTACATTGATCGGGTCACCAAGGTTTAATTCGCGAAGGTCAGCTTCTTCCAGCGCGAAATTGACAAGTGTTTTTTCGGAATCCAACAGAGTGAGGATGGGTTGATACGCCTCAACATTCTCACCAGAATTGACTTTAATCCCGCTTAGGATTCCATCAAATGGCGCGGTAATCTGAGTTTGTTCCAGAAGGAGACTGGCTGTTTCGAGTTCATACCATGCTTCCGTCAGTTCTGTAGATTGGCTGGTTCCGTCGGGATCAAATGTCCCTTGCATAATGGCGGTAGCGATATCAATATCCTGTAACGCGCTTTCGGTTTGGGCAAGCATGGCAGAGGTTATCAAAACGTCGGTCTGGTTGGGTGAGTAGTGCATTGCCCATTCAAGGTCTTCCAAGGCTGCTTCCCAGGCTGCCAGAGTTTTATCTACAGCTACTTTAAGGTTGGGTGAAACCTTCCGCGCGCGGGTGACCGCGGCGACCGCGTCCCAATAAGCCGCTTCCGTAATGCTTACCTGGTCAGCATAATAACCAATATCTGGCCCGTCCGTAGTGGTTTGGTAAAGTACGAGCGCCAGATCACGTTCATCTTCTTCAAGCATCCGTTCCAGGTTCATCCGGGCAACTTCCGCCGGTGAGGTGAGACTTGCCATGCTCAGACTGGCTTCGATTTGATTAAGATTTGCTTGCGTGCTTTCCAAAACGCCAATGACATCTCCCGCCTTGACCTGGCTTCCAGAGGCCTGGATCCAATCTACCACACCGGCAGTTTCGAATCCCATTTGTAAATTTTTCATTTCCAATGTACCGCTGCCTTCGACTGTCAGGATTAGGTCACCTTGACGGACTTTGCTGGTGGAAGGCGCCTGGACAGGCGCTGTGGCGTTAAGGGTATTGAATACCGACCAGCCGAGTACAGCCAGCAGAATTACTCCCGCGGCTATCCATTTAAAAAGCTGGCTCTTATGCTTATTCATTGGAATCCCTTTATTTGGTTTCAACCGTACCGGTACTTACCACATCACCCACTTCAACGCCGGAGAGGATTTCCACGTTGGCGAAATCACGCAGTCCAACCTCCACCGGGGTAAGTTTGAGGCTGCCATCAGCCGCGACTACAAATACGGCAAAGGAATCTTCCGCGATCTCTCGCACGGCTTGGGCAGGAAGCAGTTTGGTCCCTAAGGATTCGCCGCCAATGACTTCTACGTCGACGGTCATCCCGCTCAGAATCACCTGCGTGCTGCTGGTTTGAACTTCCGCCCAAACGCTTACAGCGGGTGTTCCCTCAATATTTTCCAATACCCGATCGACTGAGGTAATCTTGCCCTCGAAAGCGGTATCGGGATAGGCGGCGAAAGTGACCAGAATTCTGTTTCCAACTGTGGCTTTATCGAGATCGGATTCGTCCAGATAAAAATGGATGCTGAGAACGCTGGTATCTGCCAGGGTGATGATCGGATTGGTATTTACGGTCTGCCCTACGGTCGCATCCAGGCTCAGAATTTCTCCGGCAAAAGGCGCTAAAAGCGCGGTGTTTTCGTAATCCAATTTGGCGTTTTCGTAATTAATTCGGGCTTGTTCAATCTTGGCGGTTTCGGTACCGGGGATGGTTGGAATTGGACCGGTGACCGCTTCAATACCAGATTCAAGGATGGCAAGGTAGGATTGGGCATCAATTACACTGAACCGCGCGGATTCGAGGCTGGCTCGAGCCAGAGCGATTTCGCTGTCGGTTGGAGCAATAATCGTGGTAATCTCTTCAAGGGTTTCTTCGTCCGTATATGTAACCTCAAAAATTCCGGGGATATAATCCGCCTTGTAGCGGTAGAGAGCGTTATCGAGAGCGGTTTGAGCCTTGATGACCGAGTTCTGAGCCTCAGTTTTGGCGGCTTCTGTGGCGTTCGGGTCCGCATCCAAGGCTTTTGTGGTATTCTGCGCGTTTTCCAGGTCTACTTCACGCAGAAAAACCTCAGGGCTGATTAAGTATTGCAATTCCTCAATCGCGTCTGCTTCGGCGATCTGGGCATTGGCAAGGGTGATTTTGGCTTTTGCGATTCCTTCGGCAGAGAAGAGTCCTTCAAACTCGGCTTGGGCTTGCAGATATTTAGAGTGTTGCAGATCGTTATTGAGAGTCGCGAGGGTATCGCCACTCGCTACACTTTGTCCCTGTACCACGAGAATGTTATTGATCACTCCATTGGTTCTAAAGCCCAAATCAGCTTGATTGGCGGGGACGACTGTTCCTGGCCCACTGGCGCTAAGAACAATATCACCGACGCGAACCTTGGTGGTTTGCAATTCAGGCTCTGCTTCGGCTGCCAAACGATCCTGTTCTGTTTTCCAATAATAACCACCAGCAGCCGCGCCGATGAGAATGAGGGCGACCGTGGCGATGATCCAGTTACGTTTGTTTTTTGATTTCATGGCTCTTACTCCGCTTAAAAATTTTCCTCAAGTATAAAAAGCGGGTTAAAAGGAAAGTTAAACTTATTGTAAAGATACTGTAAAGAAGATACAGGGCTGAAATTAATAAAACCGGGAACTTTTTGAAGCACAATTTCGTCATTTTGATTTAGAAGCTAAAAATGATAAGATAATAAATGAGGTCAAATTTGACCAGGAACGAGGTACCATGAAAACAATCAAGAGTCTTTTACTGATAAGCGTCGCTGTTATGCTTGCCATCAGCGCTTGTTCGCTTCCCACCGGACAGATTAGCCAGACTGACGCGATCAACACAGCGGTAGCGGCAACCATTTCCGCCAATTTAGAAGAGACCTTACCGCCAACCGAGGTTCAACCCACCGACCCACCGACAGAAGAGGCTTTATCAACCGCGACCACCCTGCCCTCCCAGACGCCGGCTCCTACAGAGACCGCTGTCCCGACTTTGACCGCCGCGCCAACCAATACCGTACCGCCTTCTCTGACGCCAATCCCGTGTAACGCTGTATCTTTTGTCAAGGATGTAACATATCCGGATAACACGGAAATTGTGGTCGGTACCGCCTTCGTGAAAACCTGGCGCCTGAAAAATGTTGGCTCGTGCTCTTGGAATTCTTCCTATGATCTGGTTTTCATGGATGGGGACGCGATGAGTGGCCCGGCAGCTCAGCCTTTGACAGGCGGAGTTGTCGCCCCAAATCAAACCGTGGATGTTTCCGTTTCCTTAACTGCCCCCAATACAATCGGACAGAAAACAGGCCGTTGGGGTATTCGTTCCCCGGAAGGTGTTATCTTTACGCTTTCCACTGGGCCATTCTGGGTCAAAATTAAAACTGTTGCCGCTGCTCCGCTTGAAAGTACATTGGTCGTTCCATTGATCGCCAGTGAAAGCGGCGTAGCCAAAAGTGATGGCTCACTGCTCCAATTTGAGAATATTGGGGATGATAGTAGCAACGTAACTTACCAGGGTTTTTTGAGCTTTGACGTCTCAACGATCCCATCAGATGCCACCATTCTTGAAGTTAAAATCGATTTCGATGATTATGATCTGTTAGGTGATCCATTTAACGATCTCAGCTGCTTGCGTATCTATCCGGATAATTTTGGTGATTTGGATGCCGGCGACTATACACCCGGCTCAGTCGTGGGTGCGTTAGTGAGATGGTGTTCGACGATCGAACTTAATGAAACCACAATAGAGGGAGACTTGATCGACGCAATTCAGGATCGGGTTGGGCACGAACGGGCAAAATTTAGAATTCACTTTAATACTGTACCGACCAATAACGATAACGGAACGGATATGGTCCGCTTCGGAGATGGAATCCGCCTGATTGTCAAGTATAGCCATTAATCAATAACGAATCTGGCTGAAGGGACCGCATAATAACGGTCCCTTTTTTTGTTGATGAGTAAAAATTCTCGTACGAGAGCGGCTCAGTCATCCAATTTAGTTGGGTTTGTAACGTTGAGCAAAGATGGCGGCTTGGATTCGGCTGCGGAGATTTAGTTTGCGCAGTAGATTGGAAATATGAACCCGGATCGTGCCTTCAGATAAGCCCAGTTCCTCCGCGATTACCTGATTGGTTTTTCCCTCGCCCAATTTTTGGAGGATATCCATTTCCCGATTGGTTAATTTTTTACTGCCTGGGTTGGCTAAGCGAATCAGGGTAATTAATTTCTGCTCAATTTCCTGAGTCACATAAAAATTACCCTTGGAAACTTCAATCAAACCAGTCAGAATTTCCTGACGGGAGGCGTTCTTTGTGATAAAGCCCTTGGCTCCAACTTGAATGGCTTCAGAAGCCCGGTCATCGTCATTAAACGCGGTGATGATTAAGATTTTCATATCCGGTTTGTTCGCGAGAATGTCTCGGGTCGCGCTGATTCCATTCATAACCGGCATGAGAATATCCATTAAAATCACATCCACATCTAAATTTTCAATCAAGACTTTGTCACAAGCTTCAGCACCATTCTCAACAGTCCCGACAACGATAAATCGGTCATCGGAGCTGATTGCCTCCTTAAATGCCTCTCGAATGAAGGTGTGGTCATCGGCGATTAAAACTTTTATTTTCTCCATCTTGGTTTATTCCTTTCCCGTGTTTTTCATGCTGACCCTAACGATCGTTCCCTGCGGTCGATTGGAAGCGATCTGAAAATCCGCGTTGATTAATCTACATCTTTCTTCAATATTTTTCATGCCATAGCCTTTTGAAGTCTGGTTTTTGTTGTTAATGCCAAAACCATCATCAATGATCTCAAGGACCCACATTCCAGCCTCCTCTGAGAAGTTGATCTCGACCTGATTCGCCTTTGAGTGGAGCAGGGCATTGTTGAGGGCTTCATTGGTGATCATATACAGATGAGTGTTCCAAGCCGGCGGATAACCACTGATTTTATTGAGATTAAGCGACACGCCCATTCCGGAATGCGATTCAACATATTGGATGCGGGTCCGAATCAGGGTTGGAAAATCTAGCGTGTCATTTTTACGTTCGCGAGATTCGTAGAAGAACAGTCGCATTTCGCGAATACCCTGATTGAGTGAATCCTTCATTTTGATCAGTGAAAACTTGATGCTGGGTGTGTCCTTGTTGGTGTTGAGAATCGTATCAATGGTCAATAACATCCCATTTAAGAGCTGAGCTATCGAATCGTGCATATCCCGGGCAATTCGGACGCGTTCCTCGTTGGTTGCTTCGGCAATGATCTGTTCTCTGATTTTCTCGTTCTCTAAAATTACGCTTACACCATTTACAATCGCGCTGAAAAGAACGATTGAGTTTTCCGAAAAGTAATGGCTCTCAACCTTGCGTAGAGCGACCATTAAACCTTTAGGTTTTTGATCTACAGTGACCCAGTGTGATAACCCAAACAAAAACACGCCAGATTGGAAAATTTCCGGCGGATTTTCATCCTGGGCAGAAATCTGATCAATCCGTAATTCATTCAAGCCCGGGATCCAATCCGCGTTGGCGTGGATTTTTTGAGGAAGTTTGTTGACAGACGTGCCGGTATAACCGGTTAGCTCCAGGTAACCGTTCTCCCCGATCGAGTAGTAGAGAATGAGATCACTTCCGACCAATTTTTTGATTTTGTGAAGAGCCTGCTGAATAATTTCATCTTCTGATTTGGCTTTTTCGCTAATTAAAACCAAGTCGTAAAAACTCTGTAAGTCAAGCGTTCGGTCTTTAAGAATTTTGATTGGAAGAAGTTGCGGGCTGGTCACCTCTTGCTCCAACCTCAAGCGTTGGTTTTGTTCGGCTTGCAACTGATGGATGGTTTGGGCCGCCTGGCTGACCTTGGCGCGTTGAACGTCGGCTTCGTCATCCAAAAGGGTGACGATCATCAGAATAGCGCTGGCGGCGAAAAAGAAAGGAGCGATATTGGTTTCAGGAAATTCTTTTCGATCCAGTCCCATGTAAATTGCTCTTCCAACCCAAGGTATCAGGAAAGCGAAAATAATCCCGCGATAAGTATTTCTTCGTTGGGGTAGTTTTTCCTTGTAATAACCGTAAAACAAGAGCGCGATCGAAGAAGTCATAATAAGGCCATTTGAAAGATAGTAAATGAACCAGAATGGTTTTGAATTTACCGGATCGACTTCGATCCACGCTAAGTGATGCAAGTCATTGGTTGCCAATACAACCAAGGTAAAGGCTGGTAAGAAATATATCGCCTTGTCCAAAAATCGCAGCCATGGCCGGGTACTACCAATAAATCGCATTACAAAAGAGAGGAAAAAAACTGGAACCAATTGAATAGCGAGGTAGAAGATAGACGCCCACAAGTAAGTGATGGAGAAGGAAACATGTGGAATTGAAAACCCGGCGGAGATGGCCGCGATTCCGATCGCGATGAGCATTGCCCCAAAATATTTATTCTGGCCGCCTGCCAGGTGAAAGGCGGTTGAAGATAAATACAGCGTGATAAAGGCGCAAATGAAAAAAATTAATGGATAGAATGAGTTTGAATATTCCATTGTGTCATTATGAATAGAAGATTATTATTCAATTGCATATATCGAGAAGCGTTTAATTAATTTATATATGAATTATAAACAATAGTTTAACAAAATAAAAGGTGTGTTTAGTGAAACAATTATCAGTTAATTGTTCACTTTTTCATGAATTTTAGAGAAATTAAAAAAGCCCCGGGTTTTATATCGGGGCTTTGAAGACAAAAAATCCCTAACTAGATTTTTAAGCTGGAAGGCTTGAGCCTAAAACTTGCGAGACCACTCCTTAGGCCAACGTTCCACCACCACTTTTTTCTGGGTAAAAAACTCAACCGCGTCCGTACCCTGTCCGTGCATATCGCCAAAGAAAGATTCCTTCCAGCCGCTAAACGGGAAGAAAGCCATTGGCGCGGCGACCCCGATGTTGATGCCGAGGTTCCCAGCTTGAACTTCGTAGCGGAATTTGCGTGCCGCGGCTCCATTACTGGTAAAAAGGCTGGCTTGATTGCCGTAGATATGGCTGTTGGCCAACGCGATCGCTTCATCGATGTCACGGACGTGCATCATGCCGAGTACGGGTCCAAAAACTTCGGTACTCCACAACTCGCTGCCGGGTTGGACATCCGCGATGACAGTTGGGCGGATAAAATTGCCATTCTCAAACCCACTGACCTTTGTCCCGCGCCCATCGACACATAATTTGGCGCCGCCGCCTGATCCAATTCCGATCATGTTTTCAATATGCTGCTTGCTACTTGGGCTGATTACCGGACCCATGAGCACATTCGGATCCAAGCCGTAACCTACCGTACGGCTGCTGGCAGCGTCGCAAATCAGTTCGTTAAAGTCGTTACGCGCTTCGCCTACGGTGATGGCCAGGCTTACCGCCAAACAACGTTGACCGGCGCAACCAAACGCCGAATCGGCGATGATCCGGGTGGCCATCTCCATATCGGCGTCCGGGAGTACGATGACCGGATTTTTTGCTCCACCTTGAGCTTGGACACGTTTTCCGTTCTGCGAGGCGCGAGAATAAATATACCTGGCGACTTTGGTGGAACCAACAAAAGTGATCGCCCGGATCAATGGATGGTCGAGAATTCCATCCACCGCGTCCTTGCTGCCATTAATCATGTTGACCACACCCTTGGGAAACCCAACCTGATCAATCAGGCGGAAAATCACCTGCATCGTCATGGGTACTTTTTCAGAAGGTTTAAGCACGTAGGTGTTTCCAGCGGCGATGGCGTATGGCAAGTACCAGAACGGAATCATGCCCGGGAAATTGAATGGCGCGATGGTGGCGCAAACACCCACCGGTTGGCGGATCATCAGCTCATCGATTCCGGGAGCAATGTCCTCGGCAATTTCGCCTTTCATCATCATTGGCATGCCGCAGGCCACTTCCACGTTCTCAATGGCACGAATCATCTCGGCTTTGGCTTCCGCGAGAGTTTTACCGCTCTCTTTGGTGATCGCTTCTGAAATCTCATCAAGGTTGGCTTTGAGCAGATCCCGAAGCTTAAACAAGTATTGAATCCTGTCCTGGACAGGAACTTGACGCCACTTGATGAAGGCTTGCTGAGCCGCTTCCGCCGCCTCATCCACCTCCATTCTGCGGCTTAGAGGTGTTTTGGCAACGACCTCCCCGGTCGCGGGATTGACTACATCGACATACTCAGTGACCTTTGGATCGATCCATTCGTTATTGACGTAGTTTAGGATTTTCATGCTATCTTCTCCGATATATTAAGGATATTTCATCTTACCTTGCTTTCCATGCTAAAAGCAACTGATTTTTATCACCAACCAGGAGATAAAAACCAAGTTTTGCTTGGGGATTCTATTGAGTTTTTTATTCTGTGAAAAATGATGATTACTTCTGCGGTGGAGCGTCGAACCAATCCGGATCGCAATCGTCAAACCCCATCGGAGTCACTTGATTGATAAGCGATCGATAGGTGTCGAGATCCCCCGATTTTCCGGAAAAATCTAGAAAGGAAACAATCCTTCTGGGTAATTCAGAACAGTCATCGCCATAGATAATTCGATAACCTGGCGGGAAATTTCCAGAATATCCATTTAACGTTTGCAAACCCAGAGAAGAGGCAACCCACATCGCGTCTAACTCCCAAATGTAAAACAAACCATCCTTCTGGGCGGAGAAGATGACCTGCTTTCCTTTAAGATCGGCGGGTAAATCTTGTGTCGCTTCGGTGATTCGATCTCTCCATTCTGATTTTTCGGAACGAGAAATATCGATCAAGGAGGCTTCCAGTAAGAATAACGCGATGCTGAAAAAGATGATTACCTTGCTAATGAGCGTTTTGCTTTTGGCAATCTGGTCTAAAAATATTCCAGCAAAGAAGGCGATTGGAAAGAGGAACACAAGTACAATTCGGGTGACCACCCGGATTGCTGAAACAATTGGCATCCAATGAAAAATGTACCAAAAGCTATAACCTCCCGCGGTGATTGTCAGCAAAATGGCAATAATGAGCGAAAATAACAATACTGAAATAATAAACCGGTCTTTACTTCGAGCACCTACCAAAATTCCAGCCACCGAAAGAGTTAACGGCACCAATCCGATGAAGATTTGATGTTCATGACGGACAGGAAGATTAATCAATAGGTTCGCGCTTAAATCCCCCCATATCTTGGAGTTATCGCTCATGAAATAACTCTGAAAGCGGGGAAGGTAAGCATAAATTTCATTCCAGCCACGGACAAAACCATAAGCTTGAGCGGCATTGAAATATGGATAGAATAACCACCCAATCAGCGAGGCTAATACCAAAAAGCCTGTAAAAAAGAACGTTTTTTCTTTGGGAGATTGGTCCGACCAATCAAATTTAAATTGGCGAGCAATATTCAAAAATGAGTTATTCAGATCTAAGCGTTCATAACCAAGGAAAGCTGTTCCTATGGTCAATAGCATGAAAAAACTAAAAACCCCCATATATACACCGAGAAATAACTGCCACACCAACCAAAATTCAGCAGTCAACAGATATTTCCAATTTTTATATTTCAGAAAGAGAACAAAATACGTTAAAGTGAAGGGAATCGCAAATCGATAATGTAATTGAGAGTGCTCTACATGGGCGCTTGCGGGTAGAGCAAAGGCGAAAATTGCCGCGCCAACCGCGGATGAAATTCGGCTAATACCTAATTTTGACAGACTGATATAAGCAGCCAGGTAATTTGCGAAGTAACCAAAATAAAACCATAATTGATAGGCAGTATCCGATTCCCCGGTAAGAACCCGACCTAATAGATAAACCGGTGAGGCGCCTAAGTGATTGTCAGAGAAAGTTATTGTATTTTGGAAAGGCCAAAAATAATTTGTCTCCCAAACAGAGGCACGATTCCCAATCAAAAACTGATAAATATTTTCCAATAAATAATTATTAAACCTTGCATCCCCTAAGTCTCCCGGCATAAATAAAAAGCCCTTGAACTGGTTAACCGGGATGAGTAAGAATGCGCAAAGAAATATGAGGGCAGGGATCAAAGCATACCTTATTTGAGTCTTAATTTGATGATGAGGCGGGTTTTCTGTCAACATTTCCTCAATTGATTGTTATAAAATTTGGATAAGTCAAACTTACTTTCAAATAATTCTTTGGTCGCCTGTCTTAAAAATTGAGGAAGCGGATGGCTGATAAATTGGATGAAAAGGTATTCAAATTAGAGAGGTGTAAAATTATTAAGGTGGCAGATGTACCTGTCATGTTTAATAGCCAGTGAAAAATAATCAAAATAGTACATCCAATAAAATATGTAAGATGAATATATGGCTAATTACGATCGCAATGTTATTGTATCACCATAAAAAATAGGATGATTATCTTAATCTAAGAAACATTTGAAAATAATTTGTTAAAAACTATCTTTAAATTTCATAATACTTTCGAGTCGGAGATCCTCGGTTGTCAAACCCACGAATAGCCATCCTTCAGGACGCGTTAGTTGTGCGCGGCGGCTCTGAACGTTATGCCTTATGGCTGGCTGAGGCGTTTCCGGACGCGCCAATTTTTACCTCTGTGTTTCTTCCTGAAAATACTCACCCGGGTTTTAAACTGAAAGATGTTCATACTCTGCCCGGCGCGGCTTGGTTTAAATCAGAAGCACAGTTCAAACGCTTTTTTCCGTTTTGGGTTTATCAATTCCAAAACCTCAACCTGAATAACTTTGATTTGGTCATCTCATCTTCCACCTATCTGGCGAAGTACTTTCGCCCGGGAAGCAACACTCATCACATTTCGATAATTCACGCTCCATTTCGTTTGCTTTGGTCACCGGATTCCTATTCCGATCAGAGTCTGCCAGTCGCCAGGCCTCTGGTTTGGCTGGCGAGAATGGCTGCCCGAAATTTGCGTGGTTGGGACCTCAAGGAAACTTCTCGAATCGAAAAAATTTATGCCAACAGCATAAATATGGCGGCTGAACTCAAACGAGTCTATGGAAGGGAGGCTGAGGTAATCTATCCGCCTGTGGATATTGGCAGGCATCCCCTCACCATCGGCGGTGATTATTATGTCACCCTTTCACGATTGGTATCATATAAACGGATCGATTTGGCCGTCGAGGCTTGCTCCCACCTTGGCAGGAAGTTGAAGGTTATTGGAGATGGCCCTGAAAGCGCGCGGTTGCAAGGACTTGCCGGCGGAAATATTGAGTTTTTAGGCGCGCTACCAGAGGATGAGGTCATTCAGATTCTGAGCCGTGCCAGGGCTTTGATTTTTCCCGGTGAGGAAGATTTTGGGATCGCGCCTCTCGAGGCTATGGCCTGCGGTGTGCCTGTGATCGCTTTTGGTAAAGGAGGCGCGCTTGAAACTGTTAAAGAGGGAATCGCTGGAGTATTTTTTAAGCGTCAAACCGTGGCTGATCTTGAATCCGCGATCATGACTTTTGAAGGCAAGACTTTTGACCCACAGAATATCAGAAATTCGGTATTACAATTTGATAAAGAGCGGTTTTTTGAAAAAATAAGGAGCGCGGTGGAGCATGTCCTTACATCCTAAAGAGGAGCAAGATCCGCGGCATTTTAAACCCTATCTGGTCAGTCTTCTTTTATTCTGGGTTGATCTGAGTGTTATCGTGATTTCATTTGGATTAGCCTATCTGACCAGACAACTGCTCATTCCAATCATTGGCGGCACGCTTAACCTCAATATGGCTTTGCCCGTCTTTTGGATCTTCAGTCTGGTTCTCTTGTTCCTCAGTTGGCTGAATGGGCTTTACCCAGGTTTTGGACGGACCGGTTTATACGAATTCAGAGCTCTTTTTCGGTCGGTTGGGATTTCGATTGTCTTCTCCGGCGTTATCATCTACTTTTTGGATCTGACCGTTGATGTATCCCGGATCGTTTTTCTGCTGACAGGTTTCTATACATTCCTTTTATTGCCCGCATTCCGATTATTTTCTTATCGAAGGGGTTCACAATTCCTGTGGTGGGGAAAACCTGTCCTGCTCTATGGAAGTCA
>DATMWA010000045.1:0-2306 GCA_035562755.1 Anaerolineales bacterium
TAATCACGCAGCCGGTCTGCCACCTTTTGGGGAATAAAAACGACTTCGGATGTACGGCCACTCTTGGGATTGGGCAAATGAAGCTTTCGATCCTGGACATACTGAGGCTTCAATTTCAAAACTTCACCGATCCTCATTCCACCCCTTGCCATCAGTTCAAGCATCAACCGGTTTCTGGGACTCTCCGTTTTGAAAATGAATTCATCAACGACATCTCGTTCCAAGATTGTCCAGGGCGGCAACTTGGAAACTCGAAATGTTTTTGATAGGACAGCGGACTCACATGGATTGGGAAGATCGGGTACGGCAGTATTTTTGACAAAATTGAAGAGGCTTTTGAGAAGGGAATATTTGAGTTTCTTGGTTGAGGGTTTCAAGCCTTCAGTGATTTTGACCAGAAACGCCATGATTTCATCCGACGTTACTTCCGATACATCCCGTCTGCCGAATTGCTTTTGGAAGACCGCCAAGAAGTACCGATAATTTTGAATGGTGTTTTTTTTGAATTGAGTTCTTGATACGCCAGAAAATTCTTGATTGCCTGTGACATTTTCATGATGATGCCCTCCTTTAAAAATGTTGGTATCATCCTGATAGATCAGGACAAAAACAGTATACAAAATTTCGAGGGTAAATATCTGGACTTTTTTCAGAAATGCTCAGAAAAAGCCTGATCCCAGGGCATGTGTACTTGATCTGTTATTGCTGAGGTGCCTGAAACTCAGAATTGAGTTTTTTCATACCATGATCGCTCGGTTTTGTTTTACTTAATAAGTTCCTTCAAACTTTCTATTTACATCCGGTTGCTTGGCTGCTATTGAAAAATTATCCTGTTTTCTATTTTTCTAACGGGATACGCCACTAATCCATATGCTGACATTAACTTGTTTTTAACAATTATTAAGAAGTGCCATTTTTGAATTATGATCATTAAGAACGCTGAAGATAAAAAAGGCCAAATAGAAGCTCTTCAAACCCTCCTGGCGCATCCAGATGCCGATACGAGTACCAGGAAACGCGTAGAACGCGAAATTCTCAATATCAAGGCTGGAGCGCGTGGAGAGGAAGAAGCCGCCTATGAGATGAAGGTACATTGGGGGGAATCCAAAAACTGGATGATAATCCACGATCTCCGCATCGAGCATAGTGGCCTGATGGCGCAGATTGATCACCTGCTGATCAACCGGTTCATGGAAATGTGGGTGTGTGAGAGCAAACACTTTTCCGAGGGTATCGCCATCAATGAGTACGGGGAATTCTCGGCATTCTGGGGCAGCAAGCCCTATGGTATTCCTTCCCCGATCGAGCAGAACAACAAACATCTCCTCATACTCAAGCACTTCCTCGATGCCGGGGGAATTGCATTGCCAACTCGGATGGGCTTTACCATCAAACCAACTCTCAAGAGTCTTGTTCTTGTATCAAAAGGGGCGAGGATCAACCGGCCAAAAGCCAAGATCGATGGTCTCGACACCATCATCAAGAATGATCAGCTCTTTAAAACCATCAATAAGGCGATAGATAACAATAACAACCCGCTCCTTATCGCCAAGATCATTGGTCAGGAGTCTTTAAAAGATCTCGGTGAGAAAATGGCTCAGAGCCATCAACCGATAGAGTTCGATTGGGCGGCAAAGTTTGGACTGTCCTCTTCATGGAACCCACCTTTAGCAACTAAGGCTTCCTATGTTGATCCACCTGAGACGAAGGAAAGGATAATGCTTGAGTCGGATACACCACCTCAGGAAAAGAACATATCCAGTTCCACTGACGAGACGCAAAAGCCTAAGCAAAAGCTTATTTGTCATTCCTGCGGTGTAAAGGTCACATATAATGTCGCGAAGTTTTGTTGGGTTAATAAAAAACGGTTCGGAGGCAACATCTACTGCAGGGATTGTCAGAAGAAGGTTTGAAATTGTAATGTGTGAGTCAGCTTATTGATTTCCAACAATAAAATGCACCAGATAAACTGGTGATTCTTTCGTTCACGGCGGCTTCGCCGCCGTGAATCGCGGTGCTGACTGCGTCCAGCACCGCGATTAACATTCTCGATTTTAAAAATTCTGAGGAATCGGGGACCCAACAATTTGTCTATCTATGCTCGCCAAGACCTATTTCAAAGCAGGGCTCAATAACAGAAGCATTGTGGAGGGGAGAGCATTTCAGATTTCACACCGCAGACTATGTCAAAAACGAAATGCCATCAATGCCGAACTTCAACCCCAGGACTATTATTAATAATCCGTATGAGTAATTGGATATTGGCATTAAACGGCAGGACAGTTACATGCCATTACCCTGAGACC
>DATMWA010000046.1:0-1944 GCA_035562755.1 Anaerolineales bacterium
GTTGAAGATGTCGAGCCAGAGATGGCTCAGACATTCGTCGAAGAATTAATTCGGCGGGAACGCAGCGGTGGCCGGATTGGACGCGTTATGGCATCGTTACGTAAGCTGGATCGCGCTTGTAGGATTACCGGAGTATTTGGCAAAGATGCACCCCCGTTACTTCCTTATAAAACCGATGGGGGATTAAGCGGCTTCCACTCCGAACCTCGACCGGTGGCTTATTTTCCGGAGCAAGCGGAACGAATTATCGAGTGGATCATCAATATCGATCCAATTTCAGCGCGGGTACTGCATGTGATGCAAAAAACTGGGCTGCGGATTCGAGAAGCAGTCTATCTTAGAGCACAAGATATTGATGTGGCAACATGCTTTATCACACTGGAAGGGAATGTGAATCATACTAAAGGTGGCAGACCTCGCGAGGTACGCATTTCACCAGAAGAAACACGCTTCCTTTCCGAGATCAAAGCCATCGGCGAGAAAAATCCAACCGGTCACATTTTCCATGACCGCGGCTCTCTCCCGGATCGAGTGCGCGAACAGGTGCGTAAAGCGTGTAAAGCCCTCGGAATTCCTTGCCTGGGCACACACGGCTTCCGGAAAACATTCGCAGCGCAAAACTATAAAAACAGGATTGAAGCTTGAGCGGATGATGACCAGGCGTTATTGGATACATCCATTCAGTTAGGCCATAATCGTAAGGAAGTCACCATCCAGAGTTATGTTCCTCCCCAGGATCGGAGAAACTAACCCTTGACGAGCTGCATCCTTAACACAACTTCAAATCGATTATTGGCAATATGCCGGCTGCTTTCTCAACCTCCGTTTGCACATCCTGAAATTCATCTTTCTGTGATGGTTGAGAAATGGGAGATCTCACTGGAGCATAAAACCTGGGGATCATTGGTGACGTTCGGTGTTTCTGCCTTACCAGCTTCACAATCATTTTTAATTACTCATTTTCCGGAATATCCAAATACCGCTGAAACTCAGTTGTTTCGCACTGCCCTTTTATTGAAGTTGAACCCGATTCAACCGGATATACGCCGATTGGCCAGTTCCGCTTCTGATGAAGAGCAGTTGTTAGCGCGCCTGGCAAACGAACTATTTCAGATACGCTCTGAACAGCGTGCCAATGCAATGAATTGGTTTTTGAATGGGTTGAGAATTTGGGGAATAGACACGTTGGATCAACCCCAAAGGGATAAACCCAAGGACAGTTTATGGGGTCAATGGAGTAAAAGAATGGGGTTACTCCAGATACCACGAGCTGCCTTTGAATTTGTCATTCAGGGTTTGCCGGCTGAATTTGCGGTTATGGCTCGCGAATCGATATTGAAGGAGATGGGGGCGATCTGCACCGTCCGTAATCCTGGCAGACAGCGTAAAATCCTGGAATTTCCGCTGGATATTAATCCGATTGCAGTTCGATTTTTGGACAGGGATACTTCTCTTGACCTGGTTGCCCACAAACTACTGAACGGAAATACCCTTCTCAAGGTTTCTTTGTTTGATAGTGAAAAGGGGTGGTGGCTTTGGGATGCTTTTCGGGACGAGATGGAACGGCTTGGCTGGTTTTCGATACCCACTGTAGAAAGCATATCTTTACCTGTTGATTTTAAACCCCCGGAGATAAAGGGCTCAGAAATTACCTCGTCAAATACTGATTCGGAACCTCTCCCAACTATCGAAGAACCCAAGAAAGAACCTTCTCAGACCTGGCTGATGATTCCAGACAGGGGTTGGGATAGGGAGTGTCTTCGTCTGTGGCATCGTGGGTTAACCTGTAAAGACATTGGAATACGTCTCCAGAAAACGGATAAAACAATTCTCAACCGTTTGAACCAGTTGCGGAAGGAATTTGGCGAGCAAATTGTGCCATATCGGAATGCAAATTACCGTTCAGGGTAAATTGGGATGTTTCAGGACATTTCGGGATATTCT
>DATMWA010000047.1:0-44806 GCA_035562755.1 Anaerolineales bacterium
TTTTTTTATTGTTCGGCAGCGGCTTTCTTATGCGGGTCAACCCCCAAAGTTTTGAAGGCAAATTGTACCGAAGGACCAATCAACAGCGCGAACGCCAAGGTTCCAACACCAACGTGATCGCGCACACCAGCCTGATAACCGATATACCATCCCACCAGCACTACAACCACCTCAATCGATGTCCGCGCCCAACGAATACTCCAGCCGAGGCGCCTACTCAGACCGATCATCAGCGAATCTCGTGGACCAGCTCCGGTTTCCGCGCCAATGTAAATTGCGCTGGCAAAACCCATTAACCCCACCGCTACCAAAAACATTCCAATTTGCAAAATCAGATTATCGTTTATTTTTGGTATCCTGGTCAGGAACAGATTGAGGTAAAAACCGATAAAAATGATGTTGGTGATCGTGCCCCAACCAATTTGTTCGCGTAATACCAAAGCGATAATTAAAACCAGTACCCCGACAATTTGGGTAACTGTCCCAGGTTGAACGCCCAGTACCGCCGCCACGCCTACATCCAACACACTCCAAGGACCATTACCAAGACTGGCTTGGATCATCAGGCTAAGCGCCAGGCCATACATTAGAAAGCCGAGTTGCAAACGCAAATTGTCCTTAATAAATCTATTCCATTGGATCGGCTTAAACAACATGGGCCAATTCTAACACCCGGCTGGTAAAATTACGCTATCAAACTTGGATGTTTGTAAACCAAATTTGGTTCTCTGGGAAAAGTTTCCGTATTTAAATCTATTTAGGCACTTGGGCATGCCTTATCTTTCCACCCAGCCCTGCCTCGCCCGCTTAACTTGCTAATGGAGTAATTTCATGGATGAATTGATCTTAAAGCCCGACCGAGAACGCAGCCTTCAACGTGCCCACCCGTGGGTATTTTCTGGCGCCATTGCCAAAATCAACGGCAATCCGCTTCCTGGCGAAACAGTTCTCGTGCTCGATCATGCGGGGAATTTCCTGGCCACGGCCGCGTACAGCCCTGCCAGCCAAATTCGCGCTCGGGTTTGGAGCCGAAACCAACAGGAAGTGATCGATCGCTCATTTTTCGAACGGAAAATTCGGGCTGCCATCCAGCTGCGCGAGGATATTGGTTATCTGCCTTTAAAGGAAAATCAATTCAGCGCGGTTCGCCTTATTCACGCTGAATCGGACGGATTGCCCGGGCTGGTGGTTGATCGTTATCACAATACACTTTCAGCTCAATTTTTAAGCGCAGGCGCGACTTTTTGGAAAGAAACCATTGCCAGCATTCTGCTTGAACAAACTGACTGTTCCGGTATCTACGAGCGTTCGGACGCGGATGTGCTTGGCATGGAAGGCTTGCCGGAAATTAACGCTCCGCTGATTGGGGAGGTCAACCCGCGCGAATTAATCCACGAGCACGCGATCGCTTATCAGGTGGATATTGCCAGCGGACATAAAACCGGTTTTTATCTCGATCAGCGCGACAATCGGGCTGACCTGATGATCAATGCCTCCGGAAGAGAGGTCTTGAATTGTTTTTGTTATACCGGAGGATTCAGCCTCGCCGCCATGCGTGGAGGCGCAAACTCAGTGACCTCAATTGATTCATCAGAATCGGCCCTCATGCTTGCCCGCGAAAATGTTGTACTCAATGGATTTGAATCCATTCCACAGGAATGGATTGAAGACAATGTGTTCACTCGCTTGCGTGATTTTCGCGACCGCCGCCGAAGTTTTGATTTGATCGTCCTCGATCCGCCAAAATTTGCCTCCAACGCCGCTCAGGTTCAACGTGCAGCCCGGGCTTACAAGGATATCAACCTGCTCGCGCTTAAATTGCTCCGGCCGGGAGGTTTGTTATATAGTTTTAGTTGTTCAGGAGGTGTAAACCCGGAACTTTTTCAAAAAATTGTCGCGGGGGCGGACGCGGATGCCGCATCCGAAGCGGTCATTCTCCGCCAATTGCGCCAATCGGCCGACCACCCCGTCAGTCTCGCCTTTCCGGAAGGCGCCTATCTCAAGGGCTTGGTCGTCCGAAAACCTGATTAGTTAACGGCCGCCTATTCGGGAGAGTCCGCGGAGAAGGTTCACCAGTAATGAACCAAGCTGTGCGCCGTCCCGCATACTCATCAAACTTTGCTTATTTTCCGATTCAGCCCTTTGCAGTAATACCTTGGCGGCAAAAACACCTAACAATCCGCCAATCACTCCACCGACCAGGTAGACAAGGATCGGATTTCCAGTAGATGCCTTTTTTTGTTCACTCATCCTTACTACTCTCCTCTGAACCGATTTGCCCAACCGACGATTTTCCGGAGGGGATCGGTTAATTTTTTATTCAAGTTGCGTACACTCTGATTGGAGCGTTCAACGTAATGCTGAGCCAATGCTCCGTACTGTTCAACCAGGGCTTGCAATTTATTCATACCAATAATCGAAAATACAAGAGCCGCAAAAACCAACGCCCCCACAATCATCAATAACAGCGCCAGCCAAATAATCCCGATATCCGCCGCGTTTGAGAGATCTCCAACACCAAAAAAGGTCAACCCAACAGCGACCAGCGTTCCAACGATCACAAGCGCGATGGCGCCATAGATCGGGGTAAGAATTTCCTTCTTTACCTCATCGCGGTGCCTTCGCAGGCTCTCTCGAATGATTACCGGTTTTTCATCTGTCATAGGTAAATTTTAGCATAATTCAATCGTGACTACATCTTAGAGCGCCAGTCGTTTAATGGCTCTCCCGCCTTCGGATGCCGGAAACAAAACGCTGACCAGGTTTCATCGATGGAACATAAGGTTACCCAAATCATTCCCTCTACCGATTCCCAGCCTTTATCACGGGTCAGGTCGCTTTGTAGGCCGCTTGTTCCTTTAGGGTAGGTAATCCACAAATGGCCACCCGGTAATAAGGACTTACGAGCGATGCCAAAGACGGCATCTAGACTGGCTTTATTTTTGGTAAACACCTGAATCCAGTCAAAATTTCCTTCCAGGGTATCTATCAGCTCACAATCCTGCGGATGAAGAATCGCGAGGTAACCCTGGGGAGCGTTTACCAAACAAATTCGGCTGCCAGGTTTGAGTTTTAATTTCTGAGAGAGTAATTGCGCCATCTCTTCTTCCTCTTATATTCCCATCAAAAATTGTTGAATATTGAAAGGTTTTTCACCTTTGGCGGGCATCAGGCGGATGGTTGTCCCATCCGGTTGCATTATTCGGGCGCTGGTATTGTCCCTCAGGTAATTATCCAACACCACATCTTTAAGGTGGCGCACCAACCTCGAATCACCAATCGGAAAAACCACTTCAACACGATGATCGAGATTGCGCTGCATCAGGTCGGCCGATCCAACATAAATCTCCTCCGCGCCGCCGTTCTGGAAGTAATAAATCCGACTATGTTCCAAATACCTGCCTAAAATGCTGGTGACCTTGATATTTTCTGATACACCTTTAATCCCCGGCAGCAGGCAGCAAATTCCCCTAATCAACAGATCAATCTCTACCCCCGCGTTAGAGGCTTCGTAAAGCAGTTTAATAATCATCGGGTCGGTGATCGCGTTTGCCTTGAAGATTAACCGTCCACCAATTCCCGCTCTGGCCAATTCGGTCTCACGGCGAATCAATCCTTCAATACCCTGGCGCATAAAGCGCGGAGCAACCAGTAATTTATGGTATTCGCTGCCCCGGCTGTATCCCGTCAATTCATTAAAAAGCTCGCTCACTTCTTCACCCATCACCGGATTACAGGTGAACATTCCAATGTCTTCATAAAGGCGCGCGGTGGTCAGGTTATAGTTACCAGTGGCTAGGTGCAGATAGCGTCGAATCCCATCCTCCTCCTGACGAACTACCATGGCAATCTTGCTATGGGTCTTTAAGCCTACCAAGCCGTAAACTACATGAACCCCGGCTTGCTCCAGCTTTTTTGCCCAGCCGATATTGCTCTCCTCATCAAACCGCGCTTTTAATTCCAACAGTACCGCCACCTGCTTGCCTCGTTCAGCAGCCCCAAGAAGCGCTTCAACCACCGGCGCGTTAGATCCAACCCGGTAAAGAGTTTGTTTGATAGCCAAAACCTGTGGATCTCGTGCGGCGATATTAAGCATATCCACCACCGGAAGGAATGAATCATACGGATGGTGGACGAGAATATCCTGTTTCTTGATGATCTCAAAAAATTCCGCCGGCTTTTCAAGTTTTTTCAACGGTTTGCGTAATTTCGGTATATAACTGGCTTCTTTCAATTCATGCCGATTGACCTGCCCATATAATTGCCAGAGTGAAGAGAGCCCGAAAGGCGGTTGAATTTCAAAAAGATCGAAAGGTTTGATTTCAAGATTTTCGATTAATATCTCACGCACATTGGCGGGCATGTTCTGCTCCACCTCAACAATCACCACTGACCCAAATTTACGCTTGCGGATATTGCTTTCCATATTCTCAAGCAGATCGTCCGCTTCCAGTTCCTGAATTTCAAGATCCGCGTCACGGATAATCCGGAATGGATAGACCGCGTTTACGGTCATTCCTCTGAAAAGTCGCGCCAGATTACCCTGAATAACTTGTTCGATCCACACAAAATAATGATGGTGAGGTACGGTTCCATCCTTACGGACTCCGCCCGAAGAACGTTTAATCGGAATCAGGCGCGGGAGGGTGGGTGGAATTTTTAACCTCGCAAAACGCTGTTTGCCCTTGGGGTCGGTAAGTACGATGAAAAAATTCAGGCTGATATTGGAGATATGCGGAAATGGGTGACCCGGATCAATTGCCAGCGGGGTTAAAACCGGAAATATGGTCTGCTTGAAATATTCATCAACCTTTAAGCGTTGGGCTCCGGAAAGTTTTTCGTAATCAAGCAAATGTACCCCGTTTTTGTTCAAGCTTGGCAGCAATTTTCGATGAAAATGATTTAATGCCGATTCAAAGATTTCTCTAGATTTTTTGCGCACGTCCGCCAAAATCTCGGCTGGCAGCTTTCCATCGATTGCCTTTTCTTGAATATTCATTTCTACTTGCTTCTTCAAGCCGGAGTAGCGAACCATGAAAAACTCATCCATATTCGATCCAAGGATGGCGAGAAATTTTATCCGTTCCAGAATCAGATTGTTTGGATCAACGGCTTCCTCGAGCACCCGCTCTTGAAATCTTAACAAACTTATTTCACGATTAACCGTATAATCAGGTTCAATCATTTCGTTTTCAAAAAATGACATATTCCTTCCGATCTAGGGCTTTCTTAGCCTGGTTAAATTGTATCTTTAATGTTTGTTTTGTATTAAACTATTAACAAAACTAGCGTCCAATATTATTACATTGCCGGAGTACGTATGGATGAGCCAAAAATCCTTGTGATCGATGACGAACCGATTGCACGGATTACGATCGAAGCAATTCTCAAGGCCCACAATTTTAAGATTTTCTTCGCGGAAAATGGCTTGGATGGGATTCAATTAGCTAAACAAGTTCACCCGGATATTATTTTTCTCGATGTAATGATGCCGCACATGAATGGCTTTCAGGCGTGCAAAATTATCCGCGGGACAGATGGCTTGTCAGAAGTACCAATCCTCATGGTTACCGCACTGGACGATAAAAAAAGCCGCATCGAGGGGCTCGAATCCGGCGCGGATGACTTTATTTCGAAACCTTACGACATCTTTGAAATTCAAGCAAAAATCAAAACCCTCACGCGTTTAAACCGTTATCGCCAATTAGTGGAGCAGCGCCAAAAGCTCGAGGTACTGCATACCGAACTTTTGGTAGCCTATGAACAAACGATCGAAGGCTGGTCGGCGGCCATGGATTTACGGGACAAGGAAACTGAGGGACACACCCAGCGGGTTACTGAAATGGTCATGGAATTAGCCGGAGAATATCAATTTTCCGAGGATGAACTGACTCAGATCCGCCTCGGTTCGCTCCTTCACGATATCGGAAAATTAGGTATTCCAGATAGCATCCTGCTCAAGGATGGACCTTTAAGCGCCGATGAATGGATCATCATGCGCAAACATCCTGTCTATGCCTACGATTGGCTTTCAAAAATCGGCTATTTGCGTTTTGCCAAGCAAATTCCCTTCAGCCATCATGAAAAATGGGATGGAACCGGCTATCCGCAGGGCTTAAAAGGCGAAGAGATTCCCCTCATCGCCAGATTGTTCGCGGTTGTAGATGTTTGGGATGCCTTGACCTCTGACCGGCCGTACCGGGCCGCGTTACCGCCTGAAAAAGCCTGGGAATACATCAAATCCAATGCCGGCTCTCATTTCGATCCACACGTCGTAGAGCTTTTTGAGAGAAAGTTCTCGAATCTCTTCCACACTTAATCGCGCGCTGCTCAAATCCACTGATTAACGTGCAGACCAGCGGGCAAATACCGCATGGGAAATCATCCTGCCCGCGCTTTTTTCACTGGTAACCAACTCACCGACTTCAATTTCCCCATTTCCCTTGCCCATCATCTCTTCAAGCGAATAATAAAGGTGGACACCCGAAGCTCGCACAGCATACATGGTGAGCACAACAAAAAGAGGTTTGGGCGATAATATCACCCGGCAAGCTTCCAAGAGGCGGGGCAGTGATTCGTAAACTTCCCAGACTTCTCCCTTGGGACCACGCCCAAATTTTGGCGGATCAAGAATAATTCCATCGTAGGTGTTGCCACGCCTGCCTTCACGTTCCACAAAACTGAGCGCGTCATCCACAATCCAGCGGATCGGCGCGTCTGCCATTCCAGAGAGAATTTGATTTTCCTTTGCCCAGCCCACTGATTTCTTTGAGGCGTCGCAATGGGTCACACTCGCCCCTGCCTTGGCTGCCATCAAACTCGCCAGACCGGTGTAACCAAACAAGTTGAGCATTTTTATCTGCCGATTGGCACCACGGATTGATGCGGAGATCCAATCCCAATGCGCGGCCACTTCAGGAAAAACTCCCAAATGCCTGCCCGGGGTGGTCATAGCCCAGAATTTCAGGTCACCGTAATTCATCTGCCAGCGTTCAGGCAAAGGTTTTCTAACTTGCCAATGTCCGCCGCTCTCCTCTCGGGTAGGTTGAAATACCGCGTGGGCGTTTTGCCAGACCTGAGGGGCGGCATTCTTTTTCCAAATTGCCTGTGCCTCAGGGCGGCTGAATACATATTGACCATAGCGTTCAAGTTTCTGTCCTTCGCCGCTATCGATCAATTCATACTCTTCCCAATTTACTGATTCGAGTAAGGAGATGTTCATTTTAGCCCGCTTCCCTCAAAAATTTTTCATTACAAAAGCATTAAACCGTTAATAAATCCTTATTACCTATTGCAATACAAAATCAAAGTGGTACAATAAGGGTGTAAGTGGGATGAAATGGGCTAAAATGGTATAAAATTCAGGCCATTAACCAAATTTTGTGGCCAGAAAGGAAAAAGTAGAGGATGCTGATCGGTCAGTACAATCACACGCTCGATGATAAGAGCAGGGTTACTGTACCGTCTGCCTATCGCGATTCCCTTGCCAAAGGGGCGATCATTCTGCAGGGTTTGGATAAAAACCTGATGGTTATGACCTCTTCCTTTTTCGATACCATTTACAACCGCATCAATTCCATGAACCTGGCTGATCCCGACGTGCGAAGTCTTAAAAGGGTTTTTTACTCCAACGCGTTTCCCATCGAACTGGACAAAGCCGGCCGGATCATGATTCCCCAAAAATTGCGCACATTTCTCGGTTCCGCCAACGAATTGACCTTGGTTGGTCAAGGTTCTTATTTTGAGATTTGGAACGCGGATGTTTGGGGCAAGCTCGCTGAAAGTTTGGAAGATTCCGATCAAAACGCCATTCGGTTTAAGGCTTTAGACCTTTCCGTACAATCCGATGGCTGATGAACCTCATCTTCCCGTACTTTACCAAGCAATTATAACCGTTTTGGATCCTTCGCCCGCCGGCTGCTACATCGACGGGACCCTGGGAGCGGGAGGGCACGCTTACGGAATTTTACAAGCCAGCTCACCCACCGGAAAACTCCTCGGTTTGGATCTCGACCCAATCGCAATCGGAATTGCGGCTGAACGGTTAAAAAATTTCGGCGAACGCGCCATCATCCGTCAACGTTCTTATACGGAAATGGCACAGGTTACCGAAGAGATCGGTTGGGATGGTGTGGATGGCATCCTCCTCGACCTTGGGGTATCTTCCATGCAGCTCGATTCCCCAAGCCGCGGGTTTTCCTTCCTCAATGATGGGCCGCTGGACATGCGCTTCTCTCCACTCTCCAAGTTCAGCGCCGCCGATTTGGTAAATTCGTGGTCTGAAGCGGACCTGAGGGACCTGATCTTCCGTTACGGTGAGGATCGAAATGCCCGCAGAATTGCCCGCCTGATCATCGAAAACCGCCCCTTCCAAACAACCGGGCAGTTGGCTGCCCTGTTGAAACAGAAACTCGGCTCGGCGGAGAAGATTCACCCGGCCACCAGAACCTTTCAAGCGATCAGAATCGAGGTCAATCAGGAACTGAAATCTGTTGAGCAAGTTTTACCAACAGCAATCAAGCTCCTCAAGCCTGGCGGTCATTTAGCGGTGATCTCGTTTCACTCGCTGGAGGACAGGATCGTAAAAGAGGTCTTTAGAACCGAAAGCACTGATTGTCTTTGCCCACCCAGGCAGCCAATTTGTACTTGTGGACACAAAGCCAGCATCCGGCTGGTAAACAAAAAACCGATCACTTCTTCGGAGGAAGAGATCAGAAACAATAGCAGGGCGCGCAGCGCGAAATTAAGGATCGTAGAAAAATTATGGCAACCATAACAAAAATTCCCTTCACAACCTCCAGCCAACGCCGGCGCCGAAACGCGCAGGAAGAGCAGCCGCGGATTTTTCAGGCAATCGCCGAAACCGCCAACACTCTTCACAAGGTGCAAACGCTTCCCCGCCTGCGCCTTCAGGCTATTGTTTCTTTCCTTATCTTTGTCGCTTTCATTGCCGGTGTTAACGCCATGCTCCTGTTTATGGAATCTCAGATCGGTTTGGTAGGTCGTGAGGTAATCAGCCTCAATTCTGAGATGATGATTATCCGCTCCGATAACGAAAACTTGATGACTCAATTATCCCAGCTCAATTCCGCAAAAATTTTGCGCCAAAGGGCGCTCGAAGACGGCTTTGAGTTGATTGATCCAACTAACGTTACTTACATTTATGTGCCTGGCTTTACCGGCAGACAACCGATTGATCTTTCCGAACCGGTTTCCACCAGTTCTGATACGAGCCTCGATTCCGCTTATACAGAGTCGCTCCTCTCGGTGATTATTAAAACCATCAGTCGGGCCTCGGCGCCATTAACGGACTTGTAAAATGCAAGCCTCGTTCAAAAACCGCCTCTACCTCTTCTCAATCATCTTCGTTGTTGCCTTCAGCGCGTTTATTCTTCGCGTTTTAATGATTCAAACTAGCGAACAGGCTATCCAGTTTAAACAACGTGGTGATGCAAGTTTGTGGGATACCGTAGAGGTAAAACCTGAACGCGGAAAAATCTACGACCGGAACGGCAATATGCTCGCCGGAAACTTAACCGTTTACGAAGTGGGTTTGAATCTCCACTTAATTGAGGACCTGGAAGGCTTGACCATGGTGGTTAGTAATGTTTTGGATAAGCCTTACGATGAATTACTTCGGATAATTAAGGATCAACCCGATACACAAATCTACCTGACCCTCGACCAATTTGTCCCATTTGAACAGGGTGAACTACTTATCCAAATGATGGACGCATGGCATGAAACTCATAGCGGTCAGAACATGGCTGGTTTGCAGGTAATACCACGAATGGGGCGTTCCTATCCAAATCAGGACCTTGCCTCAAATGTGCTCGGTTTTGTACTTTCTAACCAACATGCCGCGTATGGCGTTGAATTAAAATACGACACCCTTCTGGCAGGAATCCCGATCATGGTGCAACGTCCGAACGACCCCACCCTGGCGATTGGTTATACCAATCCGCCCAAGGGAAGTGATCTGGTATTGACCATTGATCGTGAAATACAGCTCATGGTTGAGGAAACCTTGGCTCAATATACCGATGAATTGGACGCGCTGAGCGGTACTATGATCATCCTCGATCCGCAGACCGGTGAAATCCTCGCCATGGCGTCCACTCCTCAATTTGATCTCAACCATCCGGAAAATTTCCTCGAGCTCTATGAAAACGCCACTCAGTACAACCGTGGGATTAGTGTACAGTATGAACCAGGTTCTATTTTTAAGATTCTCACCATGGCGGCCGCCCTGGACAGCGGAATTGTAACTCCACAAACAACCTATCTTGATACCGGCTATTTCGAAATCAGTGGTGTGAACATTTTTAACTGGGACCGCGGCGCCTGGGGTGTCCAGGATATGACCGGCTGCCTGCAAAATTCTCTCAACGTTTGCATGGCTCGCCTCTCGGTTACCATGGGACCAGAAATTTTTTACAGTTATTTGGATAAATTTGGAATTGGCAGACCAACCGGTATAGACGCTGGCTTTGAAGCCTATGGCGCCGTTCCGGACCCCAAAAATGAAAATTGGAAACCAATTGATCTTGGAACTAACTCCTTCGGTCAAGGTGTTTCGGTGACCCCAATCCAAATCGTAACTGCCATCAGCGCCGTAGCCAACGATGGCCAGATGGTTGCCCCGCATGTGGTTAAATCAATCGTCACCAACGGGCAGCAAACGGATATTCCAGTTCAGGTATTGGGTCAACCAATCAAACCCGAAACCGCTGATACCCTCAGTGCCATGTTGGCAGAGGCGATGGAACGTAACGAGTCTGTTGCCAGGGTAGAGGGTTATCAATTGGCAACCAAAACAGGAACCGCTTCCATCCCCAGAGAATATGGTTATGATCCTTCGATCACCAATCAAAGCTTTGTCGGTTGGGGACCCATCGATGACCCTAAATTTCTAGTTTACATGTGGTTCGAGGAACCCACCGCCTCAGAATGGGCGTCAGTAGCACTCAGTCCGATCTTTAACGAAGTCGTCAGCAAGTTGGTTGTTTATCTCGATCTACCACCGGACACGGTTCGGTTGGGACAGGCCCAATCCCAGAATTGATATGCTCAACTTTTCCGATATCATTTCCTCCCTTTCACCGACCCGCCCTGGGCTGATCAAGAAAAAGATCACCCAGGCGGTTGTCAATTCCAGGCTCGCAGAACCAGGCAGTCTTTTTGTCGCGATTAAAGGGGAACACGCGGACGGTCATGACTTTGTAATCGACGCTTTTAACCAGGGAGCCAGTGCGGCTCTGGTGGAAAAACCGTTAAATCTTTCTCCGGATATTTGTGTAACGTTGGATTTGCGGACAGAAGTTCCCGCCGCCACCCTCCAAAAATTGGTTGAAACCGATCTTCCGGCTTGTTTCGTGGTCTCCGACAATCTGCTCGCCCTCCAAAAGCTTGCCGCTCTTATTAGGCAGCGCTCCACGGCAACCTTCATCGGTGTTACGGGTACCTTCGGTAAAACTACCACCAAGGAAACCATTGCCAGAGTTCTCGCGAGCCAATACCGCACCCAGAAAAGCGAAGGCAATTACAACAACGAAATCGGATTGCCGCTCAGTCTTTTCTCCCTCAAGCCGGATACAGAATACATGGTTCTCGAAATGGGATTCTATGTCCCCGGTGAGATTAAATTGCTTTGCGATATCGCCCAGCCCTCAATCGGAGTGCTCACCAATATTGGCGCGGTTCATGCCGAGCGGGCCGGCTCCTTGGAAACGATCGCCCTTGGCAAGGGAGAGCTGGTCGAATCACTGCCTGCGGCTCCCCGCGGGATTGCCATCCTCAATGACGATGATCCGTATGTCCGTGAGTTTCACACCCGCACAAGCGCTCGAGTTTTCCGTTACAGCACAATTTCCGCCTGCGATCTCTGGGCGGAAAACATCCAAACCCACGGATTGAACGGAATTGAGCTTGACCTTCACTTTGGCACTCAACTTGTTCACATTAAAAGCCCGCTCATGGGCGCGCATTCCGCTTATACCATTCTTCGTGCTGCCTCGGTTGGTTTGGTCTGTGGAATCAGCTTGAACGCGATCGCCGAAACCTTGGCCCAAAAGTCGGACCAATTACGCCTCCAACCAAAAAAACTTGCCAATGGAACGCTTATAATAGATGACTCATACAACGCCGGTCCTGATTCAACTCTGGCGGCGTTGCAACTTCTTTCCGAGATACCCGGTAAGCGCCTGGCCATTTTGGGAGACATGTTGGAGTTAGGCATTTACGAAGAGGAGAGTCACCAGCGGGTTGGCAAGACCGCCGCCGCTTGTGTGGATGAACTGATTACCTTTGGCAATCGCTCCCTCATAACAGCCCAGGCTGCCCGTCAGGCTGGACTCGCCGAGGTCTTCTCCTTTGCCCCCCACCAGCTTGACGAGTTGGTCGCCAACCTCCTGCCGCGTTTGGATGGAAACGAGGTGATTCTCATCAAAGGCTCATTCAGCATGGGCATGAAGAGGATCGTAAGCGCATTGGAGGCGGCAGCATGAATTTTTCAACACTGGCGGTAAGTTTCGCTGGAATCAGTTTTATCATGACCATCATTTGGGGTGAGCCTTTCCTCCGCTTGCTTCGTTATTTCAAGGTCGGCAAACAAGTTAGAGTCGAAGAACCGGGTCAGCATCTGATTAAAATGGGCACTCCAACCATGGGCGGCCTGATGGTTATCATACCGGTGATTTTCCTCTCGATCATGATCAACGCGGTCGCCCTCATCGGATCTAACGCGACCGGCCATTCCATTCTCATCCCGCTCTTTACTTTGGTTTCTTTTGGAATTCTGGGCGGAATTGATGATTGGGAAGGCATCTATGGTAAACGCAAGGGCGATGGCATGACTGCCCGTGTGAAATTCATCAGCCAATGGGTGCTTGCCCTTTCCATCGCCTGGGCACTCAAATTCGTATTACGGGTTCCCGACCTTTACATTCCAGGCTTGCGGGTCCTGGTAGATTTTGGCTGGTGGTTCATTCCAATCGCCGCCTTTTTGATTGTCGGATATTCCAACGCGATCAACCTTACCGATGGATTGGACGGCTTGGCAGGTTTAATTTCCGCTACCATCTTCGCCGGCTACGGTCTCATTTCCCTCTTTCAGGGGCAGATCGTGGTCGCCCAATTCTGCTTTACCATGGTTGGCGCCTTATTCGGATTCCTCTGGTTTAATGTCCACCCTGCCCAATTATTTATGGGTGACGCCGGCGCGTTGGCGATTGGCGCCGCGGTGGCGGTTGTAGCGTTGATGACGGGTCAATGGGCGGTTCTTCCTCTCATCACCATCATTCCAGTCTCCGAAACTTTGAGCGTCATCATTCAGGTGGCTTACTTCAAATTAACTCACGGTCAACGATTTTTCAAAATGACCCCCATTCATCTTCATTTTGAGCTCCTCGGATGGAGTGAAACCCAGGTTGTTCAGCGGTTTTGGCTTATCAGCCTGCTTGGCACCTTCATTGGAGTAGGATTGGCGATTTCATGACCAAATATCGATCAAAATCACGCAAAAGAATCGGACCGGAAGGGGATGTGGTCATCATCGGCGCCGCCCGCCAGGGGCTGGCGCTCGCCCGTTATCTCGCCCGGCATGGACATTCCGTTTTAATAAACGACCAACGGACCGAAAATGATCTCACTCCGGAGATCAGCTCCCTGCGCGAATTGAACATCAAGTGGCTGCTTGGCACCCACGACCCAAACGAACTAACCAACAAGCCGATCATGGTTTGTCCTTCAGGCGGTGTCCCGCTGGATAACCCCATGGTTGTTTATGCTCTTGAAAATTACATCCCGCTTTCCAACGATACCGAGATTTTTCTCTCACTGGCCCCTTGCAAAACGGTTGGAATCACCGGCTCAGCTGGAAAAACCACCACCACCACCCTGCTTGGTCGAATGGCACGCGCTTGTGAAGGTTCCCAATTTCGCAAGGTCTGGGTTGGCGGCAATATCGGTGATCCTTTAATCAACTATCTCGATGACACTCAAGCCAAGGATCTGGCTATTCTCGAAATTTCTAGTTTTCAAGCTGAGCAGATGCGCACCAGCCCAAAAATCGCCGCCATCCTCAATATCACCCCAAACCATCTCGACCGCCACGGCAGCATGAAAAATTACACCGCCGCCAAAGCCAATATCATCTCCCACCAAAATTCGGAAGATTTTAGCGTGCTCAACCGGGATGATCGAGGCTCAATCCAATTTCGGGGCAAATTCAGTGGAAAGATCTTCACCTATGGTTTTAAACCGCTTCCTGCAAACGAAGACGGTGTAATGATGGATGGGGATGATTTAATAATCCGATTCAACCAGATTGAAACCCGGGTTCCGATCGGAAAAGTACTTTCACTGCCCGGTCGACACAATCTTCAAAACGCCATGGCCGCCAGCGCGATGGCATTTTTAGCCGGAATTCCTGAGGATGCCATCCTCACCGGTTTACGGGATTTTCGCGGCGTACCTCACCGGCTGGAATATTTTGGCGAGTGGAATGGTACCCGCTGGATTAATGATTCGATCGGCACCGCTCCGGAACGTTCGGTCGCGGCGATCAACGCCTTTGATGGCGATTTGGTACTCTTCCTCGGCGGCCGAGATAAAAAGCTGCCCTGGAAAGAATTGGCCGAACTTTGCCATCAGCGCGTAAAAAAAATCTACCTGTTTGGGGAAGCCGCGCCCTTGATCGAAAAAGCTCTCAAGCCAATTCCCCAAGGCTCGGCTCTAAAACTGATTCGTTCCGCGCCAGATTTATTTGAAGCAGCTCAAATGGCGGTAAATGAAGTAGAGCCCGGAGATACAGTCCTCTTTTCTCCAGGCGGGACCAGTTATGACGAATTCAAGGATTTCGCGGAACGCGGAGAAAGGTTTAAGGAATGGATTACGCGTCTTATAGAGAACCGGTAAACCAGGATGTGCAGGAGAAAAAGGTGAAAGAGCCATTTTTCAAAACCGACGGACATCTCGATCTGCTCCTCATTCTGACCATGATCACCATGCTCGTGTATGGCTTCATTGTCCTCTGGTCCGCGAGTTATGATTACTCGCTCACTTGGAACGATGATCCTTATAAGCAGATCAATAATCAAGCCTTGTACCTCGGTCTTGGTCTGATTATCATGGTTGGACTATCCTTTTTTAATTATCATCATTTTCATACTTTTTCTGTACCAATGATCGTAGTAACAATCCTTCTTCTCGTCATAGTGATCTTTATAGGTTACTCTTCTGGCTCTAACACCAATCGAGCGCTCTACGAAGGCAGGTACCAACCTTCCGAAATAGCCAAGATCGCAACTATCATTTATCTTTCAGTCTGGCTCAACTCGAAGCGTGAGGACACAGGTCACATTACCCTCGGCCTCCTTCCTTATGGCATCATTACCGCCGTCATCACTGTCCTCATCTTAAAACAACCAGACAACTCAGCAGCTTTGACCGTCGCTATGATGGCTGCCGTTCTCTTTTTGCTCGGTGGAAAGAACCTGCTCCAATTTATCGCGGTAGTCAGTGTTTTTGCCATTATTGGTGTTGTTCTGATCATGGGTTTTTCAACCACTGGTCAAACCCGGATCAGTGATTTTATTGCCGGCTTGCAGGATCCGCTGATGAGCTCGGATCATGTCATCTACGTTTTCGAGGCAGTCGTCAAAGGCGGATTCTTTGGGGTTGGATTGGGGAATTCTGCCATCAAATACACCGATCTTCCCTACGCCTCCACAGATAGTATTCTGGCGGTAATCCTCGAGGAACTTGGTTTGCTCGGTGGAATTTTCACCGTAGGTTTGTACGGTATGCTCATTTGGCGTGGTTTTACAATCGCCAAACGCGCTCCCGACCTCCTCGGCAGTCTGATTGCCAGTAGCCTCACCATTTGGCTGGGATTAGAGGCTGCCATAAACATGCTCTCTCTGGTTGGATGGATGCCGTTTGCCGGGAATACTCTGCCATTCTTCAGCGCCGGTGGTTCGAATCTAATCGTTTCGATGGCAGCTGTTGGTATTATCTTTAATGTAAATCGCTTTTCAAAGGACGATGACAATTACCCAACCTGGAGTGAAAAACTTGAAAATACTGGTATGCGCGGGCGGAACCGGCGGCGGAGTGTATCCGGCGCTGGCCGTTCTGAAGAAATTGACGAATAAATACCCGGATGTCGAACCCTTGTGGGTGGGGGGAATCGGTGGCATGGAAGCCGAGCTCGTTAAACGCGAGGGAATTCCCTATGCCGAAATTCCTGCCGCCGGTATTCATGGGATTAATCTTCTACGCCTGCCAAAAAATATTTTAACGATCCTCAAGGGAATTCAAGAAGCTAAAAGAATTCTCGCTGAGTTCAAACCAGATGTACTCTTTTTCACTGGTGGGTTTGTCGCATTTCCAATGGCTTATGCCAGCAAACAACTGCCTTCGCTCATGTTTGTTCCTGATATTGAACCAGGGATGTCCCTCAAATCCATCCAAGGGGTTGTCTCCCAAATCGCGGTTATCCACGAGCGCTCAATCCAGTTCTTCAAAGACAAAACCAAGTGCGTTATTACCGGGTATCCGCTCAGGGAGAGTATGCGCCGCTGGTCAAAAGAAGAATTTCGCTCCTTCTTTAATATTCACACCAAACAAAAAGTTTTGTTAGTATTCGGGGGCAGTAAAGGCGCCCGATCACTCAATCGAGCCGTAATGCGCCACATCAACGAACTGCTCACATACACCGAGTTGATTCACATCACTGGGGAATTGGACTGGTTTGAAGTCGAAAGTTTTAAACGCTCCCTTCCAGCCAGGCTTGTCGCCCAGTATCACATCTATCCATACTTGCATGAAGAGATGGCTGGAGCTCTTTCCGCCGCGGACCTGGTCGTATCCCGAGCTGGCGCGTCAGTTCTCGGTGAATTTCCCGAGTTTCAACTGCCAGCCCTTCTCGTCCCATATCCATACGCCTGGCGCTATCAAAAAGTGAATGCGGAAGTTTTGGTCGAACGCGGCGCGGCAAAAATCATCCCTGATGAACGCTTGGACAGTATTCTTGCCCTTGAAGTGAAAAGCCTGGTTTCAAATCCGGCTCAATTAAATGTCATGGCTCGCGCCATGAGTTCCATGCGCGTGCCAGACGCGGCAGAGCGCATGGCTGACCTGTTATACGCCCTTCCAGGAGGAAAACAATGATGAGTCTTCACGCCCTTTTCTGGTTCTTTGTGATTCTTTTTGCCTTTATCGGCATGTTCCGCGGATTCAAAAAGGAGGTCATGGTCAGCGCGTCAGTCTTCCTTTCTCTCTCCATTGTCGCTTTACTGCGTTCTTATGTGCCCATCATCCAGAAGATTACAGAGGACGGCATGACCTATTTCTGGGTTCGGACCGGAGCACTGCTCTTCATGATCCTGATCGGATATCAAACCGTTAACCTGAGTCGATTTCAGGAAAGATTTCAATCGCCCGATATCACCAATCGGCTTTTTGGCTTGTTGATCGGCGGATTGAATGGTTATCTGATTTTTGGAGCCTTGTGGTACTTTATGGCTCAGGCCAATTATCCGTTTGCGGATTTCATTATCGCCCCGGTAGCTGGAACTGATTGGGGAGATCTCAGCCTGCAAACTCAAAAGCTGATTTTCCTTAATTACATCACTGATCCTTGGATTTACGGTATCACCTTTGCCGCCTTTTTAATCACCCTCGCCCTATTTTTGTGATCGGAATCCTATGAGAGAACACGTTCACTTTATCGGTATCGGCGGAACAGGCATTTCAGCCATCGCTCGCCTCTTGGTGGAACAGGGATATCAGGTCAGCGGCTCTGACCGCGTCCTTAGTCCCCTCGCCAATTCTTTGCGGGATGCTGGCGTAACGGTATATGTCGGACATGATCCAAAGAACGTTACCGGCGCGCACTGGGTGGTTCGTTCATCCGCCATCCCCGATGATAACCCTGAAGTGCTATCTGCCCGTGCCAAAGGAATCCCTGTCTACAAGCGGTCCGATTTTCTGGGTAAATTGATGCGTCCCCCAAAACTCGGCATCGCCGTTGCGGGTACCCACGGAAAAACCACGACCACCGCCATGATCGCCTTTATCTTGACCAAACTCGGTCAGGATCCTTCTTATATCATCGGCGCCAACCTGCTGGATGGCAATAATGCGCATGCCGGCACTGGCAAGGCATTCGTCATTGAGGCGGATGAGTACGATCGCATGTTCCTCGGCCTTCGACCGACCTACGCCATCATCACCAATATTGAGCACGACCACCCGGACATTTACCCCACCCAATCGGAATACATGTCCGCCTTTGAGCAATTTGCCCAACTGGTTCCATTGGAAGGCGCCCTGATCGCGGATGGCACCAATCCCGGTGTTGTCCGCCTCCTGACTCATCCTTCCCTCGTGGCTACGCGCAAAATTGTTACCAGTGTTGGCCAAAACCAAGTCTCATCCTCCGAACAGATCTTTGGAACCCTGCGCCTCGATGGCTCGACTGAGCTATTTTCGTATGATGTTTTATCACTCATTGATGGAAAACCGGAATCATTGACTTTGCAGCTGAGGGTTCCTGGTGTCCATAATTTCAAAAACGCGTTAGCCGCCCTTGCTGCCTGTTCCCTGCTCGGAGTTTCGCTTCAGGATGCTGCCCGCGCTCTCTCTGAATTTACCGGTACCGACCGCCGCTTCAATATCTTTCCCCTTTCCAACGGGGTTACTCTAATCAACGATTATGCCCACCACCCCACTGAAATTCAAGCGACCCTCCTTGCCGTTCGCCAAAAATTTCCACGCTCCCGCATCTGGGCTGTCTGGCAGCCGCATACTTACAGCCGAACCAAGACTTTGTTATTCGATTTCTGCAAATCATTTACCACCGCCGATCGGGTAATCATTTCGAAAATCTATGCCAGTCGGGAAACTGATCAAACCTTTTCTTCGGCTCAGGTGGTCGAACAAATGCGCCATCCTGCTGTTGAGTACATTCCCGAACTCGCCCAGATTACAACCACGCTTGAACAACTTCTCCGACCCGGGGACGTTGTGGTTGTCATGTCCGCTGGAGACGCGGATCAGGTTGTTCAAGACTTGCTCAGAAAAGACCAGAGGAAGAGGCCAGATTGAAAAACCGTCCTTCCCTCGCTCACCTTTCAGCCTTATTCGGGGATCGGATCGAATACAACCTTCCGATCGCCAAGAATACCTCTGCCCGAATTGGTGGCTCAGCGGACGCCGTGCTCACAATCCACAGCGCGGCGGAACTCGCGGATGCTGCCCGGCTGTGTTGGGCTCAGGATGTCCCATTTAAGGTGATCGGCGCGGGAAGTAACATACTCATCAGTGATCACGGAATCCGGGAACTCATCATCCTCAATAAAGCCAAGCGGGTCGAAATGCCTGCCGGGAACAACCTTTTTGTTTATGCCGAAAGCGGGGTTTCGTACTCCCGTCTGGCGAATCAAGTCTCCAGCGCCGGGTATGATGGGCTTGTTTGGGCCGCGACCATTCCGGGGACTGTTGGCGGCGCCATTTATGGCAACGCCGGCGCTTTTGGCGGAGATACCGCCACCTCAATTCTTGATGTCGATCTGGCGACCCCGGAAGGCGAAAGTTCCCTGACTGCCGAAAAATTGGGCTATGGATACCGTACAAGCGCGCTTAAACGAGGCGAATTACGCGCGGTCATTCTTGGCGCCCGTTTTGCCCTGAAATTTGCCGATTCTGACCTACTTAAAGTTAAAATAGAAGAGTTAACCGCGCGGCGAAAGAATACCCAGCCACCTGGCGCCAGCATGGGCAGCATGTTTAAAAACCCGCCCAACCAATTCGCTGGCAAACTGATTGAAGATTGTGGCTTGAAAGGTTATCGGGTGGGCAATGCCTCTATCAGCCCTGTCCACGCGAATTTCTTCGTCAATGATGGCGATACAACGGCGAGGGATGTAATGCAGCTCATTCAGCTCGCCAAAAACGCGGTCGCGGAAAAATTTAATATCAACCTTCAACTTGAAATCGAGCTGTTGGGAGATTGGAGTGAGCATGTCGGGTAAATTGATTGTGGCGGTTTTATTCGGAGGTCGTTCCGGGGAACATGAAGTTTCCCTCATGTCCGCTCGCTCCGTCCTTTCGGTGCTCGATAGAGACCAATATGAAGTGGTACAGATCGGAATTTCCCACTCCGGCGCCTGGATGACCGGGCAGGATGTTATTGGCGCTTTCGAGAATAATTCCACCAAGGGCCTTACCGAGGTTAGCCTCCTTCCCGACCCAACCCGTCCGGGTTTGCTCCTTCACACATCTGGCGAAAAAGAGGAGCACATCAAAGTGGATGTTTTCCTGCCCATCCTGCATGGAACCTTTGGAGAAGATGGCACAATCCAGGGCTTGTTTGAGCTTGCCGATGTAGCCTACGTAGGTGCCAACGTAGTCAGCTCCGCGGTGGGAATGGACAAAGGCATTTTTAAAAGCGTCATGATCGCCAGCGGCATACCAGTTGTCCCTTCGGTGCTCGTCAGTCGTCATCAAATTGAAACCGATCCGCAATCTGTGATCGCCCAAGTTGAAGGCATGGCTGCCTACCCGATTTTTTGCAAACCCGCCAATCTTGGATCCTCGGTAGGAATCACCAAATGCCGTTCGCGCGCTGACCTGCTGGAAGGCTTGCTCGAAGCCGCTCAATACGATCGCCGCGTACTGGTCGAGGTTGCCGTTCGCCAACCGCGGGAAATTGAAATCTCAGTGCTCGGCAATGAAGAAGTCGAAGTATCCGTTCCGGGTGAAATTCTCCCCAACGCGGATTTTTATTCGTATGACGCGAAGTACCATTCCAACGACTCCAAGCTCATCATCCCCGCCAAATTGTCCGAGGAGCAAGCCAAACTCATCACCCATTACGCTCGAGAAGCATTCATCGCCATTGATGGCTGCGGCATGGCGAGAGTTGATTTCTTGATCGATTCAATCAGCGGGCAAATTTTCTTGAATGAGGTTAATACCATCCCCGGATTTACCAGCATCAGCATGTACCCCAAACTCTGGCAAGCCTCCGGATTAAGTTACCCAAGCCTGATCGACCGGCTGATCGCTTTGGCGGTAAGCCGAAAATTGGAACGTGACCAACTGAAAAGAACATTCAGGAGGGCAGAATGAGCCCAGACCGAACCACAATTACTCGCGCCGAGGCTTTACGCCGAAAACGGGAAGAACTGAAGCGCCAAGAGGCAGAACTGAGCGAATCATCCGGGCAAACCCCGTCCCGAAACCAAGCCACCCGACGGACGGTTTCACGCTTTTCCAACACCAGCTCTGTTCAGGAATCCCAGCCGAGAGTAAATCGGAAGAACTTAGAAAGTGGTTCGGATAAAAAACCAACCACCCGCAATTTGCCGAAGATTTCCCTGCCAAAGATGACTCTGCCCAAGGTAGACTTCTCCTCTATCACGGTTGCCCTCATCATCGCGGCTCTCAGCATTGGGCTTACTTATGTCGCGCTTTATACGCCGGTCTTTTCGGTTCAAACCGTTGATGTGAGCGGAACGAAATTGATCGATCCTTATGCCATCATCAACGGGCTAAGCGTGATGGGAGAACCCCTCCTCACCCTCGATCGGGATCAGGTTCGGATCAACATTCTCGCCTCCTATCCAGAAGTGAAGGATGTCAGTGTCAGCCCCGCTTTCCCGAATAAATTAGAGGTCAATATCATCGAACGCATCCCGATCGCCGAATGGCATCAGGAAGGCAGTGTGGTTTGGGTCGATAATGAAGGCTTCTCCTTCGAACCGAAATCACATACCTCTACCCTGCCGATCGTAGACGCGCTCGCTCCTGCCCCGACTCCGGGTGCGAGTACTGAAAATATTTATGGGGCCAAACCATTCATCTACCCGCAACTAGCCAGCGCGGTGCAAACTGTTTCCAGAATGTTGCCGCAAGGAACAGTCATCACCTATACCCCCGAAGATGGTTTGAGCTGGATCGATCCAATCGGCGGTTGGCAAGTGCTTTATGGAAAAACTGACGGCAATAATGACGAAAAGATGGCTGTTTACCAGGCGTTGGTCGACCACCTTACTCAAGAAGGGATTGTGCCGACCTTGATTAGTGTAGAATTTCCTTCAAACCCTACCTACAAAACAGCCGAAGAGGAGTGACCATGGACGATATCGTTGTTGGTATTGATATAGGTACATCAAAAATTTGCGCCCTTGTCGCCCGCATTCGGGATGGTGAGACCTTGCACATTATCGGATATGGGATTCAACCATCGCGCGGATTAAAAAAGGGCGGTATCACCGACCTTAACGCATCCAGCGATGCCATCGCCCGCGCCGTGGTGGAAGCCGAGGAGATGTCGAATTATAAAATCAATTCCGCTGTCATCAGTCTGGCTGGTTCCCACGTCTCTTGTGTAAATAGCCGCGCCGCTGTCAAGGTTCGCGGACCCAAAGTATCCGAGTATGACATCGAGCGAGCTCTCGACCAGGCAGGTCAGGTTGCCGTTCCTCAGGATCGGGTCAAGATTCATGTTATTCAGCGCAGTTTTACGATCGATGAACAAGACGGCATTCAAAATCCGATTGATATGAAGGGTACCCGCCTGGAAGTGGAAACCCACGTGATTACCGCCTCCAATACGGCGGTTGAAAATCTACGGGAGGCGGTCAACCGCGCCAACATCGAAGTCGCCCAATTCGTACTCAAACCGCTTGCTTCAGCCGAAGCCGTATTAACAGATTCTGAACGGAGCATGGGTGCGGTCGTCTGCGATATCGGTGCCGGAACAACCGACCTCGCCATTTATGTTAATGGGGATGTTTGGCATACCATGGTGCTGCCATTCGGCGGAAATCACATTACCCAGGATATCGCCTATGGGCTTCGCCTTTCTTTTGAAGCCGCCGAGGATCTAAAAATCAAATACGGTCACGCGATTGAACATGATATGATTTACGAAGATTCTGTCGTCGTCAAATCCTTTGGAGCCGAACACCCGGTTCGAATTAAACGCTCAGATCTGGCGATGATCATCGAAGCGCGGGTAGCCGAAATATTCGATATGGCTTTATCAGAAATCAAACGCAGCGGTTACGATGGGCTTTTGCCGGCCGGGATGGTCATCACAGGCGGTACCGCTAATCTCAGCGGCATTCAAAACCTCGCTTCGGCCGTCTTACGCATGCCGGTTCGCGTCGCCAATCCTCAGCCGGTGGAAGGAATGGGCAAGGTCATGGAATCACCCGCCTTCTCCACCGCGATCGGGTTGATCAATTGGGCGGCTGCCTTGCAAGGTCTAAGCTTAAGTTCCAGTGAAGTGGAAAGGAAACCACGTTTTCCAAAGGTTCCAAGCGAGAGCAAATCGCAGTTAAGTGACAAATTTAATGCTTTTGTGAAGAGGTTAATGCCCTGATTCATTTCAGGAAAAAATTAGAAATAAATTGATAAAACGTTCGCTCTATATTATGATTGTCATAAGTGATCGCCAGATCGGTTGGAGGAAAAAATGGATATACAATCATCAGAAACATTCGCCCGAATTTTGGTTGTCGGTGTTGGCGGCGCCGGATGTAATGCCGTTAACCGGATGATCGATGAGGGAATCCAGGGAGTGGAATTCATCGCCATCAATACAGATGCTCAAGCCTTACTCCTCTCCAATGCCCCCAAAAAATTACGTATCGGTGAAAAATTAACCAAAGGCTTGGGTGCAGGTGGAAATCCTGAGATCGGTAGAAAATCCGCCGAAGAAAGCGCCGAGGTACTTTACAAAGCCCTCAGCGGCGCGGATATGGTCTTCGTTACGGCGGGCATGGGCGGCGGAACCGGAACCGGTGCCGCGCCAATCGTGGCCTCAGTCTCCAAGGAATTAGGCGCCCTCACCATCGGCGTTATCACCAAACCCTTTACTTTTGAAGGTCCTCATCGGATGAATTCGGCCGAGCTTGGTTATGAAAATCTTCGCGAACATGTTGATACCCTCATCGTGATTCCCAATGATCGCTTGCTATCCATTGCCGATAAACGCCTTGGCTTGATTGACTCATTCAAATTAGCCGATGACATTCTCCGCCAGGGTATTCAAGGTATTTCAGAGTTGATTACCATTCCTGGCTTAATAAACCTTGACTTCGCTGACGTGCGCGCCATCATGAGTGAAGGCGGCGCTGCTCTCATGGCGGTTGGTATTGGCAAAGGTGAGGAAAGCGCCCGTCAGGCAGCGGAAGCCGCCATCTCGAGCCAATTACTCGATATTTCTATCGATGGCGCTCGCGGGGTTCTCTTCAACGTCACCGGCGGAAACAACCTCAGCCTGCATCAAGTCAATCAGGCAGCCGCCATCATTCGTGAGAATGCCCACCCGGATGTCCAAATCATCTTTGGTGCGGTGATCGATCCCAATATGAATGACGAAGTTCGCATCACGGTCATCGCCACCGGATTCGAACGCCAGACCAACCCGCGGACATTCGGATCATCCCGCCCAGGTTTAGCCGGCAGAGTGACCCCTGAAACCATAAATACCCCATCCTACCCTTACCAGGTTAAGGATTCGAACCCGCCAACTCAGGAGCAGCCTGAATCTGTCAGTGTCACACCTCCCGCCACAGTACAGCCCAGTCTGGAACCAATTCAGGAAGAACCCACCCCGGTAAGTCCTATCACTGAGCGCACCGACCCAAGTCAGGTTCGTTCGGATTACCTGCCAGGCGATTTGGACCTTCCGACATTTTTACGCAACCGGGCGTCAAGAAAAAATTACTAAACCAATAAAAAGGGCTTTACAAGCCCTTTTTTCTTTAACTTAACCCTATGCATTAAGTATATTATTTACAAATGATTATTTGTTAATGTACTTACGATTTCCGCCTTATTAACTTGATTCTAAAGGATACTATGTATATAATAATTAATATAAAAAAGACGTAAACCAACTTTGTCTGGATAATTAAATAAACAGGAGACCATTATGAAACTGCAACATATCGAAGGCATCGGTGATATTAATGCGGCCAAGCTCAAGGCTGCGGGTGTTGGTTCCATTAATTCCCTTTTGAAGCAAGGCGCCACCCCTGATGGTAGAAAAAAGTTGGAAGCAGCCACTGGAATTAGTGGGAAGCTTATCCTCGAATGGGTAAATTTGGCAGATCTCTTCCGAATCAAAGGCGTTGGTTCTGAATTCAGCGATCTATTGGAAGAAGCCGGTGTCGATACCGTGGTTGAACTCGCAAAACGCGTACCTGAAAATTTACATGCCAAAATGCTTGAAGTGAACAATCAGAAAAAACTTGTCCGCCAATTCCCCAGCATGAGTATGGTCAAAAGCTGGGTCGAACAGGCTAAAAACCTGCCAAGGGTAGTAAGCTACTAAATCCACATTCAAGGTTTTAATTCCGCCCCTTCGTCCTTGGGGCGGTTTTAAGTTAATTTTGCGGCATGTACGTTTTTCCAGGAATGTGTTATAACCTGAATTCTGAAAGGTTAAACTGAAAAACAAAAGAATGAAAAAAATAACGCAAATTATTGCCGCCGGCTTTGTCCTTTTTGCCATAGCGGCATGTGGACCAAGCGAGGAGGAATTGAACGCGAACGCCACCGCCACCATTGAGGCGGTTCATACGCGCGTTGCCACCACGCTGACTGCCCAGGCATTGTTAGCCACCGCGACACCCCAACCTTCACCAACCAATACAGTGGCTCCAACCGCCACCATCCCGCCCGCCTCATCCCCAACCGCTTTTGCCACAATCGGCAGCCTGCCGACCCAGGGCGCCCCAGATTCAGCGGTTTACATGAGTGATGTCACCATCCCCGATAATATGGTCATCGCGCCTGGGGCTTCCTTCACCAAAACCTGGCAGCTCTATAACAATGGCACTACTACCTGGAGCACCGAATACAAGATCGCATATGTCAGTGGAGAACAGATGAGCGGTGAGACTACCAAGATCACCCAGTCGGTAGCACCAGGCGGAACCGCCAACGTCTCGGTTGAGATGGTCGCCCCCACCTCGCCTGGTACCTACAAAGGCTACTGGCGCATGCAGAACGCCGGAGGAACATTTTTCGGCGATCAAATCTCGGTCATCATCGTCGTTTCAGATGGAACGGTCACACCGACCGGTTCCGCGACTCCGGTTGGGTCCGTAACCCCCACCGCGACCCCGGTTTGGTCGGCATATACCATTGTTGAGGGAGATAGTTGTGAAAGCATCGCCACCGAATTCAACACAACCTGGGACACGATTAAAGCTTACAACAACCTTACCGAGTATTGCTCCGAAGCTAATTTCCAAACCCACATTGGTGAGACGATCCAAGTACCAACCTGGCCGTAAACCAGTAGATAGCATCCTTAACCGCCGGTTAGCCGGCGGTTTTTAATTTCTTTCGCCGGTTCTGTGCCGATTAGCCCAAATCCAATACAATTAAAAGAGGAGCTCACATGACAAACAAACTCGATTTACGTTACGGGATGAACCCTCATCAGAAACCTGCCTCCGTCAGCATGCCAAACGGCGCGAATTTGCCCTTCACCGTTCTCAATGGCAGCCCGGGAATGATCAACCTGCTTGACGCGCTGAATGGATGGGCTCTTGTTCAGGAACTTTCAAAATTAACCTCACTTCCTGCCGCGGCGTCTTTCAAACACGCCAGTCCTAGCGGAGTCGGATTGGGCATTGAGGTCCCGCTTACCCTGCGGGAAAGTTATTTCAGCGCCGATCTTCATCTTTCACCTGTCGCCAGCGCTTATGTTCGCGCTCGTGGTACGGACAGACTCTCCTCTTTTGGGGATCTGATCGCTTCCTCCCATCCTGTGGATGAGAGCATGGCGGCGGTTATTGCCCGTGAAGTCAGCGATGGTATCATCGCCCCTGCCTATGAGCCAGACGCATTGGAAATCCTCAAAAAAAAGCGGTCGGGGAATTACCTCATCCTCCAAATGGATGCGGACTATCAACCCCAATCAGCAGAGTGCCGGGAAGTCTTCGGCGTACGGCTTTGCCAGGAACGCCACCAACGTCCCATCTCACCCGCGGACTTCGAGAAGGTTGTTACAAATCGAAAGGAAATCTCGCGCCTTGCCATGCGTGATTTCCTCATTGCCTGGGTCACGCTCAAATACACCCAAAGCAATTCAATCTGCTTCGTTAAAGACGGACAGACGATTGGAGTCGCGGCAGGTCAACAATCCCGCCTGCACAGTGTCCGCCTTGCCGCCGACAAGGCTGATCAGTGGTTTTTACGGCAACATCCCCGTACGCTCCGCCTGCCTTTCCAACCGGGGTTAAAGCGTCCGGAACGCGATAACGCCATTGATCTGTTCCTGAATGCCACCGAGGAAAAACCCTCGCCTGAACTTTTAAAAAAAGTCTTTACCGGTACCCCTGTTCCGCTTTCCGCTACCGAACGATCGGAATGGCTCAATGGGCAGGTTGGCGTTACTCTTGGTTCGGACGCGTTTTTCCCATTTCGTGATAGTCTCGACAGGGCGGCTCGCAGCGGAGTGAGCCATGTTTTACAGCCCGGCGGAAGTGCCAGGGATGAGGAAGTAATCAGCGCTGCCAATGAATATGGGATGTTGATGGTTTTTACCGGCATCCGTCTCTTTCACCATTAAGCCAGCCCCCCAACTCGTGCTCATTTTTTTTGAATTGATAAATTTGTCATTTTCGATTGAGCATGAGCGGCGGATAAATCTTATAATATAGTTATAAGATTCCTCACTCCGATAGAAATGACTGCACCACGCCATTTCGCAAAACTTACACCAATAAAAATCAATAAGGAGGTTGATCATGAAATACGCATTAATTTCAGTATCCGATAAGCGCGGCTTGATTGAGTTTGCGCGCGGCTTGCAAGGACTTGGATTCAGCCTGCTCTCCACCGGTGGAACCGCCGCTGCCCTGGCGAAAGAACATATTCCAGTCACTGAAATTGCCGAATACACCGGTTCCCCCGAAATCCTTGGTGGACGCGTTAAAACCCTTCATCCCCGCGTACATGGTGGCATCCTTGCCCAATCTACCCCCGAACATCTCAGCGAACTTGAAAGGCACGACATTCCTCCGATTGATATTGTGGTTTGCAACCTCTATCCTTTTGAAGAAACGATCGCCAGGAGCGGGGTTAGCGAAGATGAGGCTGTGGAAAACATCGACATCGGCGGGGTCACTCTTATCCGTTCCGCGTCCAAAAATTTCGCGCGGGTGTTACTCCTCATCGACCCAGATGATTATCCCGAAGCCCTCGAACGATTAAGCAAAATCGATTGCGATCAGGCATATCGGCGCCGAATGGCTCTGAAAGGTTTTCAACGAACCTCAAAGTACGATCAGGCAATCTATGACTATTTCATCTCACACCAGGTTTAAGCGCGCGCATGCCTTCAATACTTCGATTTCTACTTCGGCGGTTAGCGCTTATTCCGGTAACCCTGATCATCATCACAATGCTCATCTATGCCGGAGTAATGCTTACCCCGCCTGAGGCCAGGGTTCAGCTTTATCTTCCGAAAGGAAACGCCAGAATTCGGGAAAGTACGATCGAAGCCTACATTAAGACCAACAAACTCGACCAACCTTATTGGGTCCAATACACCCATTGGGCAGGTAACCTGCTTGCTGGCAATTGGGGGTTTAGCCCAAGCCTTGGCGAGGATGTATTACCCGGCCTCCTGGCCCGAACCCCGGTTACCCTTGAACTCCTGTTCTACTCTTTCCTGGTCACCATTCCAACCAGCCTGGTGCTTGGATCGCTTGCCGGTACCCGCATGGGCTCGTGGTTGGATCGGGCAATTCGCGCCTTTTCCTTCCTTGGCACATCCGTCCCGCTCTTTATTCTCTCGGTTTTCGCCCTGGCAATTTTTTATATTAAATTAGGCTGGTTCGCGCCAGAGCGAATCTCAATCCAATTTGCCTCCCTGATAAATTCCCCCGAATTCACAAGCTATACCGGTTTTATCACCCTTGATAGCTTGATGAATGGTAACCTGGAGATGTTTAAAGACGCGTTGTCACACCTCATTTTACCGGTTACTACCCTGTCGATCTACAACATCGCTTCGCTCACCTATCTCAATCGAACATTTACCAGCGAGGAAATCAAGAAGTTGTATGTGATTGCCGCCCGTGCGCGCGGTCTGCGGGAAAGCGCCATTCGTTATGGCCACATTTTACGCGCCACACTGTCCCGATCGCTTACTTCAATCGGTTTGGCAGCCGCCACCATTTTGATGGGCGTTTTTGTAACAGAAATGATCTACACCATCAACGGGATCAGCTCCTTCATCGTTAAAGCTATGCGCGCCGGCAGCGACGCCCCAGCCACCCTCGGATTCATGATTTACAGCGTAATTCTGGTCCTTATTTTGATGCTCTTCATGGATCTGCTGGTCGCCTTCGTAGATCCGCGCGCCCGCGAGGAGATTCTGGATTCATGAACTCCACTTCAAAAAAGGTTTCTTACAGCGCGATTTTTGGCGGCTTGTTTGCTTTAGTCTTCATTGCCCTGGCGGTTTTTGCGCCTGTGCTTTCCCCTTCAGAGGACAATGATGCCTTTAAGCAGGTCGGCCGGCGTTCGGATTTCCAGCCTCATCCGCCTTCTCCAGAAGCCCCATTAGGCACCCTTCCACAGCAGATAGATGTTTATCACTCATTAATCTGGGGCGCGCGGGATGCCTTGGTTTTCAGCCTGAGTGTAGTAACCATCTCGGCAATTTTTGGTGGTCTGCTCGGCGCCATCTCCGGGATGAGTGGGGGTTGGCTGAATCGAATTATTTTGCGGGTGACAGACACATTTTTAACCATTCCTCTTATTGTCGGTGTCGTCTTCCTTCAACAGCTAATTAACACCAGTGTTGAGGCACTAAGTGGGTACATGACCTACCAACTTTTTATTCGTGGCGGCGACCCGCTGACGGAAACCAATGCTCTGATCAATTTTTTCGAGGTGGTTGACCCGATTTTAGTCAGCTTTCTGGCGCTTTCCTGGATGGGCTACACTCGAATGATGAACGCGAGCGTTATCACCGTAAAACAAGAAGAGTACATTGAGGCTGCCCGATCCGTGGGAGTGAGTCAATTTCGGCTTCTATTCAGGCATATCCTTCCGAATGCCTTTCAACCTCTGCTGGTGATGGCAGCTCGAGACGTTGGCAATGTCCTCATCCTGCAAGCCACCCTCACTTTTCTCAAGGTTGGTGGAAATAGTATCTGGGGAGAAATGCTCGCTTTGGGTCGGGATTGGATAATCGGACCGAATGGTTCCTTATTCGATACCTGGTGGGTATACTTACCCGCCACCCTGATCGTCATTCTATTTAGTATTACCTGGAACTTGCTCGGAGAAGGTCTTAATCAATCCCTTCTCAATCACCGATAGTATTTCCCGCTTAGTTTTTGATTGATTATAAATCATTAAGTGATTATATAAACATTGACGAATTTGAGATTCTAATCTATAATCACTTGATAATTTGAAATTATGAAAAACAAATCAATGGTTGTTTGCGAAAAATGCGGTAAAGAATTGCCAGAGGGTGTGGTAATCTGTCCTTATTGTAAGGAATGGACGACTTTACCCAGAATGGCGGCTCCAAAACCAAAAAACTTAGCGCTTTTTTACCAAACCAGCCTTACTCTCGTATTCTTGGCGATCGCAGCCACAATTTTAATCTGGATCGCGATAAACTACTGATCACATTCCCCGTCCGCCGCTGCCGTCCTCCCTTCCAAACACTGCCGCGAGATTTACAACGCCGGCAATTTCCAATTTTTACCACCGCTGATTTCTCAATTCTGCCTAAATCTATATCATCACTGCCAAAATTCGAGTAAAATTGATTAATTCATAATTATTTATTAAATTATTTATGGCATGACCTTCTCAAAAAATTTTTCAGGCGCGTACTTTACTCAAAAAGATCGATACAAAATCGTTCGATTTCTTGGTTTGTCCGCGATCGCGGGAAACCTGATTTACCTCCTGACTGCCTATTTTACGGATGGTCTTGATCCAATCAACGCAACTCTAGCCGTCCTTTCAACCATCTCCTTCCTGATCACTATTTATATGTACAAACGTGCCATCCCTGGCGCCGATTTTCTCTTCCTGCTCATGATCCATGTAATCATGGCAACCGCGCTCCTCCTTTCCGGATCGATTACTGGCCCAACCACCTCGATTTACATTCTGCTGGTCATCGTCATGGGAGTTCTCTTGGATCAGAAGGGAATCATCTTCACCATTTTTCTCTCCTTACTCGCCATCATTTTGACGCATGGGTTGGATGTTTATGGCTTCCTGATCGATCCTGAACTCAGGCAAACCGGCTTGAATTCTCTCAGCTATATTCTCGCTATCCTCTTTTCCGGTTTAGTGATGTATCTGATCATGGGCTCCTTCAAATACAACCTTAGCTCGATGAACAAGCTCATTAATGTAGTTGAGCAAAACCCCCTCGCGGTGGTAATTTTTAATAAAAACGGCAAAATTGAATACATCAATCAAGCCTTCGCCCAAATCAGCGGCTACAGTCAGGCTGATGTCCAGACCCAAAATGTCATGGAAGTATCCCAAAAGCTGCTTTCCAGACAGGTTTACGATGAATTCTGGCAAACCATTCTCAGCGGCAAGTCTTTCAGCGGAGAATACCTGGCAATGACGAAAAGCGGGATTCCCTACCACGCCCACTCCACCGTCAGCCCGATTTTTGATTCGGACGGTCGAATCAGTCATTTTGCCGCGGTCAACGAGAATATCAGTGCCCGCAAACAGGCGGACCTCTCCTTGCGCAAAGCTCATTCTGATCTTCAGGAGAAACTTACTGAGATCACCGAACTGAAAAATCAACTCATGGAACAAAACGTACGCGACCCACTGACCAATATTTACAACCGGCGTTTCTTTAACGAAATCATTGAACGGGAACTTTCGCGGGCGGAACGCTCGAAGGATTGCCTCAGCCTGATTATTCTGGATGCCGACAATTTAAAAACGGTTAATGATACCTACGGTCACTTGGCGGGGGATGAGGTTTTAATCAAATTATCCAATTTCCTGGTCGAAAATGTCCGCAAGATGGATTATGTTTGCCGTTATGGTGGTGATGAGTTCGTCATTGTCATGCCCGGAGCCTGCGCCCAGGACGCGCTCCTGCGCGCCGAAAAATTACGCAAGGGATTTTATGAATATCCGCTCATCATTGAAGATCAAAAATTCAACCTCACCAGCTCCTTTGGAATCTGTACTTATCCCAACCTCGCTCAGAATGTTGACCAGCTAATCAGTCGAGCCGACATCGCCTTGTATGTGGCAAAACGCTCCGGGAAAAATCAAAGCATGATCTGGAATTCCGGAATCAACTTCGAGAGAAAACCCATCCCTCGTTGAAAATCACATTCACATTTTTCATTAATTTATTGCACAAAAAGCGTATAATCATCTTATGTTAAAAATGTACCTCGAGCGCCAGAAACGGGAATTTGATACTCTTTTCCACATGAAGGTCATGAATCAGGCTGAGCAAATTAGCCTTACCTCGAATTTCGTGATCCTCTTTATCATTATGCTCCTGGTAATTACCCTGGTCGAATTTAGAGATTACTCACTCAATTCCGTTCAACTTGCCAATCGGTTCGGTCTCGCCGCGCTGATAAACTTCCTTGTAATTCTCATGCGCCGCGGGGTTCGCTTCACCCGTGAAGCCTTGTTGATCGCTCTTCAAGTCTCAGTTGCTTACCTGCTCTTTGATATGGGGACCGTAACCACACCCATTTCTTTTCTGATTCTTTTCATCGTCGCCGCCTCACCTCTCATTACGAATTTCCGAGGGCTTCTCTTCTCTTACCTTACCTCGATATTAATCATCTTTGGGTTGGCTTACGCGGAATCCACTGGAATGATTCTCCAAGTAAAGCCCATCTCCCTGCCGGTCGCGACATTAATCCTGTTTGTGTCCATCACGCTCGCCGCCGGATTCGCGACCATCGTAGTTCGCAGATATGACAGCTACTATGCCGCCCTCAAAAAATCGGATCAAGCCATTGAGCAAAGTCCGCTTTCGATTGTGATCACCAATCGAGAAAGCATCATCGAATATGTAAACCCCCGATTTTCAGAGGTGACTGGCTATTCGAAAGATGAGGTGATGGGTAGAAATCCGCGCTTCCTGAGCGCGAAACTTAAACCACCTGAATTTTATACAGAAATGTACAATACGCTTAAGTCTGGCGAAATTTGGCAAGGCGATTTCATAAATGTTCGCAAGGATGGCAAGATTTATTACGAACAATCCACCATCTGCCCTATCCTCGACCATGAAAATAACATTACTCATTTCATGGCGCTTAAAGAAGACATAACCAAACGCAAGGAAGCCGAGTTGAACCTGTTAACCGCCAAGGAACAACTCGAAGTTCAACTCAAGGAAATTACCAATCTCAAAAATCGCCTTCAGCATCAAGCGCTCCACGATCAATTGACAGGCCTTTTCAACCGCCGCTATCTCTCCGAATTTGTAGAAAGAGAATTTGATCGCATCAAGCGTCTCAAACAACCTCTCACCATCCTTGCCATTGATTTGGATCATTTTAAAAGAGTGAACGATACTTACGGTCATCGAGCTGGTGATCAGGTTTTAATCACCATGTCTGAACTGATTACCCGTAAAATCCGCAAAGTTGATATCTGTTGCCGTTATGGTGGCGAAGAGTTTATTGTTGTAATGCCTGGCGCCAATAACGAAATTGGTTTTCGGCGCGCTGAGGAACTCCGCCAACAAGTAAAACAAATGACGGTCCACTTTATGGAAGACCAGATCAACGTTACCATCTCCGTCGGTGTGGCGACTTACCCAGACCACGCTCTCAGCATGGAGGAAGTGATTGCCCACGCTGATACCGCCCTTTACGCCTCAAAAAATAAAGGGCGCGATGTCGTCTCAATCTGGGAACCGGGAATGCTCATCGAACAATTTTCCTGATCTGCCCCAACAGCCTTAATGAACCCTTTGCTTTAATCCACATATCCTCTTTCTCGAATTTTCCCTGCCAATTTTAACTGTTGCCAACCGTTATTCATATATGTAAAATAAAAACACCATGTCCGGCGAATCTTGCCATCCGTCGGCGGGTTTTATTTATTATCCATTTGTTTACGGAGCGAACGATGCCAAATAATTTAGGTTGGAAACAAAAATGGGCATACGGAGTAGGCGACCTCAGTTTTAGCACCCTCAATACCATCAAATCAGTATTTTTTGCTCTTTTTCTTACCGATGTCGTCGGGTTGGATCCGATGATCGCCGCCATTGTATTTTTTGTCGGCCATTCCTGGGATTACATCAATGATCCCCTCGTTGGTTATCTGACTGACAGGACCCGCAGCCGATGGGGTAGACGCAGGCCGTTCCTCCTTTTTGGCACCATCCCCTTTGTTCTCGTGTTTGTGCTTCTATGGTGGGTTCCTCCCTTCACAAGCCCATGGGCTTTGGGCGCTTATTATCTCTTTGTTTACGCTCTTTTTGATACAGTTGGAACTTTTGTTTACATGCCTTTTTACGCCCTAACCCCGGAATTGACCTCTGATTACGATGAACGCACCTCTCTAACCGGAATTCGTATGTTTTTCAGCATTTTGGGCGGTCTCATCGCCTTTACCGTGCCCTTTATGATCGTTGATAAATTTGTTCCGTCCAACCAGGGCAGAATTTTGATTATGGGCATGCTCTTCGCCTTCATCAGCGCTGTACCGCTTTTTGTCACATTTTTCGGAACGCGTGAAAATCCGCAAAATTTCCATTCTCAGCCAAAATTCAACTGGCTGCGCTCCTTCAAGGTCGCCTGGCAGAACAAGCCTTTCATCTTTGGTTTGTTCATGTTCATGTTTAACGGCATTACCATGCACGTCGTCCAGGTTATTTTGCTCTATTACCTTAAATACGTTGTCCGGCGCGAGCCGGAACAAGATCTCATCATGGGTGTTATTTTCGTGGTCGCTATGGCAATTCTTCCCCTCTGGAATTGGCTGTCGCTTAAAACCAACAAAAGACTCGCTTATATTTACGGCGCCAGTTTTGTGGCGGTGGTTTTTGTGGTGATGAGCGGTTTAACACCCTCGACTCCCCTGTGGATACTGCTCGTCCTTTGTGTGCTCGCGGGCATTGGGATCAGCGCCATGCACGTTCTGCCTTGGGCAATGCTCCCGGACGCGATTGAGGTGGGCGAGTTGGAGAGCGGTGAACGAAACGAGGGCATCTTTTACAGCCTCATCACCCTCGGCGAAAAGATCGCAATTTCTCTCGCCACCCCCATGGTGATGCTCATCCTTAAAACCAGCGGCTACCAGGAAGGCGGGGTAAGTCAAACCGCTTCCGCGATTAATGGTATACGCTTCGCTGCCGGCCCATTGCTTGCCATCATCCTTGGGCTCGGTATCATCTTTACAATCCTATATCCAATCGGTCGTGAAAATTACAACGAGATTCGCGGAAAATTGGAAGCCCGCCGTTCCCAACTTCAGGAAGAAGCATGATCGAGATCATACAGGTAGCCAACCGGCGCGAAAAGCAGGCTTTTCTTACATTCCCATACCAACTTTACCGAGCTGACCCGCTCTGGGTACCACCGATTTACTCTGAACGCGAGCGCCATACTGACCCCGCCCGGGGTAAGTTCTTTACCTACGGGGAAGCTGATTTTTTTCTGGCATATAAGAATGGAAAATTGGCTGGGACGATTTGCCCGCACCATGAGTACACCGGCGGCAAGGAAGAAGCCTTGATCGGTTTCTTTGAATGTATTGAGGATTCCGAAGTCGCCTTCGCCCTCTTTGATAACGCCCGAGATTGGGCGCGCGATCGGGGGCTTTCAAAACTGATCGGCACCTTCAACATGGATCGGGAGGATAGCCGTGGAATATTGATCGAAGGCCGTGACCGTCCGCCTGTTGTCCTCTGTGGCCATAATCCCCCTTATTATCCCGCATTTTTTGAGGATTATGGGTTTGCCAAGCATGGCATGGACGGTTTGGCTTACGCCCGCGAACTCGAAGATTCTTCGGCTGAGATTCGCCGCCTTTTAAAGCTCGCGGATCGAGTTGCCCAACGCAGAGATTTCACCCTTCGGCATGCCGATCTCTCTCACATCGATCGTGAAGTCGATGTGATCCTCGAATTACAGAATAAAGCCCTCAAACACCTGGGAGGACATCCCTATTCCAGGGAAACCATCGAGAGCATGGTGCTTCCCTTCGTGCAAATCGCTGACCCGGAACTGGTGATCTTTGTTGAACACGAAGGAAAATCCATTGGCTGGTTCCCCGGTGTCCCAAACATCAATGAGTTGTTCATTCACCTCAATGGATTACGTTCGCCAATCGATTATCTTAAGGGTTGGTATTACCAACGCCAACAACCAGACTGTGTGGCGGTTAAAAGTGTGGCTTTGCTGCCGGAATATTGGGATACTGGTGCGGCAATTCTCATGTTCGCGGAAATGGCTCGCCGGGCAATTGCCAAAGGCTACAAGTGGATTGACCTTTCCGTCACCGGCGAAGACAATCCCGATACCTGGGACCTTGCCCATAACATAGGCGCGAAAATTTACAAACGCTACCGTTTTTACGAAATCTCGGTGGATAAAACATAGACTAACCCAAACATATTCAGGTCACTTCAATGACCGAAATACAACCGATGGATTGAATCCCAAGAATGTCTCCACCGTGTCTTTCAGCCAGATGGAGGAGACACCCGGTGGAGCCACGAATTTCACCAGGATAATGCCTAAAAATTTATACCCGCAGGGTGATTGGCTATGCGTAAAGTTTATTGCCAGAAGGCGGGGTATGCCAACCTTATGGCCATATCCGCCAACATCCCCAGTAAAAATAACATCCCAAAGCGCCGATTGTTCACAAACGCCGCCGCTACAAAATGTAACGGCCAGGCAGGGTGTCCCTCAGGTTTTTCAGTCGGTCGCGGCGCGAAGTAAACCGGCGCCATCTTCCAGCTGGTTGGAAGCGCCAGCAGTACCACCAGCATCGCCGGGGTAAAGGTTTTGTTGATTACCAGCCAAATTGTGATCAGATACGATCCGGCAAACATCCCCAGCACAAGCCAGCGCGATACCCGCTCACCGAGGATGACTGGCAAGGTGTGAATCCCCTTCTTGTGATCTTCTTCTTTTTTATCGATATGTTTTCCAAAAATTACCGCCGTAACCCCCAGCGAATAAGGTAAACTGACCCACACCAAAGCCCAATCCCAGCTTCCAGCCAATACATAATACCCGCCGGCAATCATCAACGGACCCCAAACCAGGATTACCGCAATCTCCCCCAAACCATAATATTTGAGCGGCCAGGTATAAAATAGCACAAAGAAAACACCCGCGCCCAACAACCACCAAAGGTTGGAATCCCAGCCGCTCAACCAAAGCAGCGCTATTCCGCACGCCAACGCCAATCCGCCGGTGATCGCGGCATAGCTCAACAGCCCTTTAACACTCATCAAACCAGCCGCCAGGGGCTGTGGGCCATACAAGGTGCGATAATAATTCTCCTTGTCCACTCCCCTGGTGAAATCAGTGTAATCATTAAGCAAATTGTTGGTGGCGTGGGAAAGAACCAAACCAATGGTTAAGAGCAGCCATTTGGTCAGGTCAAACTTTCCCTCCCCCGCCGCGAAAATCCCGGCCAAGGCGGCAGAAATAAAAGTCATAAAAAGCACGGCGGAACGGGTGGCGACCAGCCAGCGCGAGATGATATCCAAATCCCGCCATTCCTCCTTGCTCACGCTTGGCATCACCATCAAAGCTTTTTTCCACATTCCGAAATTTATCATGATTGTAAAATCCTTAACTATAAAATAATATACCGACAATTCTTGTCTTATTATAACTTAAACAAAAAAACGGGCGTTTTTCCGCCCGTTTCCAAAGAATTTAGTCTATCATCCCGGCTCGTTCAACCGGACTGGGAACTTCCGCGTTCCGCCGGAACTCACCCACATCAATTCCCTTCAGCATCGTGGCCGCCACAATCATCATCCCAGTTTCAATCACAAAAACAATCAGGTAACCAGCCAGATCGTTGTTTAAGATATTGGTTGCCAGGTCACGCACCACTCCGCCCAGCATCGAACCGGTAAGGCGAGAAAATGAGTTGGAAAGTCCCCACGCGCCGACAAACAAACCTACCTGGCCGGGCAAGGTCAGGTCAAACATCAAGGCTAAATTGGCAACGGTTGAAATGCCGGTGCCTGCCCCTAACAACACTACCCCGCCTAAAAATAGACTTGAACTGGCAAGCGCACCGCCAACAATAATCAGGACGAAGCCGCCAATAGCGCCGAGGTTTCCCATTTGCGCCACGTTCTTGCGACCATGCCGTTTTTCAAGAAATCCAGTGATCATAATCATAAAAAGCACCGCGCCCCCCCAAATCGAGGTTAATCGGGTGGTTTGGCTGACGCTCCAACCAAATGCCTCCGCGGCATAAGGTTCCAGGAGAACATCTTGCCCCAAAATGGCGGCAAGCAGCAAAAGCAGATAAACAAAAAATTTTCGGGCAACTGGGTTGCTTTGTATCGCGTGCCACATCTGCCTGGGAGTATGATTTTCACTCTCTGGAAGTAATTCACCGCTCTTCAATCGCGGTTCCAAGCCAATCAACGCCAAAATCCCTAACCCCATCGCGACAGAGGCGATAATAAGGAATGCTCGCTGCATCTTCTCAGGCGTGTAAGGGTCAACCAAATTACCGAGGGTGATGGCGGTCAGGATGATGCTCACGATCATCATGAACCACATCACGGCGATGGTACCTCCACGCTGCTTTTGATCGCTCAGCTCGGTGGCAAGGGAAAGGTAACAAACGCTGGACAGGTTAAAGCCCAGACCCCATAGTAAAAATGGTAAAAATCCGAGTAAAATGCCTTCCACCGTGCCATTGGCCAACTCAAACGCCGCCCAGGGTGAAATGGCTACCCCGACGACGCACAACGCTAAGCCTAATAAAATTGCCGGTGTTCTTCGATATCCGAAGATCGAATGGCGATCAGTGAAAGAACCGATCGCGACCTGAATCGGCGAAAAAAGGTAAGGGAGTGAGGCAAGGATTGCCACCAACGTTGCCGAAAGCCCTAACTCTCGGATCATAACCCGGTTAAGGGTACTGTTGATGGGTACTAAGGTCATTGCCACGGCCACGTGGATCAAGCCAAGTTGGATTCGTTTTAAGATCATGATTCAATATTCTCTCTTTTTAGACCTCGCCAATTCTACCAAACAGAATCAAAAGGGGCTTGTAGATTTCAGTAGATTTTTTTGGCGGAATCGAATAGCAAGGCGTCTTTAAAAGGTATTCGCTCTCTTGGATTCGCCGGTTCGAACAAACCCGGGCTCAGTTCAGGCGAGAGAACTCCTTTTTACTGACAAAAATAGAGCCCTTCAAGGTCTAAGGCAAGGGGCTAAAATCCTCTCCTCGAAAAAAATTCCGTTGTGCCAGCTTGGCGCTTCCTATGCAAGGGTATAATCAACCCGAATAAAAAAGGATGCCAATGAAGATCTACGTCAACGGAAATTTTTTACGCCAACCCAAAACCGGTGTCCAACGATACGGACATGAACTCCTACACCAATTCGATCAGCTGCTCGCGTCTGAACCTGCCTTTTCCAGCCATCAGATCGAAGTCCTTTCTCCCCCAATCCCGGGTTTCACCCCGCCCTGGCGTAAGCTTACCTACGCAGCCTTTGGCAGCGGACATCATCATATCTGGGAACAAATTGAACTTCCCCTCTATGTCCGTGGCGCTCCTCTTTTTTCACCTTCCAACCTCGGGCCAATGTTTTACGCCAATCAAATCATCACCCTGCATGATGCCAGTATTTACGCGGTTCCAAATGCCTATACCTTTGGTTTTAAAACCAAATACAAAGTGGTACTCCATTTTTTAAGCCGTCTTGCCCTGGTATTGGTCACCGATTCGGAATTTTCCAAAAACGAGATCAATGCCTGGCTTGGCGTAAAGGATTCCAAAATCCGGGTTATTCATCTCGGAGGAGACCATTTGCGCAATGTTCAAACGGATTATGCCAACTGGGAAACACTCGGATTAAAAAAAGGGCAGTATTTTCTATTGGTGGGCAGTCGCAGCCAGCACAAGAACACAACCCTGGTTTACCAGGTTCTTGAATCCATCGGATACTCGGGCAAACTCGTTCACATCGGAGGTAGTTTTAGCCGGGTTTTCAATTCCCAGCCTCAACATACGCCCACCTTTGAAGTCATAGATCCGGGATATGTCTCCGATGGACTTCTGCGAGCCTTGTATGCTAACGCAAAAGCACTCATCTTCCCATCACTTTATGAAGGATTCGGTTTTCCACCACTGGAAGCCATGGCTGAGGGTTGCCCGGTCATTTGCTCAAATGCCGCCTCACTACCAGAAATCATCGGAAGCGCTACGCTCACATTCGATCCTCGAAATCAAGCCGAGCTTGCCGATCAAATCCGATTACTGCTCGCGTCCCCTGTGCTTGCCGATCAATTAAGTCAGCGAGGAATGGAAAATTCGGCTCAATTCACATGGGAAAAGACCGCCCGCCAGACACTCGAGCACTTAATTTCCCGCTTTCAAGCTTAAACCAGCAAAATTCGTTACTAAACAGCTTATTGCCGGCGTAAATTTATGATCGCCGGGGTTTTGTCAAACATCCAGAAACCGATTGGGATCCCAATGATCGAGGCATTGAAGAGATAGGCGACTTCGATCCATAACAGTCCCAGCCACCACCCGATGAGAAGGAAGTAAATTGCCCTGAGGAAAAAATTCACCTGGGGCTTGTCGGTGATGCTTACATCGCCGGAAGGTTCATGGCTTAAAATCCTTTCAGGTTCACGCAACGCCACCACTTTTGGCAGCAAATTAAGCATCGCGAATCCCAAAGGCATCGTGACCACCAGCAGAATCAAAAGGTAAGCCACCCAAACCCAGATCTGACCAACCCAAACCCCGATTAGAAAATACCATAACAATTGAATCAAACAGCCGGGGTTCTTCTTATAACTTTCTTGTGTCATTCATCCTCCAATTTCATTCTTAGTTTTATCCTATCACCAGCTTATTAACAATTCATTTGAACCGATCGATGTCTTTTTGTATAATAGGTGCACGGTATGAAAATGAAGCCTGAAAACCTCTTAACTGAATTCGATAATCGCGGTTCGCGCCTGCTGGAAATGCTGGAGACCTGCCGTACCTCCCCCGACGTGGACGCCATTCACGACTTACGTGTCTCAATTCGCCGTTACCTTGCCGCCACCGACGCGCTTGAACAACTTGCTGGTCAGGTCATCCTCTCAAACAAATCCCGAAAAACTCTCAAATCGCTGCTCGATTCTTACGACGAGGTTCGTGATCTGCAGGTGATGATCGGCGATCTTTCCAGCGAGCCGGAAATCTTCCTGTCGGAGAGTCAATTTTTGAATTGGCTTAAAGCGCGCGAAAGCGGCAGTTCAGAACTTCAATTCACCGTCGCCGAGAGAAAATCCGCCGCTATGGCAAAAATCCACACCAACGCAATTCAGAAAGCCAGGCGTGTCCTTAAAAAACTTCCCCCTGCCGCAGTGGAAGAGCTTTTGGATAAGGTCTTCAAACGGAATCGAAAACTCGCCTCGGCGACCAGAGCCGATGATCCGCCAACCATTCATAAATTACGGATTGCCTTTAAACGCTTTCGATACAGTGTGGAATTTTTTGCATCCCACCTCGGCGCACCCGCCGAATTATTCCCGCGCTTGCGGGCATACCAGACCGCCCTGGGAAAAGTCCAGGATGCGTCCGTGCTGATCGATACCATGGATCAATTCGAGGCTGAAGACCCTGCCAACCAGCTCACCAAGCCGGAACGCGGCTTTGCTCAAAATCGGCTTAAAGAAACCATCGAAGACTTTATGAATCAGCGGGAAAAACTGGATACATTCTGGCGAAAAAACCACTCAAGCCCAATTCCTTGGCAAGAGGTATCCTCGAGCGACCTCAATCAATTTATCAACAAGCTCAAACCCTCCTAATCCCTCAATGCGGGGCGTCAGTCATCCCAAATGATTTTCATCACATAAAAAAAAAGCTGCCAATTTGGCAGCTTCGATGAGCACTTAATAAACAGATCAAGCGAGGTATGTAAACACCCCTGCCACAACCAACACACCAACTCCTTGAAGAATAAGTATCCAATTTGGATTCAATTCAAGCACAGAATTTTCCGGGTTGGAAGGATCGTAATAAACCTGCACAACCATGTTATCAATATACTTGGCTGCCAAATTTTCCGCGCTTTGCCTTCCGCCCAAATTAACTTTTAACATTTCGGTAACATCGACCACCTTGGATTGAAAAGATTTTCCATCAACGGTGTATTCATACAGGATGTTTGCCGAGTAACGTTTATTATGGCGAATGCCTGACTCCGATGTATCTGAGGATATTATCTTCCCCTGGACCACAGACCATTTCGAAAGGATGGTTTTGGATTTAAAATACGTGAACAAGCCGGCACCCAACAGTGCCAAACCAATGATGCCTAAAACAATCGCCGCGTTCATAAGTTGATCCATAGAATACTCCTTTCATCTATTGGTATTATAGAACTTTGTGAAATAAAGAACAACCGGGGTTTTGTACGTTAAAAGTCTCGTTCCTCCACCAGGTAGAATGTAAATTTCCATTCACCTTGCAAACCGTTTAACTCCAAACGATAATCCCCTTTTTGCAACGCGATGTCCATCGCTCCTTCGCTTGGCTTTGCCAAATTCAACAACACCACCCGGGCAAACATCTCCTCAGCCTGTTGGTTGCTATTTATCAATGTAACTTTGCCGCCGGTCTCCGATTGAATCGACCACTCGAATCGATAACGGCCATCTTTTTCGATCATCAACCCGGGAGGTCCAACGAGATCACGACCACTCAGGATAATTCCTTCGCCAGAAATCGGTTCTAAACCACTCGGATAAGAGGAGATTACCTGCGATGGAGTTTCAGTTGGAGATATTGTTTGCGGCCCTTGAGCGGCAGAGCAGCTTAAAATCAATAATGAAAAAATGAAAAAAAACAAAAGTCTGAAAAAGAAATCCTTCATAGCACTCCAATCACTTAGGTATCGCCGCAATCCATGTCTAATGGCTCAGCGCTCTTAATCAGGCAAATGGTCAGGTTTGGGTTTGCCTCACGCCAGAATTCCACACCGACATCAGTTGGGATATTGATCATTGGCATTACTCGTCTAATCGACCGCTGATACCAGGCAGTCCGCGCCAAGGGTTGGGCGATCACCATCAGATCAGGACGCTCACCTAGACCATCATGGTAATACCATAGAGGAAAGATTGTTCGATCATCCGAAGCCAGAATCACCGCGTTCTGTGGAGCCTGAGCTAATGCGCTCATCGCGTAGGTTTTGGCTTTGGTATCATCGGAGGCATCTACCTGATTCCATTGAACGGCGATGAGATATCCGAGGTTGAGCGTAAACACCACCAACAAACCAATGACTGCCTTGGACCCTTTGGCCAGATGAAGAAGGTGCAGCAAGCCAAGCCCGATCCACAGACCGCTCACAAAGAGGAACGGTAGAAGATGGACATACGAATCGTAAATCGGATACAACAAACTGAATCCAACCGAACTGAGCGCTAAAATAATCAACGAAAGGTCCCGCCAGGTTGGCCTGGTCAGATAAACCGCCCCCCATAAACCCAGAAACAATCCGAACGCTCCGAGCTGTTCAACCAGCCAGCCCGGCAGGGCCAGCAAGCGGCTGAAAGTAAAATCATTGGGCGCCGAGAAGTAAGGTTGGTAGATGGCGCCGCTGATCAGGTCGATCAAATCGCCTAAATTTTGCGGGTCGTGCCAGCGCACCGCTGAGGTTGGATCGGTCAATAAAAGGCTGCCATAAAAACCAAAGGCCGTTATCAACGCCACTCCCAAGCGGCGGATCGCCGACCGCAGATCATGTCGATAGCCGATTCCCGGCAACTCAACAACCCTGTCATGGTTTATAAAGCGGGTGGGTTGCACCACAAAAGGGAAGGCGAATAGGATCGTCAGGTGATTTGCCAATCCCAATCCAAAAATCAGCCCGATCGCCAAGTCGCGCCGAGTTTCCGTTCCCGATTGAACCGGGCGGGTACTCATCCAAATTAAGAGAGAAAGCAAAAAGAGGTGTAAAGGATAAACTTCGCTGACCGTGGCATGTGCCCAAACCAGAGGGGCAAATTGGAATGAAGCCGCCGCCATCAGTCCAGTTACGCCAACCACCCATGAGGGAGTTGATGGTTCAGCCCGATTTGCCAGGGTGAGGAACAGCATCTGTCCGCTGGCAGTGATCAGCACCGCGCTCAACAAATTGGCGATAAGCGCGAGTTCAACCGGGATGAGTGCCAGGCCGCGCAGAATCCAGGTGTAAAGAGGATAACCGCTCGGATGCGCCACCCCGTCGGAGAGCGCCGCCGCTAATAGTTCAGCCCCATCTGTCCCGAAATTTGACCAGGTAATCCCACGCGGCATGCAGAGTATATAAACGAGGATACTCAAAAACGCCAGAACCAGACGAGAGATATGAATCGCTGAAAAAAATGTGGGGGTTTGGGTTGGCGAGTGCATCCGAAAGTTTGGAACTTAATTAAAAAAGCAGGGAAGGTTACCCTTCCCTGCCCTGGATTTGAGGATTAAGGTGTAAATGGGGCGAAAGTGCCGCTGCCAAATGTGTATCCACAAAGCATGTCATCTGGTCCGAGGAAAACAGGAGCGACCGTC
>DATMWA010000048.1:0-34352 GCA_035562755.1 Anaerolineales bacterium
ACCAGTGTTTAGAACGAGATTACTTTGTGATTCAACGGTGGCGCTACCCGCTGATTCCTGTGTTTCGAGGGGCTGAATACCATAATTAACGATGTCAGCCAGATAATCTGGGAGCGTGAGATCGGCCATTGCCTGGATGAACAAGAGGATGATAACTACGGCGATCATCAAATAATACTTACGAATATATGGGAATAATTTGATCATAAAATTTCTTCTCTGTTGTCTATTTCCAAAGTTTTTTGAATTAACAATTTCATTGCTTTTTCGATCATCTCCTGTTCAGCGGGACTAAAACAAGCAGCCAATTGATTAAGCCAGGCTGTCCTTTCTTCCTTACTCTTCTCAACGATTTCATGGCCTGTTTTGGTGAGGTCGATAATCCTATTTCGGCGATCTATCGGATCCTCAATCCGGCTTACATAACCTTGGTTTACTAGTTTGTCAATCATTTGGGAAGCGGCGGCAGGTGAAACATCCGTTTCTGCGCTTAAATCCGATATGCTAATTGCGCCCCTGTAATGAATCCGAAACATCGCGTTAATTTGACTCATTGAGAATCCATTGTCCTTCGCGAATATGTGCATTCTCTTCATATTTGTTCGGGTAGTTATGTGCATCCAAGTGTGCAGGCTGTCCTTCAATTCGCTGGACATATATCATTCTCCTTGATAGTTAAGCGGACTAAAATATACCTTTTCAGTCCAGAATCGTCAAGGATATTTTTAAACTCTTACGTGATGTTAATATATTTGCTTTATAATCTTTTTGTATTTAGGGATGAAATGAGCATCATTTACGAATTTCTTGCATCTAATACTGTGATACTTAAGCGATAAAGGATAATTTTGTGTGATGATAGAGAAACCTCAGCAACGAGTGATTGTATTCAGTACACCCTCATGTTCATACTGTAATATGGCGAAAAAGTACTTCAAAGAAAAAGGAATTCGATTTAAGGATGTAGATGTTTCCAAAGACGTGGCTGCCGCTCGGGACATGGTTCGCAGATCTGGTCAGCAAGGTGTTCCGGTGATTGATATTGGCGGGAAAGTAATTGTAGGTTTTGATAAAACAAAAATCAATAAATTATTAGGAATCTAATTTTGGAGGAAGAAATGAGCGAAATAAATATTCAACCGATGGGAACAAGAGTTTTAATCAAACCAATGGAGCAGGAATCAAAAACTTCATCAGGGTTATTACTTCCTGAATCCGCTAAGGAAAAACCCCAAACAGGGTTGGTGGTGGCTGTAGGCGATGACGATGATATCAAGCTTAAAGTCAACGACAAAGTGATTTTTGCCAAGTATACTGGAACCGAATTCAAATTTGATGGGCAGGATTACCTTCTCATTGAATGCGCTGATATTCTCGCCAAGTTGAAATAAGGCCTAAACGCAGAATTAATGGTTGACAGGTTTAACACCTGCCAACCATTTTTTTTTAGCGCCTAATGGTTACCGGGGTTATATTTCCAGACCATGGAAGCATTTTTGCTTGATTTATGCTGTATGTGGTGATAGAATAACATCCGCTTAGCCCTTGGGGGCTCGTCTAATGGCAGGACAGATGACTCTGGATCATCTAGTAGAGGTTCGAATCCTTTGCCCCCAGCAAAAAAAACCGCCTGAAAATCAGGCGGTTTTTTTTATCAGGTATTCAATGTTGGGGTTACTTCCCGCTTTTTGAACCAGGTCTTCCATTCCTTGTTTTCCCAAACTACAAGGATCGGCGCGGCATTAAAAATGGAAGAGTAAGTTCCACTGAACACACCAACAAGGAGAATGATTACAAAATGTTTGATGCTATCCCCACCGAATAATACCAACGCCATGAGGGTGAACATTACGGTTAACTGGGTATTAATGGAGCGATCCAAAGTTTGGACGATCGAGTGGTTAACCACAACTTCATAATCGAGTTTTTTATAAATCCCAAGGTTCTCCCGAATCCGATCGAAAACCACAATTGAGTCGTGAACTGAAAAACCAATCACCGTCAGAAGCGCTGTCAGGAAGAGGGAATCAGCTTCCCATCCTAAGGCAAAACTGAACATAGCTTCTACACCAAGAACGAGCAGAACGTCATGAAGCATGGCGATGATCGCAGCAGTGCCATATCGAATAGCGTGTTCAACACTTCGGAAGGCATACCAGATATAGATGAGGATCGCGATTGCTGCCATGGCTACCGCGCCGATGGCGGCACGGGTTACTTCCTGCCCAATGGTTGGGTTAACACTCGCGAAGTTTAAAACAATGGCTTGTTTACCACTCAACTCACTTAAGTCGTTAAGGACCAGATCTTTAACCTCATTTGACATTGAACGGGAGCGAATTGAAAGTCCATCCGCGCCCAAAGTTTGGACAATTGGATCGGCAATATTCATTTCGGTAGTTGAATATTTTGCATAAATTTGTGAAACTTCCTGAGAGGTAGGTAAATCCGTTTGGATAATTCCATCAAATTGGACTTCCAACAAAGCACCGCCGGTAAAATCAATTCCAAGATGGATAGGGCCTTCACTCGGATTATTGATCCAATTTAACCCCATAAAAATCATTCCAGGAATGATGATCACGAGTGAAATGAGGAAGTAAATATATCTATTTTTAATGATATTCATTTTCGAATCCTTAGAGACCAAACCATTTTGGATGTTCCGCCGAACGAAGGTTATCCAAAACGAGGTGAAGATATGTTCGGGTAACAATAATCGCGGTAAATAAACTGACCATAACGCCAAGCGCAAGGGTTACCGCGAACCCTTTGACCATGGACGCACCAAAAGTATTTCCAAAATAAAAGAGAATACCAGAAGTAATGAGCGTGGCAAGATTTGAATCACGAATCGAAGGCCAGGCGCGTTTCCACCCAAGATCGATTGCTGTTCGGAGTGTCTTGCCTGATCTAAGTTCTTCTTTCATTCTTTCAAAAATTAAAATGTTGGCATCCACCGCCATTCCGATACTTAAAATAAAACCAGCGATACCAGGCAGGGTAAGAACAACAGGGATCAGCTTGAATAGTGCCATTGAGAAGATAGCGTAGGTGATTAAAGCAAGGTCAGCAATAAAACCGGGCAAGCGATAATAGATGAGCATGAATAAAATCACTACGCTGAGCCCGATAATACCCGCTGTGATACTTTTTCGTACTGATTCCTCACCAAGCGTCGGACCAATCTGACGACTTTCAGCGATATCAATTTTTACCGGCAGTGAACCATAACGTAATTGAACCGCAAACTCGTTGGCTGATTCGGAAGTGTAATTTCCGGTAATAATGCCCTGTCCATCAGTAATTTGGGAACTGATTTGAGGGGCGCTTACGACTCGACCATCGAGTACGATGGCTAGGAATTTGCCAACATTGTCGCGTGTATAATCACTAAACACCACAGTGGAATCGCTTTTTAAGGTAAAGGCTACTTCGTAACCGCCAGTTGTAGAAGGTTGGACACCAACGGTTTGTAGGGCTGAACCTGTCATGACCGTATGAAAAACCCGTTCTTCCAAAGGAGTGTCTAAATCGGAATGTGGTGTGGCTGTCTTTCCATTGTTATAATCAGTCTGGATAGGGGTGCCTTGAGGTAACTGGACATCTCCAAAATCAACGAATTCAAGCAAACCAGTTTGTTTGACCGAGGCAACGACTTCTTGGGGATCATTTATTCCCGGAAATTCAGCGACGATTCTGTTTGGGGGCGCCACCTGCATGTTGACTTCTGAGACGCCGAGAGCGTTAACCCGCTTTTCAAGTATGGTTTTTGTGGTTTGAAGATCAGAATCGGTTGTGCCGACAGGAGCTTCGAGGAGGACTTGAAGCCCACCTCGGAGGTCAAGCCCGAGCCTGGTTTCCACATTCCTTGAAAATAGGGCAGTAGAAGTGAAAGGATTTGTGATTGAGATCGTATCACTCAAATTGACCCAAACAGATAACACTAACAGGATCAAAATGAAGATCAACGTTGTTATTGGTCGACGTTTCATTCAGTCTTTCTCCGATCGATGGATTTCCAGCCAATGGGCTGAATTTAATGCAAAATAAAATTATACCTTTATATCTGGTTTTGACTTAACTCAGCTTGGATAAAAATTCTTCCACGATCAAAAAAATTTGATGCGGAGTAAGAAGGTCGGTTTGGATGATGAGATTCGCGTTTTCGCGGGCATGGCGCAAGCGGAAGACCTGTTCTTCCCAATCACTCAAATTCCAATTGAAATTTCTCCGGAGAAGAGTAGTTGGATAGGAAGCCTCCAAATAAATTAACACATCTGGATTTGTTATTATTCTCCACATCTCTGGAACATAGGAATGTTCTTGAGCGATATGTCTCGTCTCATACCCCGCTTCAACCAATTGACTGATCAGGGTTGATTTACCGGATGCGCAAACTCCAACAACTCCGATTTTCATTTTTCTGTTAATCAAATAATTGGACGTTTATTGGCAAACGAAGATTCATTCTTCTGACATTATCAGAAAGATTTGCGCTTATTTTTACGACTACAACGCTGATATCATCCGCGGGTCGACCCTGGTCAATCCGAACGGCTTGCGCAAGGAGTGCATCACAAATTTCTTGTGGTGTAACTTGATCATCTTCTGTTAAACCGATCAAGGTTGTTGTCAGGTCGATTCCTGAACCGGTGCGGGAGCCAGCGTGAACAATTCCATCAGTAAAGAGGATGATGGTGAGGTTTTTTTGAAATTGTAATTCTGTGATGACAGGCTTGATATTCCGAGCAGTACCGATGGAGATGCTTAAATCCTGTAGTAATTCAATCCTGCCATCCGTAAGAATGTAGATAGGCGATTCATTATTACGAGTGAGGACGATAGTCTTACTTTCCAAATCAATTGAAACGATATTGAGGGTCGAAGAGACTTTTCCACCCTTTTCAATAAAGAGGTAATCAGAAGCCGCTCTGGCTGCAGCGCCATCCCTTACACCCTCAGCGAGGAGGCTGATTACTTTTCGAACAACGAGCATTGATATCGATTTGGCACCCCGCCCTGAGGTTTGTCCATCCGCTAAAACCAGAGATATCCCGCCACCTGGCCTTTCAACGACCTCAAAGGTATCGCCGCTTTCGCTCACCGCATATTTACTTACTTTTGAAACCGCAATCTGAACTTCCATAATTTGATTTTAACATAATTAAATCAATAAAAGACCCGCGCAAATTTGCGCGGGTCTTTTCAACCAACTCAAATTGTTATCAAGCTTCGGTAGGAATTTCGACTTCACCGGTTGTAGGGTCAGTTTTACTTTTTGAAACCTTGGTCTTTGCGGCATCGAGGAGTTCCTGTCCGCTGACTTTTGCCTTGTGCGCGATTTCTTCGCCTTTTGTATATGCGGTCTTGGAAATTTCTTCAACCTTGGATCTGGCGGCGACAGATCCTTCCTGGATTTTCACTTTTGCTTTTTCAGCTTCTGCCAGTGCTGTATCTTTTAATTCAATGGAACGGTCATGGATGATCGCTCTGGTTTCTACACCAGACTGAGGCGCCATCAATAATGCTGCGATTGCTCCTGTAACACCGCCGACGATAAAACCTACCAAAAAAGCACCAAATTCATCATGGTCTGACATATTCTCCGTCCTTTCGTTATTGCCTATTTTTTGAATATATTTAACAAGTCTACCGCTTTATACGCACCCGCAACGAAACTGTTTACCTTAATAACTGGTTCCACTAAGTTACTTCCAAGGAAGTGGGTAGTGCCCTGCAATTCTCGAAGAGTTTTGTCAGTCGCGTCTACCATCGGTTTAATCTCGTTGTTGATGAGGTTTACCAACTTAGAGACTTGTACTACCAGAACAACAACCGCTATTCCGATCAGCAAAGTGAATAATGCCAAGAAAATCAGGAAAATGTCACGAATGTTTTCTGTAATAGCTGGGTTAAGAGTGAGAAGAAATGCTAAACCAACAATCACAACAATTGTGATTAGCGTTAACCAGACTCCTTTATGATTGTTTTTTGGTTCCTGATCCATTTTTATCTTTCTATTAGATCTATTTTAATAATTATAGCATAATCAAAATAGTTGGATTACAAGGTGAAGTATGGATATTTTAGAAGTTGTAGTGCTTGGGGCTGGAACGATGGGTGTTGAGATCGCTCTGGCATTCAGTATTTCTGGCTCGCGGGTCTTGTTGTTAGATCTTTCCAGCCACGAAAATCCAAAAGAATCCTTAAGTCATTGGGCGGTTGAAAAAGCCAAACTCAGGTATTCTGCGGATCCTCTCAGAATAAAAGCGTTGGAACGAATCGATACAGGGATTTTGGGTGATGAGGACAAGTCCATTACTCAAGCCGATTGGATCATTGAGGCAGTAACCGAGCGGATTGAAATTAAACGTGAAATCTTCGCGTTTCTCGACACTGTTTTGAGGGATGATGCCATTGTAACGTCCAATACTTCAGGGATTTCAATCAACACTCTCGCAAGTGATCGATCAAAAAAATTTAAAAGCAATTTTTTGGGATGCCATTTTTTCAATCCAGCTTCATTTATTCCGTTAGTTGAGATGATTCCAAGTAAATGGACTTCAAGAATCATTTTGAATCAAGTCAATTCACACTTGACATATAAACTGGGAAAGCGGACAGTTTTCAGTAAGGATATACCAAATTTTATCGTTAACCGCTTTCTTTTTCATCAGGTTATGAACGCCATCGAAAACGCGATTGTTCTGGACTTTCCGGTTCCACTCGTCGATCTGCTGTGTGGCCCATGGATCGGGAGACCCAAAACCGCGGTCTTCGGACTCGTAGACCTGATCGGAATCGATGTTTGGATGGAGGTATGCAACAATATGGGCAGGGATATTTTCGAATACCCAAACTCCTACCAGGTTCTAAATCAAATGAGGGAATCAGGAAGGTTGGGAAGAAAAACTGGCCGCGGATTTTATTTTCAAGAGCCAACGGACAAATCATTGGTGAAGTTTAGTTATCTCAACTTAAAAACGATGGATTATCAACCGCTTTCGAAAGGTCCAGCCTTAGAACTTCCAGATGAAGACTTAACTTCTAGGATTTTCAACATCATCCATGAAGTCGACAGATCGAAAGAAGGCACCTTTCAGCGAAAATTATTACTGAAAGAGTCGCAAAGAGCACGAGAATTGGTGCCGTATGCTTCTGATTCAATTGCTGATATAAACACAGCCATAAAGTTAGGTTTAGGTCACCAGCTAGGTCCGTTGGAAATTCAAAATTAATTACAAAAAATGAGACCAGGTAAAACTGGTCTCATTTCATTGGAAAATGTTTAATTAACCTTTAAGAAATTCCTCGATGGCACTTTTCGAAATTCGATAGGCGTTTCCAAGTTTTTTAGCCTTGAGATCACCAGCGGTAATAGCCGCGATGACATCTTCTTCCGAAACTTTGAGAAAAGTTGCCGCCTCAGATGGGGTAAGGACGTCTGGCATTTCCGCGGATTGGTTGGCAACAGGAGTTTGGGCTGGAGTTTGAATCCCTTGCTGCAAACTCTGTGTCATAATATTGCCGATGCCCATTCCGGCGCCGATTCCCGCCGTAAGGCCAGCCCCGCCAGACTGATTGTTAGCGGCATCCCGCATCGCGTCGGCTGCTTGTAATTGGGTATAGACGTTCATGTCCAACATACCCATATCTCGCAATTCCTGAGCAGATTTATCGGATGGCTTGAGATTTCCAATGTAGAAAGATTTAAGCGTTAGCCCGAGAGCGGCAAAATTATCAAGAGATTTTGCTCTGACCCCAGCGCTCAATTCTTCCGTAAGTCCAATCATCTCCAAAACATTCCGTTTTTGGGCAGTCTCTCCCAATAAGTCTTGCAATGCGGAAAGAAGCATTGTCCTGATTCGGTCTTCAAGATCAACGATTCTGAAGGAGGCTTTGGAACCGACAATGTTGGTAACCAATTGTTGGGGGTCTGAAACTTGGAATGAATAAGTCCCAAATCCTTGAAGGAGGGCGACACCAAGTCCAACGCCAGGATTGCGGACAATGATTGGTTGAGGCGTACCCCATTTCTTGTTGGCAAATTCCTTCATTGATACAAAATACACTTCAGCAGGGAATGGAGTCCGATCATTAAAAAGCTTACCTAGCAACGAAGTCAGGAGTGGGATATTCCCTGTAGCGATCGTATGCATACCAGGCTTAAAGACGTCCAGCGCCTGGCCGTTTCGGAAGAACACAGCGTTCTGGCTTTCACGAACGATGACCTGTGAACCAATTCGATAATCACCGATCGTCATATCATCTGGAAAACGATGTACGATTTCGTCGACCATCTCATTTCTGTATTCAATTACATCAAAAACTCTGGCCATTTCAGCTCCTTTGCTCAATGTAGCGGGTAAATTAATCTAATTATAGTAATTATTTGCCTATTTTCGCAAATTTAATCGCATGCTTTCTCCGGATTTGCCTTTTTGGAGAATCATTACTTCCGCCATTATGCTGAGCGCAATTTCTTCCGGAGTTTCAGCGCCAACGTTAATCCCAATAGGACTATGTACCTTGTCGAGCACTTCCTCGCCGATACCTAATTCGATCAGTTCTCCTCTGGTGGTTATCCAGCGGCGTTTGGAGCCAATGATTCCGATATATGCTGCGTTGGATTGCAAGATGTTTGGTAATCCGGGCACATCGATTTTTACTCCACGGGTAGTAAGAATCAAATTTGTTGAAGCATCAATACTAATGTGATTTGGGATTTCTGCAAGGGGGCAAAGAATGTATTGGTCAGCGCCTGGAATCCGGCTTGAATCACAAAATTCTGGACGGTCATCTGAAAGAATCACATAAAATCCTAACCATTTCGCAAGATTGACCAGCGCTTTGCCAACATGCCCACCACCAACGATCACAATCTGAGTAGGTAATTTGATTGTTTCCACAAAAATCTCCACTTGTCCGCCACAAACTCCTGGGTCGCCATTTTCAAGAGAATTAAGTTGATAGGATAGAATTTCAGACCGTTTCTCTGCCAGGCAATTGAGAGCACATTCAATGACTCTATGTTCGAGTTCACCGCCGCCAACCGAACCGGTAAATGTGCCATCGGCGGTTACTACCATTTTGCTACCCAAATGGCGGGGAGTTGAGCCCGATTGTTTTATGATTGTACAGAGGGCAAATTCTTGCCGTTCGTTAAAATATCGGTGAATGGTATCGAATACCAATTGGTCGGTCATTCCAACAAACCTAACACAGCTGGTAATAATTGTTTTTTACGGGAAACAATGCCTTTCGCGTCACGGGTACCATCTCCGAATGGTGGAAATGGTAATTCATTAATGAAGGCTGGCGCCTCATCTGAAACCAACAATCTGCTGTCACCTCGAACGACATCGGTTACCAGAAGCAGAGAAAAATCAAGGCCGCGTTTTTCTCGATATTGGTTAAGGGCGTTTTGGAGGCGATCTTTGTGCTCACGCAACTGCAACAGGTCAGTCACTTCAGCCTGGGCAACACTGAATCGATAACTGCCAGATTCATAGGATTTTATATCCGTACTGACCACTTCATCAGGATCTTTATTAGCCAAACCGGCACCTGAGGAGAGGATTTCCATCCCGAATTTCTGGATTGTATAGCCTTTTAGTTGACCATTCGCTACGAAAGCCCAGCGAGATAATCTTTCCGCGGCTCTTTTGTCGCGTTCAGTTGTGGTTGGTGAAGTGAGAATAAGGGTATCTGCCAATAAGCCGCCAAGGAGCATGCCGGCAATCTGATGCGGCATTGAGAGACCAGCCTCATTGGTCAATTCTGTTATCAGGGTGCTGGTTGAGCCTACCGTATCGACTGTGAATTTAATTGGTTGATGTGTATAAGGGTTGCCAAGCCGATGATGATCCAGAATCTCAAGCAATTCGGCTTCGTCCAATGCCGCGATTGACTGGTTGGCTTCATTATGATCAACCATGACGATTTTTAATCGCGGAGGATTGAGGGCTGCCTTTTGGTTACAAATTCCCCTATAAATGCCATTTTCCTCGATGATGAAGAAATTATCGTGTTCCTCACGTAAGATTCTATTGATCGAATCGCGGATATGGGCAGATGCGTTAAATTTGGGTACGTTGATATCAGCTGCGTCCTTGCAAGGGTAAGAAATAAGGTCAGATATTTTACTTTCACTATTATCTAATTTGTTTCCAATAACCTGGCGGAAGAAATTGAAGAGGCTGAATCCATCGATCAATCCGTAAGGCATTCCATCCGAAGTGACAACAGGCGCGATTCCCCCCGTTTTTCCGGCGAGTTCCCAAGCTTCAGAAAGTGGGGATTCAGGAAAAACTGTGTCGTATGATTTGGTTACTGATTCAAACCGAGGTGAAGCATCTGTCAGCAAAAAGGGTGGATCGAGTTGCAACTTTTTAAGTAGCCACGAGGTTTGTGGGTTTACACTTCCCGCCCTTGAAGCAATCGCGTTTGCACCATCTCTGGATTTTAATAGCCAGGCGTAGCCCATTGCCGCGGCAATAGAATCAGTATCCGGATTTACATGCCCGGTTACGAAAATTTGGTCTGACTGATTTTTCATTAAGAATTCAACGCCTTCCAAATTTTCTCCGGGGATATTGGTAAGGAGTCAATATGTGCGCCAGTCGCGTTTAATATTGCATTGCCAACCGCTGGCGCTACTCCATCCATGGGTATTTCGGCGACTGCTTTTACTCCAAAAGGATGACTTGGTTCATTTGTTTCAACGAAGATTGTGGTCAATTGAGGGATTTCATTCGCGAAGTAAATGTGGTAATCCCGAAAATCCTTTTGGTGTTGTTCACCTTTTTCCGTATAGGTCATGTTCTCACAAACCGCGTAACCAAGTGCTTGAATCATGCCGCCTTCGACTTGTCCACTGGCTGTTTGCGGATTAACAATTACACCACCGTCAACTACCATACAAAGACTATCGACGGAATATTCACCCGTTTTCGTGTCAACGGTTACTTCCGCGAATTGGGCGGCAAATGGAGGAGGTGAGGAAGGTGAGAAATAAGAACCGGTTCCCATAATTTGTTGCTGATCCTGATGGTGGAGGCTATTTAATGCAATCTCTTCCATGCTTACAGAGGTGGTGGGTGAGGCGAAGGCCTTCCGATCGCGGAGTGTGATTGATTTGGCGGTGAGATTAAGTTCAGGTTGGCGCTGATTAAGGATCAGAGCCGCTCGGGTTTTAATCTGTTCAGCTGCCTGTTCGGCGGCTTTGATGACCGCCGCGCCAGAAATGTATGTTGTGGATGACGCGTATGCGCCAACATCGAAGGGGGTGAAATCGGTGTCGGAGGAATAACAGATAATGTCATCAGTTTTTACACCCAAAACTTCGGCCGCCATTTGGGATAATACCGTGTCTGAGCCGGTTCCAAGGTCGGTGGCGCCAACTTGTAAATTAAAGGAGCCATCATCGTTCAATTTGATCATCGCGCCGCCCATGTCGAGGTAAGGAATTCCTGTACCTTGCATTACAGTCGCGACACCAATTCCTCGGCGGAGGTCGGGATTCGCTTCAACTTTTTGCCAGTTTGGATTGTTAAATTTTTCATCCCACTTAGTGGCAGCCTTGCCTTGCTTAATACATTCCGACAGACCGACTGTATGGATGATTTCTGGACGTGGTTCGCGCCCTTCATTCCAGGCGGTGCTGAATGGATGGTACTCGCCTTCGCGAATAGTATTTTTCAAGCGAAATTGGATTGGATCAAAACCCATCTCCCTGGCGATAAAATCAAGGTGTCTGTCTAGTGGAAAATAGCCTTGAGGAACGCCATAGCCTCGGAATGCGCCGGTGGGAGGAGTGTTTGTGTATACAATATCCGCATAGAATCGAATGTTTGGATTTTTTCGAAATTCACCATCACCAACGTAAAGCGCCAAAGATTTGTGGCCGGTATTCCCGGTAACCGTAAGGGCGTGAGCACCATTAGCACCTGTATCAGAAAGGGCATACATTTCATTGGCGGTAATTGTGCCATCCTTTTTGACCCCTGTTTTCATGCGAATGCGCATCGGATGTCGTGAACGGGCGGCAATAAATTCTTCCTCACGACTATATTCGTATAGAACTGGTTTTCCGGTGGCAATTGTTAAGTGGGCTGCCACGTCCTCAATTAAAATTTCTTGTTTACCACCAAAACCACCGCCCACCCTTGGTTTAATCACCCGAATCCTTTTAATTGGTAATCCTATGACTGGCGCGAGAACTCTCCGTAAGTGGAATGGGACTTGGGTTGAGGTTTTGACAACCAACCGGTCATCCTCATCCCAATAAGTTAGGCAAACATGTGGTTCGATGTGGGCCTGTTGTACTTTTGATACGGTGTACTCATGTTCAAAAATTTGATCCGCCTGGGCAAATCCTTTTTCTACGTCACCGATATCGATTCGAATTTCCGCCGCAAGGTTCTTTTTGGGATCGCTATCCGCGAAATCTACAAATTCAGGTTCATCGTGGATAATCACCGCGCCGGGTTTCATCGCATCACGGACATCGATTATCGCTGGGAGTTCTTCATATTCGACATGCAATAAACTGAGAGCCCTTTCAGCAATTTCAGGGGAGGTCGCCGCCACCATGGCGACCCGATCACCGACGAATCTGACTTTGTAATCCAATGAGAATGTATCCAATGGACCTGGAATTGGATCTGATTGCCCGGCGGTTGAATAGACAACGCGCGGAATATCTTGCCAAGTGAGCACGCAAGCCACTCCGGGGAGCTCTTTGGCTTTGGAAGTGTCTATGCTTTTAATTCTGGCATGAGCTACCGGGCTGTGTAATACTTTGGCAAATAACGCGTCGGCTGGTGTGTAATCGGCGGAAAAGGCAGTTTTACCTTGAACCAACTTTACCGCGTCGAGTTTAATCTCTGATTTTCCTACGGTGTCAAACTCGCGTTTTTGGAAGGTCGAGATGATATCAGGTGTAGTATCTTCCAAACGTGATTGATCAACCTGACCTTGTCGTAATTCCTTGGCGGCGCTAAGTATTGCCCGAACGGGTTTTTCGTACCCAGTACATCGACAGAGAACTCCTGAGATAGCTTCCCTAACCTCATCTTCACTTGGGTTAATATTTTTTTCTAACAGTGATTTCGCGGCAAGGATTTGGGCTGGCGTGCAATATCCACATTGAATGGCCCCGGTTTCGATAAACGCTCGTTGAAGCGGATGAAGCCCTTTGGAAGGTTTCCAGCCGAGATCAGGATTTTCGCCCAATCCCTCAATCGTAACAATATCATGCCCAACTGCCTGTCCGGCTAGTATTTTTGATGAGTTTACCGGCTTTCCATCGATCAGAACGGTGTCTGATCCGGACAAACCTTGTTCATCTCCAAATTTGATACCGAAATAATTGTTCCTTCTTAAAACGGTAAACAATGTTTCTGAATTTTGTGAGACGACCGATTTGTTGATTCCGTTTATTTTTAATACGATCATTTCCAAACCTCTTTCGCGTGTCTAGAGAATGTTTTTAATAATTATTTCGTTGCCTTTGATTGCGGATACCCCTTCAAAGGATTTTCCCGATCCTAAAATGACCTGCTCGGATGTCATGGAGAGTTGTTCAAGAAGAACCCCGAATTGATTTATTCTGCTTGAAGTAGTTGTAAAGACTTCATCGCGAATTCGTTGACGCTCCTCTTCGGGATAGCCTACCAGCATTCTCGTCATTTTTGACCATCCTTTGGCGTCTGGAAGTTGATACGCGTCCAAATCTCCGATAGTTCCAATAATGGCCTTCTTCAACTCGGCAGGAGAAATTGATAATTTAGAAAGAAATCTTGAAGCTCCGTCAAACGTAAGTACAGTATCCATTAAGTTGGGATCTCTATAACTCACATAATTGAAAACTCCCGATATTGGGTCAAAAATGCTGAATCCGCCATAAGCGCCGCCTTGAACTCTTACCCTGTCCCATAAATAGGTAGACTGAAGATAATTATTCGCGACTAACCATGCGCCAGATAATTTTGCTCCATCGCGGTAAAGGTTGTACCCGGATCCAACATAATTTACTTGGGATGGCAGGGTGAATCCCTCATTTTTTGGTAGAACTGGTTTTGAGATTATCTGAATGCTGGATTCAGTGGAAGAAAATCGGTTAATAAAATGGGTGATTTCAGATTTTAAAGCATGATACTTGTCGCCATCAATGGTTACATTCAGAACCATTCCATTCCTACGAACCAGTAATTTAAGCAAGCGTTCAATGTTTGATACGATCTTAGTCCAATCATGTTCAACTTGATGTCCAAGATCTCTCAGAAAATAAATCTGGTCAATCCCGCTGATTAATTCCTGAATGTAGTCAGCTTGGGTAAAATGTCCCTTTAAACGCTGATTAATGGTGATATGCCCGCTAGGAATAAGCGCGGCTTCGAGAGCTGAACGTCTTTCGGTCAGAAGCTGCTTGAACCGATCCCTTTGATTAAATTGAGGGCTGGTCAGGATTTCTTGGAGCAAATCAAACAGAGCAGCGGCATTATTTGGCAAGGATTTTGACCTGAGGAAGAAATACAAGGATTGACCATCTTGCTGATATTTTTCAGAGAGCAAATGGGCAACTCTAATTCCGCCAGTCTCCAAACCAATTTTTTGAGTTAATTCAATGTAATCACGTTTCGCCGTCCCCATCTCAAGAAGAACTTTCCCGAGCAAACCAACATACGGAATTAAATCGATCGGTATTCCGCTCATGTCGAAGCCAATATCAAGATAAAAGATTCCATTGGTGGGAATATCATGATGAAAAACGCCGTCTTTTTCAGAGGATGTAACCAATTTTGAGAATTTATCGAGATCTTCAATCGAAAGAGCTGGAATGCTTGCCAAAGCTTCCTCTGAGTCAGGGGTTTCCTGTCGTTTTTTAAGCTCTTTGGTCACCTCGATGATTCGAGTCAGTTGATCCTTTGAAAGTGATTCTTTAACTTTTGCAAGGCGATCTTGCTCAACTTTTTCTCTGCGGTTTCCTTCATTCGGATCGGGGTTCAAAGTCACAGTGGCAGCATTCTTGTTTTCTAATAAATACCTTCTGACCAACCCTGTAAGATATTCTTTATTCTGAACTTTCTCTCTCATCTGGATAAAGTCATTCTCGAACCGCATGGCTCTGATTGGATCACCTCCATAGAGCCAGACACGTAAGGCTGTTAACATCAGAGCGAGACCTCGAGGGAATCTGCCTGTATTCAACTCTCTATTTGCAAATTCGAGTGTGTTGAGGCTGGCGTTGATACTATCGATGTCAAGGCCGTCGCGAATGATTTCTTCCAAGATCGATTGGATAAGCTCCTTTACCTGATTTAAATTTTCCTGGGATACGCCTTTTAAACCGATGGTATACATGGTTTCGGCGAGTTCAGCCTCAAAACCACCGATTACTTCCTCACCGAGTCCTGATTCCATCAATCGTCTTTTAATAATTGAGGCAGGGGTACCTAGTAAGATATGATCAAGCAATTGAAAAGCGAAGGTCGTTTCTAAGTCATTCGCGTCCGAGATTTTCCAGTTTTTGGTGATGTAATGTTTGGCCTCTTCTGAGCCGGCAGAATCATAATTAAATTGGAGATCCACAGGCGAGTTGAAATCTGCCTGATTTGGTATTGTTGAGTCGATTGATTTCTTAGAAAATCCGGCAAACGCCATATCCATGATTTTTAATCGTTCTTCCTCCGGATCATCGCCGTAGAAGAATACAAAAGAATTTGAGGGGTGATAATAATCTTCATGAAAACGTTTGAATTCCGAATAGGAAAGATCTGGGATTACAAGCGGATCGCCGCCGGAATCAAGCCCATATGCGTTATCAGGAAAAAGTGAATTGCGGGATTTGTCCATCAAGAGATCGTCGGGAGATGAGTATGCTCCTTTCATTTCATTGAAAACTACACCTTTGAATTTCAAAGGTTGTTCCAGATTTTCTAGCTCATAATGCCAACCTTCTTGAAGAAGTGTCATTTCAGAAATTAATGGATGCAACGCGGCATCTAAATAAATATCAATAAGATTATAAAAGTCGTGCAAATTTTGACTGGCACATGGATAACAGGTTTTGTCTGGATAGGTGAATGCGTTTACAAAGGTTTGAAGAGAGCCTTTGATGATCTCAACAAAAGGTTCTTTTACAGGATATTTTTCTGAGCCGCAGAGAACTGAATGTTCAAGGATATGAGCAATCCCATTGGAAGTCTTAGGGGGTGTACGAAAATTGATCCCAAAAACTTTGTTTTCATCCTGGTTGGTCAATGAAAGGAGTCGGGCACCAGTGATCTCATGGATATAAAGCTTTGCTTGAGTATTATATTCGCTGATAAATTCTTGTTTTACTAATCTAAAGGTCATTATTTTATCTTTCCTATGCATCGAAGAGTCAGTAATTGGGCCATACTGGAACGGTATTCTTTAGAGGCTTTAAAGTCACCCGCGTCGAGGTATGCTGAAGCAGCGGCTTTTTCAATTCCCGCACTGCCTTTCCCATCTACGACCAAGGTTGGAGCTTTTCCGGTACCACCAAGAGCAAGTCGAACCCTATCACTTTCCCACAAGGATAGAGCCGCCCCAATTAAAGGTCGATCAGCAGAGGTGGTCGAAACTGTCTCATAAACGGTGACTAAATTGGTTGGAATTTGGATCGATTTTAATAACCGATCATCCTTCATGGCGAGAAAATCCCCGAGATTCATAAAGCCGTCTTCCGAAACAGCTCTAATCTTGGCATCCATGGCTAACAATACCGTTAGAACTGGGCTGGTTCCATCACCTGTGAAGATGCAATCCGCCAAAGAAAGCATATTTCTTCTGTTCAATTGTTCTTCCAACTTGATCGCTTTTTGAAGGGCTGGAGGACAATTTGGATCCTCAAGAATCGTTTGCAATGAAGTCCCTGATCCGATTGTGAGGAATCCATCACTTGCTTCGATAAAATTCAACCCACAATTTTGAAGGTCAATAAAGACCTTGTCTTGTAAAGGATCTTTCTCAACATAATAAGAGTAGATTGGTTTCCCGTCATGCTCTTTAATTAATCTCGCCGCGGTTTGAAGGTTATCAGGTCTAAAGTAAGATTCGGTCATTGTGGTCTCCGTAAGTTGTCTGATTACTTTCAATTATACAACTTGGAGACTTTATTTTTGATTTTAGTTTTTGTATAATTAAGAGCGCTGATAAGGAGGCAAAAAAAAATGACACATGTGATCACAAATTTATGTTTGAGGGATGGCGGTTGTGTAGAGGTATGTCCGGTGGAATGTATCACTCCTGGACGACCAACTGAGGAATGGCCGTTATTCTATATCGATCCAGATACTTGTATCGATTGCGGCGCTTGCGTACCTGAATGTCCTTATGACGCGATCTTCCCTGAGGATGATGTACCTTCCGCCTACAAAGCCAAAGGTGGGGAATTCATCAACCGGGTTGGCTTGACCGGAGCTTATTCCAATAAGGATCACAATGGTAACGCGGTCAATTTGAACTCAACCCGCAAGTTAGAAGCAGGCGAAGTTGTAGATCTGACCGACAGCACCCAGCAGAACGCGGACTTTTATTCAAAAGGTCCCGGATACGCTTAAACACGCTTGATAGGTTTTTAGCTAATAAGTCCGCCATCAGGCGGGCTTATTTGTTTAACAACATTTGTTTAACCAGGCGATCAATCTCTTCTTTTTGTGCATCTGGATCGATATCTTCAAGTACCAGAACCAGGGTAAGAGGAGTTCCTGTCCAATCGGAATCCGTACCCGCGACATAAAGATAGGTTTTAGTCTCAGAGTCATATTGATAAGTAGACCAGAACAGATTATTAGGTTGTCGATATGCTTTGAATAACTTTTCTAGTGATTCGCTTGAAAAGCACTTTTGTTGGTTAGGCTCACTTGGTAAAATGACCCAATCATTGTTCACCATTTGGACGGCACTGATGAATTTAAGATCTGAACAAAGACCATTGTTACTGAAGCCTGAAAAAAGGGAGACGATTTGGAGTGGATTGAGGTATTCAGCTGTATTTAAATTTTCCGCGGTTTCAAAACCAATTTCGGGTGTTTGAAAGAGATCTCTCTCCAATAAGATTTGAGAGATAGAAACTGGCAGCTCTCCAATTAAGCCGGCATCTTGAAAAATTGACATCACCAAAGATGAAGGATATTGACCTAGAGACACTCGATTAATCAAGTGAGAATTTTCATCATTTTTTTCAGATAAAAACGATTCAACCTGATTTAGGTCCGCATAAGGAACTGAGACCGCGGCGATTATCTCACCATTATTCGGTGTTATCAAAACCGCGCTTCCTTGTTGGCCGTCAAAAAAATTGACGAGCTTTTCCTGGGCGATGAGGTCGACAGTAGTACGGATATTTAAACCATCAGGTGGCCTGCCAAAAACAAGGTGCTCCCACCAAATTTTTAAATCAGGCTGACCCCGTTCTCCTCGCAGATACTCATCGTATGATTCCTCGATATTTGATTGACCGTAGGTCGGATGGGTGTAACCTAAGATCGGCGAGAGAAACGGATAAGCGTAATTCCTTCGATAAGTTCCCTTTTCGCCAATAGTTGAAACAAGTATTTGATTGTTTCGATCAACGATCATTCCCCGTTTCGAGTACAGATCATTTAATGACCGACGTGGGTTGTCCGAACGGGATAACAATTCCTCACCTCTGATCAGACCCCAATAACCCAGGGCCAGACCGCAGATGAGGAGTCCTGAGAAGATCAAATTGGTTATCCAAACATCTGAAAGGTGATTGGATCGCTCAACAAGCTTTGAACTCAATTCCGGTTCAGTTTCATTTGAAATAGCGATTAACAGTGTGAGGGCAAAGAAGGAAGAAAAGAGGGAAGATCCACCATAAGAAATAAATGGTAAGGTTACACCAGTTAAAGGAAATAAATTGATGTTTCCCCCAATAATGATGATCGACTGGGCTCCGATATAAACGCCAATCCCACTCGCGAGGAGACTGTTTTCGATGCTATTGGCATGTTTGGCAATAGAAAACGCGAGGAAAATGATAAAAGCGATCAATCCGAGAATTAAAACCGCGCCAACCAAGCCCATTTCCTCACTAATCGCGGTAAATATGAAGTCGGAAAAAGAGACTGGAACTAGTGAGGGATAGCCCAGTCCAGGTCCTCGGCCATTCAAACCGCCATTGGCGATACTAATCAAACTTTGAATTATTTGATACCCTGAGTTTGTAGGATCTTGCCAAGGTGAAAACCATGTGTCGATTCTGGATTTGATCAAAGGCACTGTGTAATAACCAGCCAATCCTGCGATAAACAGCCCAAATCCAAACATTGAAAGTATTACCGGTTTATTAAGATAAATCGACAGGACCGAAACAGTTAAGATCAAGAAGATTGTTCCAGTACCGAGGTCACGTTGGACCATTAAAATGAGAAAGATTACAAGAAAAATCCCTGGAAGCCATAAGTATTTTTCCCATTTGTTGGTCTTTTCTAAAGTCGTTGGGAGGTAAAATGCCAATATTAACAACAAAATGATCTTCAATGGCTCGGAGGGTTGCAAGTAAATACCGCAACAACCGATCCAAAGGCTAGGTCCAAATCCGCCAGGATTTACTCCGAAAACCAATGATCCGGCGAGCAACAAAATCGCGAAGAGCAAAACCCAAAAAATCCATTTTCTGATTAATTTGAGAAGATCAAATTTGTGTAGAATTCCACTCAGAATTAAGACAGAGAAACCGTAAATCAACGTTTGGCGAAATCCGAGGTCGGAATTAACCCGCCAGATGGTTAGAATCCCAATGCCTGATAATAAGGATGCGACAGGAAAAAGGAATTTCGCATAGATGTTTGAGTTGGAAGTTAATAGTTTGTATCCTACCAAAGTAGGCAGTGCCCAACCAATCAACCCAAGCCAATGACTCCACAAAATGCCCGTGGAGGAAAGTTTATAACCAACCGTATTCGCCAAACTCAAGGTAAGAGAATGGAAAAATAATCCACCGAAGGCGAGGATAAATAATGAGGAAAAGTTGATTTTTTCTAAAATTCTTTTCAAAGTAATTAAAGGTATTTTTCCACCAATATTTGTAATCTTTCCTTTGTTTCCATTGGAATGGCGTTGTGATCTGTAATCAGAGCGTTTGCCAGAGCGTTCTGACAAGTACAGGACTCAGAATCATCAATTGTTTTAATTAATTCAATGATCGATTGTTGAGCGACAGCTGTATTCGCCAACAAAGTTCTGACCACCATTTCCACGGTTACAGGCTCTTCCGTTGTATGCCAAACATCATAATCGGTTACATGAGCCATGGTCGCGTAACACATCTCGGCTTCCCTTGCCAAAAATGCTTCTGGGCTGGCAGTCATCCCGATGATGGACATGCCCCATTGCCTGAACACGTTTGATTCACTTTTCGTAGAAAACCGAGGACCTTCAATCGTTATTAAAGCGCCATTTTCATGTTGAGTCGCTCCAACCTTCTTTACCGCGTTTATCAATTGGTGTCGAAGAGTTGGGCAAAACGGGTCGGCGACACCAACGTGAGAGACAAGCCCTTCACCAAAAAAACTATAATCCCGTTTTTTTGTAAAATCGAATAATTGGTCAGGAATTACAATTTCCCCTGGTTTGTAATCTTCACGCAAGGAACCGCAGGCGCTGACGCTAACTACTTTGGATACACCAAGAAATTTTAATGCGTAGATATTGGCCCGATAATTAACTTCAGTCGGATTAATGAAATGGCCTATTCCGTGGCGAGCTAGAAAGGCCACATTTTTCCCTTCAAATTCACTCACCATGATCGGTGAGCTTGTATTTCCAAATGGTGTTGGAATTTGTAATTCCTGAATAAAATTTCCGCCATCCATCTTGTATAATCCGGAACCTCCGATGATGGCAAGGTCAATTTTCATTTTCATCGCTACCTCTATTCCTTATAAGTTTTCGGTATTAAAGATGATCCTCTGATCACCCACCGTAATTTCGTCAAGATCTATCAAAACAGTAGGTTGGTCAATCAATAAATCATTGAGCATAGTCCCATTCGTTGAGTTGGTATCTTCCAGCCACCACTTACCCTGGGTAAAGGTAATCCTGGCATGTAAGTTGGATACGGTGGGATTGTCAACAAAAACATCGCAATCATTGCTTCTACCAATGGTGATGATTTGCTTTTCAAAAATCTGCTTTCTGGTCGCCTCATCTTCATTGTCCAATCGTGTAAAAGATGCTCCGACTTTTTTTTCTTGAGCGATGGTTAATTCATTTTTGATTAATTTGTAAAGTAGGAAAAGAACGCCAATAAAAAAAGCGTAAATGAGGATTGCCTCAATGATCCGAAAGATCAATAATAATGTACCCATATTTTCCTCTTGTATCAAATTCGCGAAGTATCGGTCAATTCATCTTCGTCTATTCCGAAAATTAAATCTGTTTTTCCAAGACGAATTACATCCCCTGGATGGAGTGTTTTTTGTGAAATAGGCTCGTTATTGATGATCGTGCCGCTATTTGAGTTTTTGTCAAAAATCCAGCAAGTTCCTTTTATGAGGCGAATTTGGCAGTGGTTTCTGGAAATGAATGGATCTTCAATCACGATGGTATTTCCTTCCTCCCTGCCGATATTTATGATTGGGAGTTTGAGTTCAAAGGAATTTCCGTTTGTAAGAAGGAGAAAACCGTATGGTTTTTCTGGGCTTGAATCAGCGGGTGAAATTGATTGGGTTCGTTCCAGAATACTCTGATCTGCGAGAATTACCCTAAATTGGGTTTTAGATTTTGGGTCTTCGAGTACATCAATGTTTTCGACTTCCAGTCTGGTACCTTTTGGAATAAGCTGCTTATTGGTAAGTTGGCTCAATTTTGTGATGTACATTGGCAAGTCAGATATCCTACCGAACAATTCATCATTCAAGTAGATTTTTATTCGGAAATCCTTTGTATAATCAGCATGCAGTAAGGCAAGGTCGACCAGCTCACCAGTAATCGTTTGTATGACTTCTGAATCATAGGGTGAAGAGTTTTGGTCAGAACCGAGATTAGATATCAAGCTAAATAGATTTTTCTTCTTTGACATGGTTAATCCAATTATACATTGACGGAGGGTGGCACGGATGAATGCCAAACCAAAAGTTTTATTTACAAATTTGATTCCTGACGAGTGGATTGGGACTCTTAAAGATAAAGTTGAGATTATTCAGGACAACCCAGACGATCGGTTTGATCGGATTGGTGAGGTTGAAGGAATTTTCAGTTTGCTCGATGTTCCAATCAAAGCGGAGGTTCTAAAAAATGCCAACTCGCTAAAGGTTATCAGTAATATGGCTGTTGGATTTGACAATATAGATGTAAACTGGTGCACAGAAAATCGGATTCCTGTGGGCAACACTCCCGATGCGGTTACTGATTCGACGGCTGACATCGCTTTCGGTCTAATTATCGCGGCAAGCCGAAATTTCCAAAAGGCGAGCGCTGACGCTCGCTCTGGCCAATGGAAGGGATGGTCTTTGACGAATTGGCTGGGAATGGAATTATCAGAAAAAAAGCTTGGAATTCTCGGAATGGGGAAGATCGGACAGGCGGTGGCGAAACGTGCACTCGGGTTCAAAATGAAAGTCATCTACCATAACCGCAAACAATTGGATCACTTCGTAGAAGCTGACTATGTGAGTTTTGAAAAATTACTCCAAGAGAGCGACATACTGAGTTTGCACTGCCCATTGACCGAGGAAACCCTTGGACTTATTGGTCGACAAGAATTAAAGATGATGAAATCATCCGCCATTTTAGTAAACACCGCGCGCGGTAAGGTTGTTGATCAGAAAGCTCTAATCGACGCGCTCAAAGATGGCACCATCCGCGCGGCGGGATTGGATGTAACTGATCCAGAACCGCTGCCAATCATGAATGAGTTATTTAAACTTGATAATTGCTTTCTTCTACCTCATGTTGGGACATCAACCATAGACGCGCGAAAAAAAATGGCCATGGCCGCCTGCGATAATTTATTGGCTGGTTTGCGGGGAGAAAAGCTGCCTTATTGTGTCAACCCTCAAATCTATTCGATGTGAAGATTCCCTTAAATCAGTGGAGCGCCGCAACTTTTACAATGGGTTGCCGAGCTTGAATTTCTCGAACCACAATATTGGCATTTTGTACGGTTTCTAGCCGAAGTCTTTTCGGCGATGAGCGCGGTAACGTAATCATTGACTAACTGTTTTACCCGATCAGGAAGCTGTACATTGTTGAGGTCAACGGATAAATCGTCGATCCTTCCAATAATGTTGACTGGGCGAATTAGCGTCCCCAATAAAGTTGCGCCGATAGACCCGGCTATATTCATCCATTCCGGATCTCCAATTTGGATGAGTGAGCTTTCTGCATGGTTGATAACACTAACCACGACTGATATCCGGCTGCCACTTCTTAAGCGCCTATCGTTGCTTACTTGTAATTTGATCTGATCATCTGAGCGGCTGATTAGATGAACATCGTAGGTCTCATTATCCAAAAACGCCGCTAGATGTTCGGCGAGTTTTTGGATATCAACTTTTTCCGGCAGGGTAATCGTTTCCATATGATTCGATTATAATCAGAAAACAGGTGCAGATGACGAAGAATCACAAAAAATTAATTGTAACGGTGGTTTTGTTAGTGGGATTAGTTTTTGGAGTTAATTTTATGCCTGGCCAAACCGAAACTGCCCTTGCGCAACAGCCCACGGGATCAATTCCAACCGTTACAGGAACCCCCGCGGGTCCATTTATCACCGTTACCTATGCGGAACAAATTAATGTAAGATCTGGACCAAGTTCAACATTGTATCCTGTTCCGGTCGGTGTGATGTTGCCTGGAGAAACCGCTCCCGCCTTGGGTATTTCGATTGGTGGTGATTGGATTCAAATCAAATATCTTGGAGTTCCAGGAAATATCGGTTGGGTTTATGCGCCTTTGGTCAACCTGTCTCCGAATGCCAATTTGATTCCAGTGGATGCCCCTCCAACACCCACGCCGTTGACCACAGCGACGATTAATCCGACCTTGGCTGCTGCGTTTATCATTGAAGCGACCCCGACCCGCTTGCCAACGTTTACCCCCGCAGAGCCATTGGTAGTTGCGACTTATGAACCTGCCACTGATTCTGGATTTGGATTACCACTCGGATTGGTGATCATTATTATCCTTATTTTCGGGCTATTTACAGGGATCATCGCGATCGTCCGTCGTTCTGGATAAAAAAATCACTCTTATTAGAGTGATTTTTTTATCGTGTCATCTAATCTAATTGCAGTTACAACTACCGCCGCAATTACATCCGCCTTCTTCTTCATGATTGTGGCTGGAATGATCGTGATCATTTCCACAACTGCAGCTTCCGCCTTCTGGCTGAAGAGCGTTCTCAACAATGAAACCTTGACCGCGAGTTGGATCATTAATGTAGTTGATGGTAGCCCCTTTTAGATATTCGAGGGTTTGGTCATCGATTACCATTCGGACATCATTGGATGAAAAAGTAATGTCGTTTCCATAAATCTGATTCTCAATTGACATTCCGAAGGTGACCCCGGAACAACAACTGCTGCCGGATACATAGACCCGTAAAGCAGAATCGGCCATGTTCTTTTCTTTCAAAATTGATTTGAAAGCTTCAGCGGCGGTATTTGAAAGGGTTAAGTTTGCAATATTTTGCAGCATATTAAATTCTCCTCTGCATCTTGTAATTGGATAAATATTATCAAAATATATCTAGATTGTCAATCAAAAAACCTCGGTTTGGCGAGGTTTTTTGAACTTTTAGTTGGTCTTGATCCGATTCTTAAGCGTTCTTTCGAGAATTGTATCATTCGAGTCGTCGTTGGATTTTAGCCGTTTTGATTTGAGCGAACGGTGCAATTTAGATTTTTCGAGAGCGGCTTGCCAGGCAGTTTCAAAAGCGGTTGGTGTCGGGTCGACCTTGAGCATTTCTGCGGCATCAAATTCATTCTGATTTTCACGTTTTTTGCTGGTTTTGCCCTTCGGTCGGGCGCTCTTGGTCCGTTCTGGTTTTGGTTTTTCTTCAACAACTTCTGGTTCAGGCAGTAAGGCTTTCATGCTCAGGCGAATTTGCTTTTTCTTACGATCAATATCGATGATCATGACATCTATTTCATCGCCTTCTTTAACCACATCAGTGGGAGTTTTTACATACCCGTGACCCATTTCACTTACATGAACGAGCCCCGGTTTTTCTGCGCCAATCTCAACGAATGCGCCGTAGGTTTCAATTCTGACGACTTTTCCCTTGAGAGTTTGTTGCGGTTTCATTTCTTTCCAGTCCAAACCGAGCGGTTCGACCATGGTTAATTCAATTCGATCGTTTTTGACTTTCTTAACCCATGCCTGAATTTCTTGTCCGACTTTGACAACTTCATCTACGCTCTTAATTGGTTCTGCGGAGAGCTGGGATATATGGATTACACCAGGAAGCGATTGACCTAAATCAACGAGTACGCCAGCTAAAGTAGTTTTAACAACTTTCCCGGAAAGTTTGGTTTTTGGCTGAACCTCGGATTGGGGAGTTGGGTTAGTTTGAGTATCATCAGTCATCTGATTGCTCCTAAATTGCGGAATAAATGCCGAACAATGAGTATACCATAGAATTTAACGGCTTGATCCCCGATAAATTGGAGGGAAAAAATAAATTAGTGTTTGACATATCAGAATAATGTTGTACAATGTTTTGTAAGAAAACGACATAAACCAATCATAATATGTATAATATCGACAAAATAGATTACCAAATCATAAAATTGCTAAAACAGAATGCCAGGATGCCTGCTTCTGAGATCGCGCGAATTATCGGCGGAACCTCGGAACGTGCGGTACGTTATCGGATCGAACGTTTGGTGGAAACGGGTGTGATCAGCGTAACCGCAGTGGTCGATCCAAAAAGCCTTGGTTTAAATGTAGTGGCGGATGTGGTTCTTCATACAAATTCTAATTCTGTGATTGAAATTGCGAAGAAAATTGCTGAATTGGAATTTGTCAGTTACGTTGCCTGCAACATCGGTGAGGCTGATGTTAGTGTTCAGGTCATTGCCCATGATACCGCGGAAGTTTATAAATATGTAACCGAAATTGTAGGCAAGATTCCTGGAGTTCAAAAAACGAGTACCTCCATAGTGCCGATCGTCCTAAAAGACATTTTCCAGTGGGATATCCCTTCTGGTTATGTAAAAAACAAATCTGAATGAGGACTTAAGGAGTCAATCATGCGTAATTTCGATAAAAACAGAGAGGTTCAGCAGAGGGCGAAGAAGATTTTCCCTCTCGGAGTCAATTCCAACTTCCGTTATTGGGGAGATGGAATTACACCTTATCTGAAAAAAGCGAAAGGTTCGCGAATTTGGGATGTAGGTGATAACGAGTATATTGACTATCGACTTGCGTTTGGACCAGTCATTTTAGGACATTCATTTGACTCGGTGGATGATTTTGTATCGCAAGAGATTAGAAAAGGGTTGTTAGCAGCGATGACTACCGAGCTTGAGCTCGAAGTCGGTGAGATGATTATTGATATGTGCCCAGGAGTGGAGATGGTAAGGTTTGCCAGCTCTGGAACCGAAGCGACGATGCATGCAGTTAGGATTGCTCGGGCGTATTCTGGGCGAGAATTGATTTTGAAGTTTGAGGGCAATTATCACGGTTTCCACGATCAAGCCTTGTTTTCAACTTACGCACCTACTGCCGCTTACGGTAATGCCCGAAATCCAATTCCAGTCCCGGCTTCATCCGGTATTCCCAAAGTCTTGGCAGAAAAGATCATCACCCTCCCTTTTAACGATTTTGAGGGATTCGAACGGGTCATGAGATCGTATGGTGAGCAGATTGCGGCTGTAATTACTGAACCAGTCCAGGGAAATTGTGGAGCGATTTTGCCATTACCTGGCTTCCTGGAATTGATAAGACGAAAAGCTACTGAATATGGCGCGGTGTTTATTTTGGATGAAGTTAAAACTGGTTTTAGAATCGCCAAGGGCGGCGCCCAGGAATATTATGGCATTAAACCAGACATGGCAACTTACGCAAAAGCACTTGGAAATGGTTATCCGATCGCGGCAATCGGCGGGAAAAAAGAGATTATGGAGATCATTGGTCACGGGGTATCTCAAGGTGGTACTTACACTAACAATAAGCCCGGCGTTGCCGGCGCATACGGAACCCTTAAATTCATGCGCGAAAACCCCGTTATTGAAACAATCAACAAACGCGGTTCGACCTTGATGAACGGCATCAAGGAAATCCTCAATCATAAAGGCATGCCATTCGTGATGAGTGGTTTTCCGGGAATGTTTACATTCGCATTGGGTTTGGATGAATGTGTAAACCAGCGCCAATGGGCGGAAAGTGACCGTGATGGATACCTTGTGCTCATGGAGAGGATGATTGAACGCGGCGTTATGCCTGATTTTGATGCTCGAGAACCCTGGTTTCTTTCCTATTCACATTCAGATGCGGATATTGAAACTACTTTGAGTATCTTCGCGGACGTTGTCAAAGAAATATGATCGAAGGCTGACATGGACACAAACGAGATCATTTCTAAGAACCGCGAGTACACGTTTTTCTCGTGGTCTGTTCAAAATCAAGTTAACCCAATCGCGGTTGAATCTGCCAAAGGGGTTTACTTTTATGATACAGATGGAAAGCGATATTTAGACTTCTCATCTCAATTAATGAATACCAATATCGGACACCAGCACCCGCATGTTGTAAAAGCAATTCAGGACCAGGCGGCAAAGATTTGTTTTGTCCATCCAGGAAACGCTACCAAGGTAAGAGGTGATCTGGGTGAGAAAATTGCTCAGGTGATGCCTGGTAATTTGAAAAAAACCTTTTACACCTTGGGTGGGGCGGAAGCAAATGAGAACGCGATAAAGATCGCGAGGTATTACACAGGCAGACACAAAATTCTGGCTCGTTATCGTTCCTATCATGGAGCAACCCATGGCTCCATTGCCCTTACCGGTGATTATCGCCGCTTGGCGGTAGAACCTGCCATGCCTGGCGCGGTTCATTTTCTGGACCCATTCTGCTACCGTTGTCCATTTGGTCAAAAGAAAGAGAGCTGCCAGCGTGAGTGCATCTCCCATTTAGAAGAAGTAATTCAATATGAGGGCGCGGATAAAATTGCTGCCATTATTATGGAAGGCGTGGTTGGTTCAAATGGGTTAATCATTCCCCCGGATGATTATTGGCCCCGAGTGCGTGAGATTTGCGACAAGAATGGCATCCTCTTAATTTCAGATGAAGTAATGAGTGGATGGGGTCGGACAGGTGAGTGGTTCGCGATCAATAACTGGAATGTAGTCCCTGATATCATCACAACCGCCAAGGGCTTGACCAGCGGTTACTCTCCACTAGGAGCCGTAGTTGTATCTGAACCAATTGCCCAATTCTTTGAGGATAAATATCTTTCAGCAGGGCTGACATACAATGGGCATGCGCTTAGCTGTGCGGCTGGGCTGGCAACCATTGAGGTATATGAACAAGATGGATTGATCGAAAACACCCGTTTAATGGGGAAATATTTGGGTGAAAGGCTCGAGCAATTCAAACGCGACCATCAGTCAGTTGGTGATGTTCGCTATATCGGTTTATTCACGGCTATCGAAGTTGTTCAAAATCAAAAATCCAAAAAACCATTCGGTAACGACGCCATGGCAAAAGTTCGTAAGTTTTTTAGCGAAAACGGATTATTTACTTTTATCATGGCAAATATCAACGGTACCGTAATTTTCATCGTACCGCCATTGTGTATAAACCGTGTGGAATTGGACGAAGGGCTAACCATCGTTGATCATGCCTTAACCATATTAGATGGTGAAGTTAATTAAAAACTGGATATTAAGGAAGAGATGATGCCAAAAGATATACAAACCGCATTAGATTACTCAACAAAATGGCTCGAATTGATTAAAAAACCCGGCTTGCCTGATGAAGAAACCGCCAAGTGGATTATTGAGGAATCAAAACAAAACTTCGCGGAGCATTTTAATAAAAATTGGCTCGAATATCGGAAATCTGTTACAGAAGCTGGGCAGTGGGCTGCTGTTGAATGGGAAGGTAAAGGGGCAACCTTTCAAGATGTGATGGGGAGGAAGTACATTGACTTCCTGGGCGGTTATGGCATGATGAGTCATGGCTGGTCCAACCCTGAGGTTGTAGAAGCGGTACGAGCTCAATTGATGCGGACCCCTATGCCAAGCCAGGAATTAATCGATCCATTGCGGGGTGTTTTGGCAAAAATAATGGCGGAAGTTACACCGGGGGAACTAAATTACAGTTGGTTTGCCGCCAGTGGAACAGAGGCGATTGAAGCGGCGATAAAAATCGCGAAATTATACACAGGCAAAACCGCTTTTATTGCGGCAACCAAGGCATTCCATGGAAAGACAATGGGATCGCTCTCCTTGATGGGGAAAGCGGATTATCGCCAGCGGTTGGGTTCGCTATACGGTGGACAAGTTTTCCATGTACCTTTTGGGGACGCTGATGCGTTGGAAAAGCAGCTTGAAATTTGCGAGAAGATTGGAATTGGCGTCGCCGCGGCGATTTTTGAACCCATTCAAGGTGAGGCTGGCGCCATCGTTCCTCCAGATGACTTCTGGCCTCGAGCGCGTGAGATCACTAAACGCTTCGGGGTTTTGTTAATTGCGGATGAAGTTCAAACCGGTTTGGGGAGAACTGGAACATTCTGGGGTGTAGACCATTGGAATGTGGTACCTGACATTATTGCGGTCGCCAAGGCTTTAGGCGGTGGGGTAATGCCCGTAAGCGCGGTTTGCACCACAGAAGAAATATTTTCCCCCATGATGTACCCAAATCCATTCATGCATACTACAACTACCGGTGGAGGGGCATTGGCCTGCTCCGCCGCAATCGCAGCAATCAATGTCACCTTGAAGCATGATCTGCCAAAACAGGCAAAGGAAAAAGGTGACTACATGATGAAGGTGTTAAATGGTTTTCAGGATAAGTATGAAAATATTTACCATGAAATCACAGGTAAAGGCCTTCTCATCGGCCAACATTTTCGCACTCCAGAAATTGGTTATAAGGTGGCGGCGTCTTTGTTTAAACGCGGTGTAATTGTGGCTGGGACTTTGACAAGCGCGCACACCATTCGGATTGAACCACCTTTAGTTATAACGTATGATGAGATTGATGATGGATTGGACCGCCTGGATCAAACCTTGGCTGAAGTGAGTCGATTGTTGTGATTCCTGAGGAAATCAAAATGAGGAGAATTATGAATGTCTGATATCGCAGTTGAACTTAAGCAAGTGGTTAAGTCTTTCAATACACCTGAGGGCGGAACGATCAACGCGGTTGATAATGTCGATCTGAAAATTTCGAATGGCGAGTTCTTCTCATTATTGGGTTCATCGGGTTGTGGAAAAACCACTTCACTTCGAATGATCGCTGGTTTTGAGTGGCCAACATCCGGTGAGGTTTATATCGATAGTCAGGCGCAAGGTAAGAAACCACCATTTCAAAGACCGGTTAATACTGTTTTTCAATCCTACGCTCTCTTTCAACACCTTACTGTCGCCCAAAATGTCGCTTTCGGTTTAGAGATGGATCGTGTCTCTAAAAAAGAAATAACGGGGCGTGTGGGAAAGGCGTTGGAGTTAGTCAAATTAAATGGTATGGACAAGCGGTATCCTCGCCAATTATCAGGCGGGCAGCAACAAAGGGTGGCTTTAGCGAGGGCTTTGGTTAAATTGCCAAAAGTTTTGCTTTTGGATGAGCCCTTGGGCGCTTTGGATCTGAAATTAAGAAAGGAAATGCAACTTGAGCTAAAGGCGCTTCAACGTGAAGTTGGAATCACCTTCATTTTTGTAACTCACGACCAGGAGGAAGCCTTGACCATGTCCGATCGGATAGCGGTGATGAGTAATGGCAAGGTTCTACAAATTGGTTCACCTGTAGAAATTTACGAACGGCCTAATTGTAAATTCGTAGCGGATTTTATTGGAGATACAAATTTCTTTGAAGGTATCGCTGAAAAAGTTGAGAAAGACCGAGTCCATGTAGATGTGCCAGCTTTGAGAAACACTTTGGTCGGGATGAATACCGGCAGTGTAAAAGTTGGAGAAAAAGTTGTAGTATCGGTTAGGCCAGAAAAAATTAAGCTTACAAATGTTTGTAATCTTAATTACAACTGTTTTGATGTGAAGGTACTCAACAGCGCATACATCGGTTCAGATACCCGTCTGGAAGTAATATCGAATCAGCAAAGGATTAAGATCTGGGAACAAAATCACATTTCAACCTTAGACCCAAGAGCATTTCATCAGGGAGATTTAGCAGGATTTGCTTCAATACTGCCTGAAAACGCGCTTGTGCTGCATGCAGATTAGAGGCTGGGTGAGATGAGCAGATTCTTTGAAAGATTACGCCAAAGCAAGTCCTCCCAAGGAACTTTGTTAGCACTGCCAACATTGATTTTTATGGTTGGATTGTTAATTATTCCACTTACATTAACGGCGGTTGTTTCCTTTGGCTCACGTCCCCCTGAGGGCGGTGTTATATATGGTTTTTCGCTTGACAATTACATTCGTTTGATTGGATTTTCGGATGATTGTCCAGTTGGAAATTTTGAGTGTTTTAACCCACTCTATGTCAATATCTTAAAAGATAGTGTAATTTTAGCGTTCAATACAACCATCCTGGTAATTTCCCTGGCATATCCGCTTAGTTATTATATTGCCCGAGCACAACCGAAACGCAGAAATGTATTTCTCTTTATGGTTTTAGTTCCATTGTGGACAAACTTCGTAATTCGGGTTTACGCTTGGATGATGATTTTAAGAACTCAGGGAGTTATTAATAGTGTGATTGGAGCACTGTTAGGTTTGTTTAACATACCATTTACACCATTTGAAATGTTATATACCCCAGGCGCAGTTTTGGTGGGTATGGTTTATGAATTCTTGCCTTTTATGATTCTTCCGATTTTTACATCGCTCGAAAAGATAGATAACTCATTATATGAGGCAGCCGCGGATTTGGGCGCAAATCCAATACGGACGTTTTTTAAAGTTACCCTGCCGCTTTCCATGCCCGGTGTGGTCGCGGGGACCATTCTCGTATTCATTCCTGTCATGGGGACCTTTATAGTTTCGGATCTTTTGGGCGGGAAGAATATCATCCTGGTTGGAAATTTAATCCAAAAACAATTTTTGGATGCCCGGAATCCAGCATTTGGAAGCGCGGCATCATTGGTCCTTATGAGTATGACCCTCATCGTAACTTATTTCTATACCAAAAAATTTGGATTTGGTGAGGAGATTGTAATCGGATGAACCCATATCGTCGATCACCATTTGTAAAGATCATGACCACCTTAGTTTACACGTTCCTGTACATCCCGATCTTTGTGTTGGTCATTTACTCTTTCAATTCATCAAAAACAAATATTAATTTTGAGGGTTTCATAACGGAAGTGGGACCAACAAAAATAGTCAAGAGCAATGTCGAACAGAGTCCGTGTGGTATCTTTCATTGGTATTGTGAATTGGCGAAGAACAGGGATGTCGCACATGCGACAAAAAATACTCTTACAATCGCGACGATCTCCACAATCACATCAACTCTGATTGGTACAATGGCAGCATTGGCTCTTTCCCGATACAAATTTCCACTCAAAAACTTTTCAGAACTTGCCTTGTACATCCCAATTGTTATACCTGAGATTGTGATGGGTATTGGAATCTTGATCTTGTTCAGTGAAGTCTTTACCATGATCAATAACTTTTTTAATATCCAAGGCGATAGCAGGCTTGGGATGGGTATGTTTACAATTATCGTCTCTCATATTGCGTTCAGTGTTCCGTTTGTAACCTTGGTAGTACGGGCGCGTTTGCAAGGGATGGATCAAAGTTATGAGGAAGCCGCAATGGATTTGGGCGCGAACGAAATTACTACTTTTTGGCGGGTCACCTTACCCATGTTATTACCCGGCGTCCTTTCCGGGGCTTTGATGGCATTCACTTTATCACTGGACGATTTTGTCATAACCTTCTTTACAAATGGACCAGGATCAACGACCCTGCCAATTTATGTTTTTGGCCTTTTGAGGAGAATTATCACACCGGAAGTAAACGCATTGTCGACAATTTGGATTTTGGTTGTGTTTTTAGCGGTCGGTATTATGCAATATTTGCAGAGCCGGGAAAAAACCGCTTAATTTTTTTGGTGTATAACCCTCTATGTTCGTAGCTGGGTTAGCAAAAATAAAAAAGGAGAGAGAGATGAGTAAGAATATTGTTTGGAAGCTGATTGCTTTAGTTATGGTAACCACTTTGCTTCTTACCGCGTGTGGGACCCCGGCAGCGGAGCCTGTGGAACAAGCGGTGGAAGAAAAAAACATGACCACCGCTGACGGGTTTGTCTGCCCACAGCCTGCCCACAAAATGGAGGTTACATCTAAAGAATTAAACCTCTATGTGTGGACCGAATACATCCCAACTGAATGGAAAGATTGCTTCGAGTTGGTATATGATATCAAAATCAATCATGACGAGTATTCAAGCAACGAGGAAATGTACGCAAAACTTGAAGCTGGATCAACAAATTATGATGTAGTGTTGCCGACAGATTACATCATTAAACTGATGATCAATAAAGGCATGCTGCAAAAGCTGGATAAGGCAAAATTGCCATCTTTTGATTACCTCGATCCCAATTATTTGGACCTGCCTTTTGATCCGGGTAATGAATACACCATGCCTTACGAAGGTGGCTTAGACTCCATAATCTATAACGCCACAACCGTACCCAATCCACCAACCTCCTATGCTGACTTATGGAACGATGAGTTTGCTGGTCGAATCGTTCTCTTGGATGACAGCCGAGTCGTGATTGGAATGGCACTTCTCACCTTGGGATATGATGTAAATACAACCGATGAAGCTCAGTTGATGGAAGCCAAAGAAAAAGTCGCTGAATTGGTAAAGAACACCAAGTTGTTTGATAGCGATAGCCCCAAAACCGCTTTGATTGCCGGTGATGTTGATTTGGGAATTGTTTGGACAGGTGAAGCCTATACTGCCGCACAGGAAGATGAGAATTTCAAGTTCCTCTATCCAACCGAAGGTGCGATTCTGTGGCAGGATAACTGGGCAATCCCAGCTTCTGCTCCCCATGTTGACGCGGTTTATGCCTGGATCAATTACACAATGCAACCAGATATGTTCTATCTGATGCTGCGCGACTTCCCATATCTTAATCCTAACAAGGCTGCGATTGAGTATGCAAAGATCAACCATCCCGACCTCTACGAACCATTCATGAGTTCG
>DATMWA010000049.1:0-2159 GCA_035562755.1 Anaerolineales bacterium
GAACGCCATCAGCGCCACTTTGTTCTCGGTGGATTCAGAGAAGCCAATCAGTACATTTTCCCTGGTCATGCCACTCGAAAGTTGTTCCATCCAATAGCTGTAACCCCCTGCATCCGGGGTGCGGTGAAGTACGTTGTCGTACAGTAGCGTCACAAACTCCGCGTTGCTTGGGTTGTTCCCATAGAGCGCTTTGAACTCGGCGCTATCGATAAATCCCGTCGCCACTTGCGACAGCCCCATGCCGCGGTCTATCTCATTGATCCAATAACCCAGACCACCCTGATCCGGCACCCGGTCGAAGGCGGCTTGGTAGAGGCGATAAACCTGTCCCGCGTTACCGTCGAGATCAAAGGCGACAGTCTTGTCCGAAAACTGGATTCGATCAATATCAACCATCGCGTCCACTCCGTCGGCCTTGGTGTTGTCCTTGACCGTCGTCACTCCATTGGCTGTAGTGATAGTGTAATTTGACTTACTTCCGTGCATCTGGACAACATCGACGCCGCCATTTCCTGTGAAATTGTCGTTACCATCGCCTGAGATGAAACGATCTGCCTGATTGGAACCCAGTAGGGTATCGCCACCAAAGTTTGCCTTGTAGATGTGGCCATTGGTCATGGAGTTCAAGTAGATATCGAAGCCATCAATGTTGCCTGATGTTGGCCCCGACACTATTAGATCCGACATGCCATCTTTATTCACATCAACCACAACGTTTTTTGAATATTTATTAAGCTCTTGAACTTGACTAAAATGACCATTTCCATCATTCATCACTACTTTACCGCTTAATGAATCGTTGTCTAAAACGAGATCAGAAAAGCCATCATGATTTAGGTCAGTAACGGTTATTGATTTTATCCAGTTAAAATCTGGTGTAGCGGTTGGCGACTGGGCAAAGCGAATTGATGTTTCATCATGAAAATTGCCACCCCCATCATTAACCAACAGCTGAACATAGGCAGTATGATAAAACGAATTCGCATCTCCCCCATTGGTTACTGAAAGAGCAAGATCAGGAAGATTGTCCCCATTTAGGTCAATGGGTTTTATATCTAGAACAATTTCTTGGTCTACTGGGCTATGTGGCAAATTAGTTGCTGCCGATCCAGAAAATCCGCCATTATTGTCGTTAATATAGACTTGGCTATATTTTGATGATGACCATTGGTTATCCCACTTGCCAAGAATCATATCGACCTTACCGTCTTGGTTAATATCAATCAACCCAGACCATGTATTTGTTTGAGGTCCCGAATAATTCGGAATAGCCAAATTTGGCATTTGGTTTGGAGACGAAACAAATTGCCCGGTGCTGTCTTGTATCTGAAGGTCATTTCCATCGAACATTAGTGCATTTACCAAAATATCAAGGCGACCATCTTGGTTGACGTCACCAACAGAGGCGCCATGATTGTTTTTTAGCCCTTGAGGTAAGAGACTTGTGGAATCAATTAGTAGACCATTTGATGAAAGAAACAGCTCATTCTGACCGCCAGACCAAGGCGCCTTATCAATGCCATTGTCTATGCAAAAAAGATCAGATACTCCATCGTTATTGAAATCGGCAACAATCATCCGAGGTACATAGTGAACGTAAGGAACCCCGGACTCAAATATCGTAGAGGTTTGGTCGGAAAAATTTCCTTGCCCATCGCCAAGGAAAATTTGAAGCGGGACAGGTGATGTTCCTTGGTCAGACCAGTTGATACGGGATACAACGAAGTCAGCATTCCCATCACTGTTGAAATCACCAGATTTAATCTGATCAACTTCTTCAATAAAGTGTTTTGAATCAACGTGATTGGTCTTTACAAAGTTTGCCATGGTTACTCCCTCGATGGGTATTTCTGGTTTGCCATCTTCGTGTCAGAGCAATCGAGGTGCCTATGAGTTATCAATTAATGACATCGGATTGTGTTGCAATTCCATTGATGTGGAAAATCCGCTGGGCACCATGATTCAATTCTGGCGCTGGATAAGGACAAGGCTTTCATCGCTGAAAGCCTTGTCCTGTCTAACTGGTGCCCCGAGCCAGACTCGAACTGGCACACCTTTCGGCGGCGGATTTTGAATCCGCTGCGTCTACCGATTCCGCCATCGGGGCGAATGGAGGCCGGATTATCCCTGAATCACTTCTTCGGTTCAAGCGACTCGGC
>DATMWA010000050.1:0-2123 GCA_035562755.1 Anaerolineales bacterium
TTTTTGAAAACGCATCCCAAATTCGCCAGTATGCGGATTTTTGGTACATAGCTGTTGCCTTAGGGGTTGTTCTACTTTCGTTCTGTTTCAAGATACAAAAGCCCATCGAAGATTAAAAGATCCTTCATGAACACTTAAAAACGAGAAAGTCGATGATGACTTTCTCGTTTTTATTTCTTTTCCGGCAGGATCACCGTAAATCTGGCCCCTTCACCCGGGCTGCTATCCACCATAATTTGCCCGCCGTGTGCCTGGATTGTTCGTTTGACCAGTGATAATCCAAGCCCGGTACCCGCTCCTGATCGTTTTGTGGTGAAATAAGGCGCAAAAATCTTCCCCAAATTCGCTTCACTGATTCCAACGCCCGAATCACGCACTTCGACATAGTAGGTACCAGATTCAAAGTGGGAAGTGATCTTGATTTCGCCCTTTTGATCTCCAATGGCTTCAATGGCATTAATCAGCAGGTTGATCCACACCCCCTGAAGGTGGTTACTTGAGCCCATAAACATTGGTAATTTGTCATCCCGATCAAAAGTAACCTTGATCTGCCTCGTCAGAAACTCATGTGAAACCAGCATTAAGGCACTCTCAATGGATTCATTGATATCCATTTCTTCAAAATCGTAGTCATCCTTGCGAACTAATCCCAATAAATTCTTAATCACCTGGGATGCGCGCACGGCTGCCATTTCGATCAATCTGACGGACTCAACATTTTCCTTCGGCTCTTCAGGCAGGTCCTCCAATAATATTTGTGAATTGACCAGTATGGCTGTTAGCGGGTTGTTAATCTCATGGGCAATTCCAGTTGCAAGTTGCCCCACTGCAATCAACTTCTCGCTCTGGAGTACTTCAACCTCCAGTTTTCTGTTTTCCGTTACATCTTGTTCCATCAAAACGATGCGGTCAACTTCATTTTGCGGGTCAAAAACTGGATATGTAGTGACCTCCCAATCCATTTTGCCGCTTTTTTCGTTATTCTCGACCGCATTTCGCCTTGTCGATTTTCCAGTCCTGAAAGTAGTTGCCACATTACACTCTGGGCATGGTGATTTTAATCCGAATAAAACTTCATGACATACCCTGCCATACAAATCTCGCGGCGTTTGGCCTGCACGGTTTGCCCGCGCGTGATTGATGCCTGTGATCACATAATTCTTATCCACAAAATAAAATGACTGGGGGATGCTGTCGAATATGGCTCTCAATACATTCCGTGACTGGAGTAATTGGGCTTTACTATATTTGGCATCCTTACTCGAAATGCCTTCCTCCCGGAGAACTTCTTCATGATAAAGATGATCTGCCAGGGCAGTGAGCACCAACACCAGTCGGGTTTGGTTTGCATCATCCAGCGGAAAAGGGTCGCAGTTTACCAGGCTGACAGCCCCAAATATTACCGAATGACTGCGAATTGGGGCACACGTGATATTTTGAGGTTTTAATCCCTTTATGCCATCAATTTTTTCATTGTAGGTGCTGCCTGAACTATCTCCCTGCCAACTCCTGGTTCCAATATGCTTCAAGGTTTGGACCATTAAACTGGGGACTGAAGGAAGATTACTTGTAATTTTCCAATCAACCCCGGTGGTTGATTCTTTTTTCGTAAAAATGCCGGATTGCTCTGGATCAACAATGATCATCGCAATACCTTCAGCATGAAAGGAGTCCTTGATGATCTTCAAGTACAGATGATCCGGGTTGGCCGTGTCTGGACCCTGGTTTTGGGCGTAGGTGATCAATCGCAGAATTTCATCAAGGTCTGGAGGTCCGCCAACAATCTTCTCTGTGAGCGTCATTTATTCACTACCTCTGATTTAATCGTATACCCATAACCGGGAATTGTTTCGATAAAAACTGGAGAAAGAGGGTCAGATTCAATCCGGCTGCGAAGATTTTTAATATGCACTCTAACCAGATCCGGGCTGCCGGCATCTGATGGATAATCCCATATCTCATCCAGCAACCGTGAAGGTGAAAAAATCTCGCCGGGATGGCTCATCAAATGCACCAATAAATTAAATTGGATTGGGGTGAGTAATACTTTTTTCTTGTCCGGCAGCGTTACTTCATAAGTTTTGAGATCCAGGGAATAGCCTTTTAATTGTAAACAACTTGTT
>DATMWA010000051.1:0-2891 GCA_035562755.1 Anaerolineales bacterium
CAGCCTTTCATGATATATCTCCCAATTTGTGTAGGGCTTATTATGCACGCTTAAAAATAATAAAAGCAGACTTGACCTGATAGTTTGGCTGTGAGCAATTATGTGCTTAGTGCATCTAACGCTAGAATTAAGCCGCGTTGCGGAGCAACGTCGGCTTGGATGACTTGTTAGGCAGTGAGTGGCCAGAACGGTTTGATATTGCAACCGTGCTCCCCAGCACTGCCGCCTTTTGCCGAGCTTGCCACAGACTGCGGCGCGCGGCTTGGCCATTGCGCCATGGTGCGCGGTGTCACCGAAGTCGCGGCCATGTGGTACTGCAAACTTGCCGAAGCGGAAACCACCTGAAGGTTTCTTTCCACCACGGCCTAACGTTTGAAATAAGGGGCGCCGAGCGCCAGTGAGGGGAGCCAAAAGCTTGCTTTTGGCCGTCCCGACTTGATTGAAGGGTTGGGCGATTTTGCCATTAGATTTTTTTATAAATTTAGTGTGTTTAGAATGGTGATTGCATTTTTCTTGGCTTTTATGCTTGATGTTAAATTCGACCCCAAGTTTCCTGTAAGTGCGGACACAAAAACATATTTATGTCCTGATTTGCTTATAATAAACCCTTCAAACCATCCGTTTTGTAAGGTTCTATTTGCTGTGAATCCTGCACCAGTTTTCCCATACAGTTTTGTACTATTATCCAGATCTTGTAGATACATGTTCTCTATGGTGTTTTCTATGGCTGAGTTTTTAACTGGGAGATTGTGATTAATAATTTTACGCAGGAATTGAATTTGTTCTTCTGGTGAAATTTTTAAGCTACTTTCGAGCCATGCTTCTGTTAATCCGTTGTTTCTTTCTTTATCTCCAGAGAAGTCTTGATTTCCATAATCAAAATCTTTGAGATAATTCTTGATTTTATTTAATCCAATTTTTTGGGTTATTTCTTGCGAAACCCAAACAACAGAAAATTGCATCCACGTCTTTGGTGTATGATTGCTGTTCCAGATCTCCATTCCTTTGGGGGTTTTATCCCATTTGAATATGGTTTTCTGATCTATTATTTCCGCATCAAATGCCATAAGTGATAATGCGATCTTGAAAGTTGAATCTGGTGCCATTTGCGTTGCACACTTTGCTTTATTGAATTGAGCAATTTCAGCGTTTGTGGATGCATCGTAAAGTAAAAAACAACCTTCAGTTCCTTCAAATAATGGAGATGCAACAGTAGAGATATCTGTTGATGCACTGGCGCTGCTGTAGATAATATTTGCAATTATTAAAAAAATAGCGAAGTTGATATGTATTGTGTTTTTCATAATAAGTATTGGTTTGGTAAAGGGCTTAATTTTAACGGCTAACAATTAATGAGGCTCCGGGTTCGCCCAACGCCTGAAATAAGCCGTGCCGCGAAGCGGCATCGGCTTGATTGAATTGTTAGACGGCAAACTCGAGCCAATACTTGTGCAGGCCAACAATATTAGACGAGCACAGCATGGGCATTGCCGCTTTGATCTTCTCCAGTGACCAATTCCACCACTCCATCTCCAGAAGCAATGAAATTTCCTCATCGGTGAAGCGTTTCTTAATCTTCTTAGCGGGATTGCCGCCAACGATAGCGTAAGGCTCCACATCTTTTGTCACCAACGAGCGGCTGCCTATCACCGCACCGTGCCCGATCTTGATTCCGGGCATGACCATTGCCTCAGAGCCGATCCAAACGTCATTGCCAATGACAGTATTACCTGCTTTTTGGAAGGCATCGAGTGCGCTTGAGAATGCAGGTTCTTCCTGCATATAAAAGAACGGGAAAGATGATGCCCAGTCGTACCGATGCCCCTGATTGCCAGCCATGATAAAGGAAGCCCCACTCCCGATAGAGCAGAAACTACCGATGATCAACTTATCAACGTCATCACGGTCCGGAAACAGATACCGTGCGCAGTCATCGAATGAGTGCCCATGATAGTAGCCAGAGTAATAGCTGTACCGCCCAACTTTGATATTGGGGTTCTTCACTTGCTCAGAAAGCAGCTTGCCTTTGAAGGGGCTATCAAAGTAGTTGGTCATAAGAGATCCCGCGGTCTGTGACTTTGCCGTCTAACGTTTGAAATAAGGGGCGCCGAGCGCCAGCGAGGGGAGCCAAAAGCTTGCTTTTGGCCGTCCCGACTTGATTGAAGGGTTGGGCGTTTTTTTGCCTCGCCTTCGAGTTGCTCTTGTTGTACAATTTTCTGTACATGTACGGAGGATGTTATGGACGCTATCACTTACACACACGCCCGCGCCAACCTGGCTGGAACCATGGATCGTGTTTGCAACGATCATGAGCCGGTGATCATCACACGTAACGGCGACCAATCGGTTGTGATTCTCTCGCTGGAAGATTTCCAGGCGCTGGAAGAAACTGCGTATCTGCTGCGCAGCCCCGCCAACGCCAAGCGGCTTTTCAAGTCGATCGAGCAACTTGAAGCGGGCCGAGGACAGGCGCGGGAGTTGGCCGAATGAGATTAATTTTTTCCGATGATGCATGGGAAGATTATCTGTTCTGGCAAAAACAAGACCGCCGCATGGTTGATCGAATTAACAAGCTAATTAAAGAAACCACCCGAGAGCCTTTCTCTGGAGTGGGCAAGCCAGAGCCATTAAAACATGCTTTGGCCGGTTATTGGTCTCGTCGAATTACGGATGAGCACCGAATGGTTTACAAAGTGGCGGATGATGCCCTTTGGATCGTTCAACTCAAGTACCACTACTGAAAAGACGCCCAACGTTTGACATGAGGGGCGGCCAAGGGCGCCAGCCCTTGGACGTCCCCCTCGATGGAAGGGTTAGGCATCACTGCGTGTTCGCTCGAATGCCTGGCGTGTTTGAACCATGTACACGGCTGGACCATCTGGGGTGGTTAC
>DATMWA010000052.1:0-19499 GCA_035562755.1 Anaerolineales bacterium
CGCGCTTTCGGCGGAGGCTTTGGCGAGGATAATGGCGGACAGCCCGTATCGGCTGGAGCGGTATGGGGAGGAGATTTTAGAATTGCTTAAGTAGGGCGGTGAAGGATAGGGGGGATTTAATGGTGATTTTTCCTTTTTTTCAAAACATTTTGTTTTTTGTTCCTTCGAACACATTCGTCATTGTGACCAACTTGTCATTTCGAACGTCTCGTCATTTCGAGCAACTTGTCATTTCGAACAAAGTGAGAAATCTTAACCACTATTTTTCAAGATTTCTCAGTCGCTGACACTCCTTCGAAATGACAGGGGGGTGTCATTTCGATCGCCTTGTCATTACGACCAACTTGTCATTTCGAGCGCAGTGGGAACTCTTAACCAAATTGACTTGTCATTTCGACCAACGGGAGAAATCTAAACCACTATTTTTCATTATTTCTCAGTCGCTGACGCTCCTTCGAAATGACAGGGGGTTGTCATTTCGACCAACGGGAGAAATCTTAACCACTATTTTTCAAGATTTCTCAGTCGCTGACGCTCCTTCGAAATGACAGGGGGGAATAGGATTTCTCACTGCGTTCGAAATGACATGGATTGAGGGCTAGATTTCTCAGTCGCTGGCGCTTCTTCGAAATGACAGGGGTTGAGGGTAAGATTTCTCAGTCGCTGACACTTCTTCGAAATGACAGAGAGGGGAGAAAGGGGAGAAAAAGCAGCTAAAATGGATTTGACTGATCCGCTCAGGCCCAATCCTTACATACATCTACCCACCCCACAGCCTTTGAAAAAGTAAACAATTCATCCGGGCTCAAGCCCACCGCGCTGTTGGGGCTGCCGGCGGCGGGATAAACCAGATCAAAGCGTTGAATGGATACATCCAATACCAACCGGGTGGTGGCCGGCAAGGCAAACGGACAAACTCCGCCAACGGCGTGGCCGGTAAGGGCAATGGCTTCCTCGGGGGTAAGCATGCGGGCTTTAAAGCCAAAGGAGGCTTTGAACTTGTTATTGTCAATGCGGGCATCCCCGGCGGCAGCAATCAGAAGCGCTTGGCCGCTTTCGCCATCCCGGAAAGAGAGTGTTTTAACAATGCGTTGCGGGGCGACCCCCACCGCCAGGGCAGCAAGTTCCACGGTGGCGCTGCTCGCCTCAAATTGGCGGACCCGATCGCCGGCGCCGAATTGATTGAGATATTCGATCACGGTTTGTACGCTCATCTTGGCTCCTTCGAATTAATCGCGCCGGTTTATATCAAGGCCTGGAATTCTGCCCTTCCAACTTCAATCCGCCACCTGATCCTCAGTGGCATAGAGCAAGTTCTGCCTGGGAGGTGGTTAAGTGGCTGAGGGTGTGAAAAAAAATTTCCGAACCGGTTAGCTGTTCTTGCCATCCCCCAAACGGGCGACCCGAAAACCAGCCGCGCGCAACGCCCCGGCGTCCCATCCGTTGACCGTATCCAATACTGCCCGGGCAGGCGTTAAACCCGCCAATTGCCCGGCGGTCATTGCTCGAAATTCACTGTGATTAACCAGCAAGATAACGGCTTCGGCATCCCGCAGACACTCATTCAGGCTGGCGACCGTTTCGATGCCTTCCAGCCTGGCGGCCGGTTTAAACGGCTCGTATGCCTTCACCAGCGCGCCTTCTTCCTTTAATAAGCGGGCAACATCCGCCGCGGGACTTTCCCGCAGGTCATCCACATCCGGTTTGTAAGCCAAACCCAAGGCGGCGACCCGTTTACCGTTCAAGCTGCCCATCAAGCGGCGCAAACTTTCCACCGCGTAGGCAGGCTGACCATCGTTAACCCGGCGGGCTTGATAAATCAAGCCGCTCAGTTCGGGGGCGCTTTCTACAAAAAACCACGGATCGACGCTGATGCAGTGACCGCCAACGCCGGGACCCGGGGAGAGGATTTTTACGCGCGGGTGCAGGCTGCTGAGTTTGATCGCTTCCCAAACATCCACACCAAAACGTTCCGCCAGGCGGCTGAACTCGTTGGCGATAGCGATGTTCACGTCGCGGTAGGTGTTTTCCATCAATTTCACCATCTCGGCCGTCGTGCTATCTGTTTGGTGAATCTGCCCGCGTACAAAACTGGCATAAAGGCTGGCACCAGCCTGCGAGCTTTGCGAATCGATGCCGCCAATCACGCGCGCGTTTTCCACCAACTCCTTAAGGATTTGCCCGGGCAGGACACGCTCCGGACTATACGCGAGGAAAAAGTCCTGACCAGCTTTGAGGCCGCTTTTCTCTAAAATCGGTTTTAACAGGTCAAGTGTGGTTCTGGGAGGCGAGGTGCTTTCCAAGATAACCAGGTTGCCGGGGCGCAGTACGGGCACAATGCTTTCCGCCGCGCTTGCCACCGCGCCCATATCCGCTTTTTTATAGGTCATTCCCTGGTATTCACCGGTAATGCGCGCATGAAAAGGAGTAGGAACAGCGATGATAAAGGCGTCCGCGGGTTGGGGGCGGGTAGCGGCGGACAGTAAACCACTCTTCACAGCGGAGTTGACCGCTTCCGCCAAGCCCGGCTCGTGGATATGGATACCACCGGCGTTGAGCGTGTCTACAATGTCCTGGCGGATATCCACACCGAGGACCTGTATGTCTTGTTTGGTGAACATGGTGGCGGTCGGTAAACCGATGTAACCCATCCCCAGAATGCATATCTTTTTGAAATTCATAGCAGGATGCTTTCGAAAAAGGAATTTTTGTTGGTTTATTATAACATTCACCTCAGCCGCAACGCCCGCGGTGAGGCTCAGGTTTAGGCATGCGGATATTTCAACGGACTGCCAATGCCTGCCAGGTTGTGATAATAGAATGGCGTTGAAAGCTAAAAGAAGAAGCCAACCCCCGACCCCCTAAAAATATCGCCTCACTTTTTGGGAGTAACGCTCATAAAGCTCCCCATGCTGGATACGCAAAAAAGTTTCCTCCTGCCTAATCTGGCGGTTGAGCATGAATGTGGCAACCAGCAGAAAAACAAGGAAAAACCAGGACGGATAGATCAGGAATTGTCCGAGGAGATAAAGGTTAAAACCGGTGTACAAAGGGTTGCGGCTTAGGGAAAAGGCGCCGGTGGTGATCAGTGATCCGGGCGTGATTGAATCAATACCTATGCGCATACTATTTTTGAAGCTAAACAACCCCCACAATACCAGGCCGAGACCGACCGCGATCACCCCCACCCCGAGCCAATCCACCAGCGGATATTCGACGAGCGGTGTCCCGGCAATTCCCGGCCAGCCCAAAGGCAGGGCAAGCACGTGATAAAAATAGATCACGGCAACCGGGCCAATGATTCGGTAGCCGATATCCTCCTTACCGTATCTGGAGAATTCAATCCCGCTGGCGCGCACCTGATAGGAGCGCCAGGCAAAGACCGCCGAAAAAATGATCAAAAAAAAGATTGGAATCCATCGCGGGTTCATCGTTGATACCTCCTTTGAGGTGGCTCACCAAACGGCCTTCCGCCGGGATCGGACGAAGCCAGGTTTGAGAGAAGCCTGCCGGGGACATTCACAGATAGCGCCTCACCTTTTGGGCATAATGCGCGAATGCCTCTCCATAATGCCGGGTCATAAAATCTTCCTCCCGCTTAATCTGGCGATCCATCAACCAAGTTCCTCCGAGCAGAAAGAGGAGGAAAAACAAAGAGGGAAAGATCAGGAACTGCCCGAGAAGAAAGAACAAGAACCCTACGTAAAGCGGGTTGCGGCTGATTTGGAAAGCGCCGTTGGTGATGAACTCTCCCGGGGTTTCCACGTCGATGCCAATCCGCAGGCTATGCTTGAAGCTCACAATTCCCCAGGCGGCAAAGGCAAGCCCAACCACCGCCACCCCAACGCCAAGCCATTGGGTAAAAAGATTATTAACCATCGGCTGACCCGCCAAGCCGGGCAGGTGGAAACCGTTGGCGAAGATGTGATAAAAGAAAAAAAGACCAAAAGGCGGAATGAGGAAGTCGGTTTTATCCAGTTTGCCAAATTGGATGACCGGAATACCCTGGCGATGGAGCGAAAGGGTTCGATAAGCGAGGGCGGCGCCCAAAAAGATAGTTAACCAGGAGGCGAAGATTTGCGGCGACATGAAGTTCCTTTTGTTATCTATCATTATACAAAAATTCAATCACCTCACGCACCTGAATTTTTTTGGAGGCCGGGCAGTTTACCGGTACGGCTTGTTCAAGCACGCCCAGGGCGCTTGGAATGGGGTCATTTATAAACCCTCAGTCATCAGGTAAAATTAATTCAATGAAAACCAAACCATCCCGAGCGGCCATCCTGGAAGGGCTTGCTTTGCTCCTCATCTTGATTGCCTCAACCACCCTCTCCGCAGCTTCCTTGACCGACGGCGATCAGTGGGGGGATTTCGCCGGCTATTTCGTCCAAGCCAAGTCGCTCTTGGAGGGTGATCCAGCCTCGGCGGTGGAAAGGATGGCTGAGCTCAACCGCCTCTCGGATGTCGCCCCCGGTCCGGACGCCTACCCCTGGGGATACCCGGTTTTGGTGGCGGCAACCGCCTGGCGTTTTGGATTTGAACCGCTGGCGATTAAGGCGATGAACCCCGCTTTTTATGCCCTCTTCCTGCTCTGCCTGCACCTGTTTGCCCGCCAAAAGGTACGCCCAATTTTGGCGCTGCTGGTTACCGGCGTTTTCGCTTTTTCACCGATCAGCCTGTCTCTGAATGACCACATGCGGTCAGATTCCGCGTTCCTCTTCTTGTTCACCCTCGCGCTGCTGGTTAATGAATCCGCCCGGCGCAAACCAAACCTCGGTCGGTATGCCGGGCTTGGTCTGGTCATCTTCTTCGCCAGTCTTTTTCGAACCGTAGGCGTAACGCTTTTGGCTCTACCCTTCAGCGCGTTAACCATCCAATCCAAACTTCCAAGAAAACAAGCGCTCGGGTGGGTGATGGTATCCCTGGTGGTGTTCGCGGTTGGTACGGCAGCCTACCGAATTCTGCTGCCGAACGGGGAAGGCTCCTATCTCTCGCACTTCGCCTTCCTTAATATAGAAGTTTTCTACCAGAGCCTGTGGACCAGCTTCATCACCCCAAAGATGCTCGTTTCCTCGGCACCATTGGATTGGGTTGTGTACCTGCTGCTTCTGGTATCCTTCCTGATCGGCGCGCTTCGATTTGGACGGCGGGATATGGAAATTTTCGCGCTCTTCTCTGGTTATCTGGCGGTGATCACCATCTGGCCACAACCGCAAGGATACCGCTTCTTCGCGCCGGTCATGCCAATTTTCATCCTCTACGCGGCGGCCGGGTTGGAAAATCTGCCGGGTTTTAAATGGTCAGGCATTTTAGCGGCCGCGCTCTTGCTTCTGATCAGCGCCTTCAATCTGCCGGTTGTGACTCAAACCGCGCTTACCACCTTGGATCGGGATCGGGTCATCTCGGGACCTTTCGATCGGCACGCGCGGGATATGTTTAGGTGGATCGCGAAAAATACTGAGCTTGATGATCGGGTTCATTTTGAAAAGCCCCGTTCGGTGCTCTTTTTCGGAGATAGGGACGCTTTCAACGCCGGAAATTGTGAACAGTTATCGGCGGGGAGTATCGCCTTGTTCTCGGACCAATTGGCGGAACGGGCGGAATTTTCTGAGGAAATGTTTTTGGCTTGCGCTGATTACAGCCCGCGGCTTATTTACGAAAATGAGCGCTTTCGCCTGTACCGTTACGCGGGTGAATGACCCGAAGGAACCTCACAAGCCGCGAAGGCGGCTAGAGCTGGTTATCCGGGTTTTGCTTTATTAGGCGAAAACTTGGATGCTTGTCGGCCAGTTCGAGTAATTTTTCTCGGCTGCCATCCAACACGACCCCGGCTCTTTTTGCCATGATCTGCCCCATCCCCGGCATTTTGCGGAAATAATCTTCGAGGAGGCCGGCGGCTTCTTCCAGGGGGATTTCCTGTGCCAACGCGGGAAAACTTCTCCAGCCTTTACTGACCTTTATCCGCGGATTCTTGCGTAGATTTTTTACCCAGTCACTTCTACCGCCCCAACCAGAAAGAATAATCGGATTCCCGTCCGCCGAATCATCGATGAATTCCAGCATGGTATGGCGAGGTCTCCCGCTTACCCGTCCGATAGTGGTGATCCGCAGAAACGGACCTACGATCAGCCCGCCCAGGCCGATTTGATAAAAAAAGAGCGGAAAACGGTTGATGAATTTAAAAATTTTACCGGGGCTCTTTATCGTGGAGGGGTTTTCAAGTAATTTTTGTTCCACCACCCCGGCCACCTTTTCAATCGGATTTTTCATGGAATGATCTGATTAATTTCCTTTCTGCATCGATCCTAATTATCTGAAACTTGACACAAAGCGCGTACCTGCTCGGTGTGTTGCCGATTAATCACGACCACGAGGACATCGCCAGGTTTGATCTCGGTAGCGCCATGTGGAATGAAAACCTGCCCTTGTCGACGGATGGATGCGATGACGCAATCCGTTGGAAAGATCATCTCCATCAGTTTCTTGCCGCTTGCCAAGCTTCCCGATTCAACCACAATTTCGAGAACTTCCATGCTGGAATCCTGAAATGCGCGCAACCGCTGAGTGGAATGTTTGTGTTTGTGAATCGCCCGGCGGGTAAGTGCCAAATCATAGGCAGTAATAACATCTTCCCGGCGTAACATGCCAATCAACTTGCGGGGAGCCGCCCGGTTGACAACTGGTAGGCGGCCAATATCTCTTTTACTCATTCTTTTCAAGGCTGAGGATAAATATTCATCTTCAAAGGCAATCTCGGTTTTTACAGTCATGGCATCCTTGACCCTTACCCCATTGGAGCGGTCAATGTCCTGTACCGTAAGAACACCGATTAAGTCGTTTTGAGCGTTTGTAACTGCCAAGCCGTGATGCCGAGTTTCTATAAGATAGCCGGAAGCCTCTTCCAGAGACATGTCCTCGTTTAATACTGGGTAGTCTGATTTCATGGCTTCACCAACGGTTACAGTACTTAATACTTCAACATCCCTGCCTCGATCGAGATGGATGCCCTTGCGGGTTAGCGCCTGATGATACACCGATTCTGGTTGCAGCCACTGGCTTACCAGCATACTACCAGCCGTGGCGAGCATGACTGGAAGGATGATCCGATAATCATTGGTCATTTCAAAGAGGAGCAGAATTGAGGTAAGCGGCGCATGAACTGCCCCAACCAGCAAAGCTGCCATACCCACCAGGGCAAAAGCGGAAGGGGTAATCCCCAGGCTGGGAAAGAGGAGATCGGCAATTCCGCCAAACGCTCCGCCAAGCATTGCCCCGATGAAAAGGGATGGGGCAAAAACCCCGCCCATAAATCCACCGCCTAAGCTAATCGAAGTGAGCAGGAGTTTGAGCGTCATTAACAATAACATCACCCCAATGGTCAATTCGGTCGCCAGAGCTGGATTAAGCGCCTCACTGATCGTTTCATAACCCACACTCATGGCGCGTAAACCCAAACCTTTTGGCAGAGTAACACCGACAATACCGACCAGAATGCCAGAAAATGCGGTTTTAAGAACCGGATGCCAGCTTAACCGATGAAAAACATCATGGGAACCATAAAGGAGTTTTATGTAAAGTGCGCTGATTCCCCCAGCAACCATTCCAAGCAGGAGATACAGAGGTAATTCCAAATAAGATTCAAGGGAATACTTCGGCACAAAAAAAGCTGGCGATTCTCCGAGCCAGAATTGAGTAAACGCGGATGAAGTTACCGCTGAAATGAGGATCAAACCAGCATGCGTGCCACTCAATTCGCCAACAATGATTTCATAGGCAAAAAAGACGCCGGCAATCGGGGCGTTAAAAGCAGCCGCAATGGCGCTCGCCGCGCCAGCGGAAACCATTGTTCGCATGCGCTCTTCATTCAAGTGAAAGATACTTGAAAAAAACGAGCCAATGTTCGAGCCGATGACCACTGAAGGATCTTCCGGGCCAACGGATGCGCCGCCGCCAATCGAAAGAAGTGCCGCGAGAGTCTTAATGGGCATCCAGGTATAAGATAGCTTGCCGCCAGCCAGGGCTACACTGCTTATGATCGCTGAAGTACCGTGAAGCTCTTCGGGCGGCAGGAGATATTGGCGGATTACCCCGACAAACAAACCCGCCAAGATCGGCAAAGCAAGAATCCAATACCAGCGTACGGATTCATTAAAAAATAATCCGTTCATCCATTCATATAAAATCTTAAATAGGATGACAAAGGCGCCAGTCGCCAAGCCCACCAACATCGCTGTTCCCACCAAATTAACACTTTCGAACCTGGCGAGAGTATCCACGAACCGCGTTTTCACTATTGTGCCTTGCTTAAAAATTTGTTGATTAAGTGATCCAATTTTTCCAAATCGATTGGTTTTTCGAGAATCGCATCACAGCCAGCCTCGTAGATCACCGCGGGGTTGTGAGCCTGATTGCTGACGGTTACCGCGATAATCGGCAGCTTGTCAATCTTTCCCATCTTCAACTGGCGAATCACCCGGGTTGTCTCCAATCCATTTAGAACAGGCATTTGAATATCCATCAAAATCAGGTCTGGGGCAAGCTGGGTGACTTTCTCTATGGCTTGTTCACCATTCACGGCTTCGGTCACCCGTAATCCACGACCGGTAAGATATTCGTAAATCATCTTTCGGACGATCGGGTTGTCCTCCGCGACCAAAATGTGGCGCGAGCGCTTCCCGAAGAGAATATCCTCAACCGCCTGCCAGCTCTCGCGGAAGTATTCATCGATAGTGACCCGAATCTCCTCGATATCCTTTTCAACAGGCAACTCAGGAGTACCGACAAAGAGCGGATCCTCCGTATGTCCGATTTTGATGACCACACTCTTGTTGAGCGCGGAAGATGCCCGGATGGATTTAATCCAAATATCACCAAGCGGGGAAACGGCCTGAGGGGGTAAAAGGATAAGCAGATTCGCCTTACGGGCGCGCAATTTTTCCAACTCCCTCAGCGTAACCGGTTGATGAACCCGAATTCCAATCGCTTTAAGTTTCCGAACCACATCGGCAGGATCAAAATTTACACAAATTGGTATCGCCACCGAACGAAGATGGTCAGAACTAAGCAAGGCTTCGCGTTCGGTTGGAGTCATGCCACCTTTTTCGACCAGCGGTTCGGGGTCGTAAGGCAGGTCGATATGAAAGACCGAGCCTTTTCGATGTTCACTCTCGACGTTAAGGTCTCCGTTATGCATATTGATGATCTGCCGCGAGAGCGAGAGTCCCAAGCCCGTACCAGAAAATTGGCGGGAAAGATTGGAATCAACCTGGACAAAGGGCTGAAAGATCTGATCAAATTCATCGGGGAGGATGCCGATCCCGGTGTCCCAAACACTAATCCGAAGGGTTTCTTTGCCAGGTTCCGGCTGAACACGCACGCCGATTTTGCCTTCCTTGGGGGTAAATTTGATCGCGTTACCGAGCAGGTTTACCAAAACCTGCTTCAAGCGGCGTTGGTCACCAAACACCATCAGGTTGTCTTCACCGTACTCACGTGAGATCTCTATTTCCTTGTCACGCGCCAGATCTTCCATGTCTTTAATCGCCTGGATGCATACTTCGCGGACCTTGAAGTAACGCATTTGAAGCTCAAAACTGCCGGCTTCAATCCGCGAAAGGTCGATGATGTTATTAATCAAATCCTTGAGATGCTTGCCGCTTTCGTCGATATTGCGCATCAGGCTTTTCTGCTGAGGGGAGAGCGGACCGACCTGGTCATTAAGCATTACCTCAGAAAGACCAATGATACCGGTCAGCGGAGTGCGCAATTCATGGCTCATGTTGGAGAGGAATTCCTCTTTCAACTTCATCGCCTTTTCGAGCTCGATGTTGGCGCGCTGCAAAGCGTCCCGGCTAATGATTAGATTGGCTTCCAATTCTTTCTCTTCGGTAAGATCCACAAAGGTGAGAATCAGCCCGACCCGGTCCCGGCGTTCGGTAGTGATAATCAGGAATTGGCGCGCCATACCATCATGACGTTTGAGGGTCACCTCAATGTTCTTTCCGGCGGTCATCTCAGGTGAAGGTTCAAAAATCCCAGCTTCCTCCACCACGCCAGACGGCAGAATCTGCTCCAACCGCTCGACTGGTTTTTTGCCCCAAAAATCCGTAAAGTACTTGTTGATGTATTCGATCTTGTGATCTTTGTCTGTTACCAGGACGCCAATATTAAGCGTATCCAACAACTGACGGACGAAAATTTGATGTTCACTCAGGCGCCGTTCGGCGTCCAGGCGGGCGGTAAGGTCGCGGCAAACAAATTGAATCTGCTTGGGCAATCCATCCCGATCGCGAAGGAGCGAGATGACCACTTCGAGATCGAGGATTTTGCCGGACTTGGTTTTGTACCGGCGCAAGAAAGGCGTGGTAGTGCCTTCCTTTAATAGAATCTTGACCAGATCCTCATACGGGGAAAATTCATCCATCAGCTCATCGATTTTGAGCTTAGCCAACTCATCAAGACTGTACTCTAATGTATCAAGGGTGGTTTGATTGGCTTCCACCACCCGCTGAGTATGAAAATCACGCAGGTAGATCAGGTCCGGATTGAAATTGAAGATGCTATGGTAACGCTCCTCCTTCTCCTGAAGCAAGGCGCGCGCCTTCGCCAGTTCTGTGCTATCGAAAACCGAGCTATACGAAAGCAGATAATTGCCGTCCGCGTCATAGCGGGCATTAGCGTTAATCAGGACAGGAAAACGGGTACCGTCTTTTCTTGTGAATATGAACTCAACATCCCGGGCTGTTCCCTGTTTTTTGAAATCCTCATATTGGTTTTTGAAAATTTCTTTTTGCACAGAATCAGAGTAATCTCCAATAAAGGTGCCGATCATCTCCTCGCGAGTATAGCCAAGCCAATTTAACAAAGTTTGGTTGACCTTGAGGAAGCGGCCTTGTTGGTCCAGGGAGTGATGGCCAATTGGGGTGTTATCAAAAAGGGATTGATAATCTTCCAGAGCGCGTTGGACCTGTTCAACCAGGTTCTCATTTTCGGTGATGAATTTCGATCTCTCATTCATCACCGCGGTGATATCCGTCATCACCCCGCCCACCAGTTTTCGGCCACCAAATTCTCGGACTGGCAACGCGTGGTCACGAATCCAGAGGACTTTTCCGTCCGGATGAACGACCCGATATTCGACCTCAAAATGCTCCCCCTTCTTTTGAAGGACTAAAAAGGATTTAACCATTTCGAGGTCATCGGGATGGATGTGGTCCAGCCACATTTGAAAAGTCACCTTTGTATCGGTACTGTAACCGCAAAGATCGCGATAAGAAGCACTGGTAATGATGTTTTCGCCGGTAACCTGGTCGGCGATCCAAATCCCATCCTTGACGTTGGTAATGATGTGCTGATAAATCGAAAAGAGCATGTCATTTTCACTGCTAAGTTCAGATTCACGGGTGACGTCATAAATTCTGACGATAATCGCGGTCAACTTACCCTGAGGGTCAAAAACAGGAGTGGCTACTTCTTCTAAAAACTTAATCGAAAGCTGTGACTGCTGAATCCGAATGCGGGTTTTGGTTGCCTCTCCGCGAATATTTTTTTGGATCGACTCTACGATCTTGTGTTGATCCTGCGGATGGACAAACGAATAGAGCTCCTCAGGTTCACCGAACTCGGTGGGCATTGGAAAACCGAATGGATCGTTCTGTCTGCGCACATGATAAATCACTCTTCGCCGGGTGGGGTCAAAAATAATCAGGCATTGGTGAATCGAGTCCAGAACGCCGATCAATAAGTCTGGACTCAACGGTAATTCAGGGCGTTCGGCGTCGTCCTCATAAATTCGGGTATTGATGCCAATAAAACCTGAACTTCCAGAATCCTCCGCTTCCAGGGGTTTGGCGTTGACGCTGAACCAATGGTATTTGTTGGAATTTGAGCGTAATCGAACCTGCATGGAAAACGGTTGACGGTCATGCAGACAGCCTCGCCAGGTGCGGGCAGCGTGTTCCAAATCCTCGGGGTGGATGACGCTCTCGAGGCCTTGTTGGATGACCGATTTCCGGAGGGGACCGCTGTAATCAATCCAGGCCTGGTTGACGAATACCAGATGCCCGTGTTCGTCAGTAATCCAAACATGGGAGGGAAGGTCATTAAAAAGGGAATATTGACTTTGGTCAGGTTTTGGTCTCATCTTTAAAAAAATTATAGCCCTAAAAAGGCTGGTGGAATGAAATATTATGAAATCATTATGATATTTGTCCGTTTTGGTGGAAGGATAGGGAAGATTTTGGGAGAAGATTTCGGGGGAAGGTTTTTGACGAGAAGGCAAAGTTTTTGTGTCATTACGGACACAGTAAGAAATATTTTTTTCTCCCTCTCATTTCGAAGGAGCATCGGCTTGTTGTCATTTCGAAGATGCGTTAGCAATCTGTCATTTCGAAGGAGTGTTAGCACCTTATTGTCATTTCGAAGGAGTGTTAACGACTGAGAAATCTTGATGGCTGTAGTTAGGATTTCTCACTTCGTTCGAAATGACAAGGTTTATGTCATTTCGAAGGAGCGGTAGCACTATATTGTCATTTCGAAGGAGTGCTAGCACTATATTGTCATTTTGAAGGAGTGCTAACGACTGAGAAATCTTGTTGATAAGGATTAGGATTTCTCGCTGCGCTCGAAATGACAGAGGCTGTAGTTAGGATTTCTCCCTTCGGTCGAAATGACAGATGGTTCTGGTTAGGATTTCTCGCTGCGCTCGAAATGACAGGAGGTGGTCGAAATGACAAGTTTTTTGTCATTTTGAAGGAGTGTTAGTTCTTTGTCATTTCGAAGGAGTGCAAACGACTGAGAAATCTTAATGGCGGTGGTTTGGATTTCTCACTTCGTTCGAAATGACAGGATTCGCTCAAAAGGCGCAAATCCTCTAGCCTGCTGGACAGATTCGTTTGACAAAGGACTTGATTTTTTTATAAGAGGTTGTATAATAATGGTATTGGTATATACCAAAGACCATGGAAACCAAACTTCGATTCCCTCCTTCCCTGATTGATCATTCTCCCGTGCCGCTTTACCTGCAAGTTGAAGCGACCTTAAAAGAAATGATTGAGGATACGGTCTTCACCGTCGGTGAACAGATCCCCTCTGAACGCGAGCTTTCAGAGCAATTAGGCGTAAGTCGAATGACCGTTCGACGGGCTATTGAGAATTTGATCGACCATGGTTTGTTGGAGCGTCGCTCTACCAACGGTACTTATGTACGTCAACCACAAGTACAGCGCGGTATGGGTAAGGAAAAAACGATGGGTCTAACCCAGTTGTTACATCAGGAAGGCGTTGAAGCGGGTTCGCAATTACGTCACTTTGAGATAGCCAGAGCCCCCTTAAAGGTCGCCGAAAAGTTAGACATTCGTCTTGGTACCCAGGTAGTAATTTTACGCCGTTTACGCCTCGCGAATGGAGAACCGTTTTGTGTCGAAACGAGTTATATCCCTTCTGAATTCGTGCCGGGTTTGAGCGCGGAGGATTTTTCAGATTCTAAAACATCCTTGTACGACATCATGCAGGATCGTTACGGAATTCGACTGGACAAGAATGATGAGACTTTGAAGATCAGTTTCGCCACTCTCGAGGAAGCCAACTGCCTGGAAATCGAGGAAGGCGATCCGGTTATTTTACTGCGGTCGGTGGTTATTGATGACCGGGGAAGATGCGTGGAATACTTAAAATCGGTGAATCACCCCAGCCGGGTTGTATTTCATTCGACGGCGAAACTTTAGTTTTTTTTAATAGCATTGGTATATACAAGGTACCTTAGACCATACCAATAGACCAACACAGTAGACATTACGCTTTAGCGTTTTGCAAATTCAACAACTCTAAAGGAGCAAGAAATGGCACAAGATATAAATCGAAAGGAATACCTCGCGGCGCTTGAACAGGCTGTAAAAGCAAAAGATGATGCTTTCAAGACGGGTGTTGATCTCGCCAAAAAAGGTTTCAAGAATATCTTTTTTGTCGGTTGCGGCGCCCCTAATCGGGAAATGGGCGCCATCAAATATTTTATTGACCGCGACGCCAAGAAATTGGAAACCTTCCTCTACTTTCCGGCTGAATTCCTCAGTCAACCCCCAGCCAAGCTTGGACCAGATTCACTGGTTGTATTGGCAACCCATAGTGGGACTACTCCTGAAATGCTTCAAACCGCGGAATTTGTAAAGCAATTGAAATGCACCACGGTTGGAATTACCCAATACGCGGATTCTCCCCTGGCAAAAAATGTACAGTACCCCTTGCTGTACGGGAAAAGCGAGCATGGTTATTCAGCAAAATTTATCATCATATTGGCATTTGTAGCCGGTGTTATGAAGCAAATTGAGAATTGGGCTCTGGCAGACAAAGTGATGTCCAGTCTAAACGCGCTGCCTTCCGTATTGGTAGACGCGGCTGAGCAGGCTGACGGCCGTGCCACCGAAGAAGCCCGACTCTTCAAAGATGATGATTTCATGATGATTATGGGTGCCGGTCCTAATTTCGCCACAGCCTATACCTTTGGCACTTGTGTGCTGATGGAGATGCAGTGGATGCACACGCACGTTGGTGAAGCAGCTGAGTTCTTCCACGGGCCTTTTGAAGTTTTGGATGAGAATACACCGGTATTCCTCTTCAAGGGCGAGGATGGTTCCCGGCCGGTTGCCGAGCGTGTCGAACGTTTCTGCAAGAAATTTACCGAACGGCTGGTCATTTACGATTCCAAGGATTTCGCTATGAAGGGCATTGATGCCGATGTTCGCCCGATTGTGGCAACAATGGTGCTCTCCAGCGCGGTTGATCGTTTTTCGCAACATGTTGCCGTTTGGCACAATCATCCTCTCTCCACTCGCCGTTACATGTGGAAATTCGATTACTAAAATAAATATGGCCCGAATCATTGGCGTTGGCGATAACACAGTAGATACTTACACCCACTTGAGAATCAAGTTTCCGGGCGGAAACGCGGTGAATGTTCCGGTTTTAGCCCAGCGCTATGGTGCCCAAGGTGCTTATCTTGGCTGTGTCGGTAAGGATGCCGAAGGAACCATGATCTTGAATTCTCTGATCAAGGAAGGCATAGATATTTCCCACTGCCGTCAGTTGGATGAACTACCCACGGCTTTCAGCACGGTTAATGTAGTGGATGGAGATCGGGTTTTTGGTAAAAGTGACCCGGGGGCAAGCCAATCTATCCACTTAAGTGATGAAGATCTGGAGTATATCGCCGGTTTTGACCTCGTTCATACCAGTGTCTTTAGCTTTATAGAGGGCCAACTTCCTGAACTCAAGGCGCACAGCCGGATGCTTTCGTTCGACCTCTCCCAGAGGTGTGATGAGGAATATCTGAAAGCTGTGCTACCCTACACCGATATTGCTTTTCTCTCCCTGTCCGGAATTTCGGACGCAGAACGGGATCAATTAATGCGGAAGATGATTTCGCTCGGACCTAAATTGGTTGTTATGACTCGCGGTAAGGATGGTTCGTGGGTTTATGATGGCAAGCAGTTATATCACCAAGGCATCCTGCCGGTCGAAACCGTGGATTCACTTGGTGCGGGTGACGCGTTCGCAGCCAGGTTTCTTGTAGAGATTCTGCATCAAACCGTCATCCCAAAAGCGATGGAACTCGCTGCCCTTTCCGCTGCCGAGAATTGCACTCAATACGGCGCATACGGTTATGGTCAGAATTATTAAGCGGTAAGGCGCGCTGAAAGGAGAATGAACCTTAAACAGATATTTGTACCTTGTTCCTGTTCATTGGTTATTCAAACTAATAAGGAGTATGAGATGAAGAAAAGATTTTGGAGTATTGTAAGTGTATTACTTTTGGCCAGCCTCTTGCTGACCGCCTGCGGTACCCCGGAAGCTGCTGCTCCGGCACCCGCCGAAGCCGACGCCCCCGCGCAAACAGCGGGCGAAGGCCCAGTAACGATCCGTTTCTTTCACAAATGGCCGGAACCAGAGCAGCTTGATTATTATAACTTCGTGATCGCGGAATTTGAGAAAACCCATCCCAATATCAAGGTTGAGATGGAAGCCGTAGCCGACGAACCATATAAAGACAAGATTCGCATCTTGATGGCGTCTGGTGAAGTACCGGACATTTACTTCTCCTGGGCTGGTGAGTTTTCCTGGAAGTTCGCTCGTGCCGGACAGGCGTTAGACCTTACCGATGCATTGATGAATAGTGATTGGAAAGACAATATTGTGCTTGCCGCGGTAGAGCCATACAAAGTAGATGGTAAAGTCTATGGCATTCCAATGCGCATTAACGCCAAATTTATGGTCTATAACAAAGCCATCTTCGCGCAGTACAATCTCAGCGAACCCACAACCTGGGATGAGTTCTTAGCAGTTTGCGAAACACTGAAAACAAATGGCGTCACACCCATCGCATTTGGTAACGAATTCCCCTGGGCATCCGCTCACTATGTGGGTGATATGAATGCCAAGCTGGTTGAAGGTGAAGCTTTGCGCGCCGATTATCTGCTGACCGCAGATTCTGCCGCCCTGTTTACCGATGCTGGTTATGTAGAAGCGCTTAATCGCTTCCGCACACTAAACGAAAAAGGCTATTTTAACGAAGGTCCTAACGGAATCAGTCACTCGAGTGCCCGCTCCTCCTTTATCGCTGGCAATACCGCCATGGTTTACATCGAGTTGGAAGAGTTCATTACCGTCGCTAACGACATGGGCGCAGACGCCTTTGGTTTCTTCCAATTCCCCAGTGGAACTGGTGGAAATGGTGATCAGAAACTGCTTACTGGCGCGCCTGATGGCTTTATGATCTACAACAAAAGCCAGCATCCGGCCGAAGCGGTAGAATTCCTCAAATTCCTCACCAGTCCCGAAATGGGCAAGGAATATGTCAAACGTCTGGGTATCCCCAGCGCGGTGGTTGGCGCGGTTACGGCTGAAACTGCCATTCCCGCGGTCGTTGCTGGCGTTGAATCAATCAATTCCGCCACTGGCATGGCTTTGTGGATGGATACAGATATGAACGCCAAGATCGTGGAAGTCTACCTGCCTGGTATGCAGGCGGTACTCAACGGCGATAAACCCGCCGCTGAATTAATGCAAGAAGTGCATGACATCGCAGCCCAAGTTCAAACTGAACTCAAGTAACCTTCATGCTTTCTAATAGGGCAGCCCTGGTTCGCCAGGGTTGCCCCCTCTTTATTACTTACCGGAAGCGGATTGAACCATGATTAATATGAACAAATTTATCCGTTCGGCAACACCCTACCTCTTTTTGTTGCCCGCCATCGCGGTGATGTCGATTTTTGTGTATCTTCCGATCCTGGAAAATTTTTATTACTCCCTCTTTCGCTGGAGCGCTATCGATCCGGAAATGCACTTTTTAGGGTTGGGTAACTACATCCGAATGTTTTCGGATAAATATATCTGGCTTAGCCTTAAAAATAATATGCTCTACGCCATTATTTCCGTATTCTTTCAGGTCGCGGTAGCGCTGATTCTGGCTTACTTATTGGAATCGAAGCTGATTCGTCCAGCCTGGGGAACATTTTTTCGTAATGCTCTCTTTATGCCGGCCGTTCTGGCGGTTACGGTGGTCGGTCTAACTTGGTACCTAATCTATCGTCCCGATACGGGCTTGATTAACCAATTTTTACGCCTCATCAATCTGGATAGCCTAACTAGGACCTGGTTGGGGGAAGCGGATACAGCCATTTATTCAGTCATTGCTGTTTCCCAATGGCAATGGGTTGGGTATTGTATGGTGCTTTTTATCGTTGCCATTCAAGGCATCCCGGATGAACTGTTCGAATCAGCCCGAATGGATGGAGCCACGGTATGGCAACAATTCATGCTGGTGGCCGTTCCAATGGTTCGAGAGACCATCCTGGTTCTCACCACCATAACGGTGATCGGCGCTTTCAAGGTATTTGATATCGTTTATGTAATGACCGGCGGCGGGCCAAACCACGCCAGTGATGTTTTGGGAAACTACCTCTATCGGGTAGGTTTCCGGAATGATGAAATGGGCTATTCCGCGGCGATCGCGACCTTGCTTTTCGTGATCACCTTCGCGCTTACTTTTGTTCAGCTCCGCATCGGACGCAGCGGATCGGAGGACTAAATATGAGCCTCACAGGTAAATCAAGTGCAAGCAGGTTTGATCGGCGAAACACGATCGCGCTTAAAATTGAGAGGTTCTTTGCTTATATTTTATTTAGCGTTTTATCGATCTTTACCATCTATCCCCTGATCTGGATATTTACCAATTCAGTTAAGACCGATCTCGAACTCTTCTCCAATAGTTGGGCATTCCCCGAGGTATTTCGCTGGGAGAATTATGTTCGGGCTTGGGAATACGGCATTGCCGGATACATCTGGAATAGTGTGTTCGTCACGACCATATCTGTGTTATTGAACATCTCAATCTCGCTTATGGCTGCCTACGCTTTAGCTCGTTTTCAATTCAAAGGGCGAAATTTCTTGTTGTACTTCATCCTGGGTGGGCTGATGCTCGCGCCTGAGGTCAGTCTTATTCCGCTTTTTCGGATCTTGTCATCTTTAGACATTTACAATACCTACCTGGCTATGATCCTACCCAACGTGGCCTTCGGTATTCCTTTTACAACATTCCTTATCCGCTCTTATATGCTCAGTTTGCCCAAGGAGTATGAAGAAGCAGCGGTGATTGACGGCGCGAATACTTTTACCGTCTTTTTACAGATTGTTATACCGCTCAGTCGCCCAATTATCGCTTCAGCCATGCTGTTGGACGCGATGCGGGTTTGGAATGAGTTCATGTTCGCGCTTACCTTTGTATTAGACGAAGACATTAAAACGGTCCCCTTGGGGTTAATGACTTTCTCGGGGGCTTTGCGGGAAGAGTGGACAGTGGTGATGGCAGGTTTGATTATCTCCGCTGTACCAATGATTATTCTCTTTTTGATTACCCAGAGGCAATTCATCCGTGGGTTGGCTTCGGGTGGTATCAAAGGTTAAGTAAGATTGAATTAAGTTTGAACTGCCTTCTCGGTTTGGGGTAATTTACCAACAAGAGAGGCAGTTTCGATTTAATGGGAAGTGGTGTTCGAAAATTTTATTTCATGAAATTTGGCTGGTAGTGGTTGTTTCGGCGCGAGGCAGGATGTTTTTCAGTGGTGTTGGGAAGTCCCTATGTCCCGATTTTAAAGGAGGAGAGATTTTATTCATTTCTAAGAAGCGCAAGCCCTTTGTCTTTTCGAAAGACCGTAAGTTATTTGTCGTTTCGAAGGAGCATTAGATTATTGTCATTTCGAAGGAGCATTAGCGACTGAGAAATCTTTTTGATAATGATTAAGATTTCTCACTTCGTTCGAAATGACAAAAGGCGGTCGAAATGAAAGGGGGTTGTGGTTAGGATTTCTCGCTGCGCTCGAAATGACAGAAAGTGCTCGAAATGATAGGGGGAGACTGTGGTTAGGATTTCTCGCTGCGCTCGAAATGACAAGCGGGCGGGCGAAATGACAGAGGCGGTCGAAATGAAAGGGGGTTGTGGTTAAGATTTC
>DATMWA010000053.1:0-1724 GCA_035562755.1 Anaerolineales bacterium
GGCGGAATAAACGGCAAGCTCGGGCTGGTGGAACCCACAATCTCGTTCGGATTGTAGGGCTTGAAAGTACCGGCGTCGTTCTTGGAGACCCCAACCTCCGGAACCTTCAGCTGGGTACCCGCGATCAGGCCCGAATCGCCGATCAGCGCGTTCGCGGCGGCCAGTACGTACCACAGGCAAGAGTTGCCGTAGGCTTTTTGGGCCAAGGATTTTAGATCATCACCCGCCTCAACCAAGATGGGTTGGGAATAATGGCGTAGGCGGAAGTGGGGTTTGTGGGTGGGGAAGTGCGGTCGTGAAGTTAGTCCCGCTCCTGACGACGACGTTCACGCTCGTCATTTTCCAAATCTTCATCATCATCCAATTCTCTGGGAACGCCATACTCTGTACCAAGTCTTCTGAGGTATTTATCGAAATAAAAATGCGAAGGTATTGAAAGAATAAATGGCAGAGCCAGCCAAAATAACCACCAATATTCATTATGCATTTGTTGGAATGCTATAGATGTGCACGTGACATATAGCACAAGCATAATGGCCAGCCAAACTCGCATCCAATTGAACTTGATTGCTAGGTAAATTGCAAATGATGGAAATATAATTAGTAAAAATATTACCAGTGGAATTACGGCATAAAATTCAGCAAGAATACCAATCGTAGTAAAGACCACCATCCCATTAAATCGCGTGACACTGCCATGTATGGTATTTTGCGATGCTATGGCATCATGAATTGATTTCTTATACAGTGAAAGCATGTCAAGGTTTCCTAACAGCTGGTTTCGACCAATTCAATACGTCCGGTGAAAAATTCTTTTGATACCATTGATCGAGTGCTGGATTATTCAATACTGGATTTTGAACGTGAGGCGTAGCGGGGCCAATATACTGCAACCCATCTTTTCCATCCCATATCACGCCCGTCGCTGCTGTTCCGATCCAGAGCCATTTATTGCCACCGACTTTAGCAATATCGTCTGCCGCATCACTTGCTGTGTTTAAAGTTAAGATAACCGCTGTGTCAGCCTCAAAATCTTTATCATTGAAAATATTGTGAAATATTTGAGCACCACTAGTAAATAGTCCAGCGTTACCGAGCACTCGCGCCAGAGCATAGGATCCTCTGGCCACAAGAATGCCCTCACCAATTCCAAACCCCATTGATGCTATGGTCAACGCTGTCATTGGGTCAATCTGCGACTCTTTGGGCACGCGTGCATAGGCAGACTCAACAACATCCAACTGGGTGCTCATTTGCTCTGCGAAACTCTTACCTTGTTCAGAACCTATGCCGACCCATTTTCCATCACGATATTGAACATATTCACCATTAGGCCTAACCGTTGTAAAGCCGTTAATTTTCACACCAGAACCGTTTTTAAATATCTTTGCGTTTTTACCTATATCGGCCTCACTATAAAATCGTTGAGCCAATTCAAGTGTATTTGATAAATGAAAATTATAATTACGGATGGGTGAATAGCCGCGGGTATTGGGGCCACTCATCTTCTCAGTAACTGAAACACTATCAACAAAATCGACTTTTCCATTAAGCTTCCCACCAAACAAAGAATCCCATTCGGCATTAACTTCATTTCTTCCGGCAAACAGGCTTAGTTTTGATCCAGACTCATAGAAGCTGTTTATCATGGCAATCTTATCTAGTCGGCTATAACCCGCGGCTGCCGTAGAAGTCGTAATTGGAGCAGAAGTTACTGAAGCTGT
>DATMWA010000054.1:0-1681 GCA_035562755.1 Anaerolineales bacterium
GTATTGATCTTATCTGGTGAAACACGGTCTCTGGTTGGTGTAGAAGCCATGCGAATACTCCTAAAATTAAGCTGGTCTTATTGTAAACCAAATTCACTTGTCAGACGAATTTTTCAATAATCAATACCGCGGTTGAGTTGAACGGGCTTTTAGTCGCCGGATCAATATGCTATGATATTTTTGGGAGATTGCCATGACCCAAGCCCAAAAATCTTTTTTGTTCTGGACGCCGAGAGTATTTAGCATCCTGTTTATCCTCTTTGTCAGTATTTTCGCTCTGGATGTTTTTAGCGGGGTCGAAACAATATGGAAGCAGATCCTTGGTTTTCTAATCCATTTGATTCCAAGCTATGCCTTAATCATCGGTCTCATTATCGCCTGGAGGGTTGAATGGTTTGGTGCGCTCACCTATATAGGCTTTTCGGTCTGGTATATCAGCTTAGCCAATCAACCCCATTGGTCGGTAATCTTATTGCTGATTGGATTGCCAATCGTCATTGGGCTCATCTGGCTGGTAGGTTGGATCTATCGCGAGGAAATTCGCGGCTCGCTGAATAAACCGGAGTAGAAGGTTCACTTCCGCCTTGCCAAACTTGCATGTGCCTGGTACAAAAAGCCCAAACAGCAGTCCATCTCAATTTGTGGTAAAATGTGATTCGGTTTTTTCGTGACAGTTTCCCATGGAGACTGGAAACCGAGAGAGCTGATACGCGGGAGTCGCCAAGTGGTAAGGCATCAGCCTTCCAAGCTGATATTCGCGGGTTCGAATCCCGTCTCCCGCTCTTTTTTTTCTAAACCCGCGCTTCACCACGCGGGATTACGATCCCAAGGGCCCGTGGCGCAGTGGTTAGCGCAGGGGACTCATAATCTCTTGGTCGCCGGTTCGAATCCAGCCGGGCCCACTTGGATCACTAAGACCGGGCGTGCATGCCCGCTTTGTATTTAAATTGCTGGTGTTGGGAACGGCTGGGGGGGGGGGCGATGCAAAAAACTGATTTCATGGGTATAAATCAATTCATTATAAATAATAATAATAGCTAAGCCCCGCTTTTATAAAATTGGATATAATCGTATAATTAATCTGTTCTTTACAATTCCAAAGGAGAAGAATAATGAAATTGATGAAGTTGCTTACTGTAGTGCTGGTATTTAGCTTCGTTCTCGCCGCTTGCAGCACGCCTGCTGCCCCGGCAGAAGAAGCCCCAGCGGTGGAAGCCCCCGCTGAAGAAGCGCCAGCAGCCGAAGGCGGTTTACCCGATTTGGGTGGCCGTGAGATTATCGTAGCCGTAGAAAACGCGTATCCCCCATTCAACTATGTTGATGAGACGACCGGTGAAGGTGCTGGCTGGGATTATGATGCTTTTAACGCGATCTGCGGATACATCAACTGTGTGCCAGTGTTCACCGAAGCCGCCTGGGAAGGCATTTTCGAGGCGACGGCCGCTGGGCAGTACGATGTTGTGGCGGATGGTGTAACGATCACCGACGAGCGCAAGAAGACGGTAGCCTTCTCGATGCCGTACATGACCTATGGGCAAGTAGTGCTTGTTCGAGCTGACGAAGCCCGCTTCACCACATCGGCTGAAGTGACCGCGGATGAGAGCGTGTTGTTGGCGTCCCAGATAGGAACGACTAACGAAGCGAAAGCGATCGAGTTGGTAGGTGAAGCCCGGGTGAAGAG
>DATMWA010000055.1:0-1878 GCA_035562755.1 Anaerolineales bacterium
GATGCGCAAGGCTCTATTTAACGGATTATTTTTGATCTGATCGATAAATCTTTTTTTGCCGACAATGATGCCGGCTTGGGGTCCGCCCAGCAATTTATCGCCACTGAAAGTAACAATATCCATACCGCTGGCGACAACTTCCTGGACCGTTGGTTCCTTGGCCAACCCAAACCTGCTCAAGTCAATCAAACACCCGGAACCAAGATCTTCCATCACCGGAATATCGTGAGACCTCCCTAAACGCACCAAGTCGGTATTGGCCACCTCGCTCGTAAACCCGATAATCCGGTAATTACTACAATGGACCCGCAACAATAGCCCTGTTTCACTGGTAATGGCGGCTTGATAATCCTGATAATGGGTACGGTTGGTGGCACCGACTTCAATCAGTTTAGCGCCGCTTCGAACCATAATATCGGGGATACGAAAGGACCCACCGATTTCCACAAGTTGGCCACGGGAAACAACCACTTCTTTTCCCTTGGCCAAAGTCTCAAGGGCAATTAGGACGGCGGCGGCGTTGTTGTTAACAACCAGCGCCGCCTCGGCTCCGGTCAGTTCGCACAACAAGCTGTCAACATGTTGATAGCGAGAACCTCGTTTTCCTGTTTCTAGATTTAATTCTAGATTCGAATAGCTCCTACTGGCAGAGATCAGCATCGCCATGGAAAAAACGGGAAGAAGCGATCGCCCCAAATTGGTATGAACGATAACACCGGTTCCATTAATGACGCGAGAATAATGCGGACGATGATAATTTTGCACGAAAACAACAAGATCGCGGAATAACATTTCCCTATCAGATAGGGGAAAGCCATCATACTTGTCTGACAATATCGAAAATCGTAATCTCTCAAGATAAAGACGGATACAGAATTTTATCCGTTGTAGCGGAACGTGATCAAGAACACCCGACGCAATAAGGTAATTAATGCAGTCGTGAACGTTAGGAATATCACGGAGCGAGGAAGTATATTGGCGATCCATTCAGGGAATAATTTATTTTTAGAGTTTTAGAGCCATGGAAATGGGCGAAGAGTTTTGCAAAAGGAGAAACTCTGTTTAATACAATGGCATGTTACGATAAAGCAACACTAGAAAGCAAACAGAAAAATATCATTAAAAACCAGTCGTTTAAAAAAAACGATCGCATTAAAGGATTCAACAACAAAAAAGGCGTTGACATTCCTCCCCCCTTTTTGTATTTTCGCCCTCCGTTGCTTCAAGGAACGCGTTTGCAGCAAGCACCCCGAAAGAAACACAAAAATAGTGATTGACTTTGGAGTGGAAAACAAGTTATAGTGCTGACTCGCAGCAAACACTGCGTGGCACCATCCTGGCCGATTGGTTGGGATTTTGATCTTTGAAAACTGAACAGTAAATGAGCGGGCCAAGTAGTATATTGGTTTGATTTGGACAAAGTCCAGTCTGTTAGACTGGCTAGGATATTAAACTGGAGAGTTTGATCCTGGCTCAGAACGAACGCTGGCGGCGTGCTTAACACATGCAAGTCGAACGCGAAAGGGACTTCGGTCCTGAGTAAAGTGGCGCACGGGTGAGTAACGCGTAGATAACCTGTCTTCGTGTCTGGAATAATACACCGAAAGGGGTACTAATACCGGATAATCTTGCTTTTCATAAGTTTTGCAAGCAAAGGTGGCCTCTGACTTAAGCTACTGCATGAAGAGGGGTCTGCGTACCATTAGCTAGTAGGTGGGGTAAAGGCCTACCTAGGCAACGATGGTTAGCGGGTCTGAGAGGATGATCCGCCACACTGGCACTGGAACACGGGCCAGACTCCTACGGGAGGCAGCAGTGAGGAATATTGCGCAATGGGGGCAACCCTGACGCAGCGACGCCGCGTGAGTGAGGAAGGCC
>DATMWA010000056.1:0-4690 GCA_035562755.1 Anaerolineales bacterium
CGACGGCGAAATCCGGGACACCACCGGATCGGCTACGGACATGCGGACTGCATTCTCCGCTGATTTGCGCTTGGAAGGGGGACTGTGCAGATGAAGGAATGGGAACAAGCGAAAGAAACCTGGCTCCACCGTGTCAACCCCAGCCTGAAATTGAATCAATTACGCTGTTCGCTTTTTTTGTAGAATTGAAAGAGAAAAAACAAAGCCGATGGCTTTTTCAGTCGCAAATATGCAGAATATGGGCCTCTTAATACCGATCAGTATGTGTGGGCATAAGCAGGATTCTGTTTTTTTCATACGAAGGCATGACAAAGAAACGTACGGATATTCTATTTTTTAGAGGTTACGCTACCCAAGCATTCAAATGACCCAACTCATTTTTTTGGATATTCCGTTTAGCGAATGCCAACATGACCAGAAAAGCCATGGTTACGAAAAGGTTCATTTTCTTTTCACCCCGTATAGTATGTTGCTCAAACAAGAAATCACGATCAAGACGCCCATTCACCCGTTCAATCGCAGTCCGCTTCTTGTACAGCCGCTTGAATTTGTGGCTATTACGCGCTACTTTATTGAAAACACGCCGATTATCCTCCCGTTTGATTCTGAAAATACGGGAATCCTGGTGTTGCGGTTTGAATCCGTAACGAAGGGAATCAGTCGCACTATCATAGCCTTTGTAAACCAACGCCACTTCCTGTCCTCTTTCATCGACATAGAAAACTTTCCCGTTATAAGTATAGGTCAAATCGGTATCACGGTATTGTTTAGTAGGTCCCTCTTTTTTCCACTGGTTCTTAATATCGATAATCGGAATAATGTCTCTCGATTCAATTTCATCCAGCAGGGGGCCTCCGTCATACCCTCTGTCTGCAAGAAGATAGTTGCAGCTTTTCAATTGAGCATCCGGCAATGCCTTTATTAGTCTTTTCGCGACCGTAGGCTCGCCTTCCGAAGCCTTTGTAAGTTCATAGCCAATCGGCAGTTCATAAGTGGCATCGATGATCAAATGCAATCGATAGCCGAACCACTTCTTCTTGTTCGTCACTTTCTCTCCTGAAGGTGTAGTAGTGGTGTATTGTTTGATGGTAAAGTTCGCCTCAGTGTCCCTTCTGCCGTCTTCTTGTTTATTCTGATTGGGCCCTTTCGCGTAGGAGGGAATGATTTTCCCATCTAGAGCGAGGATTTCGCCAAACCCATCTAGGGAGACGTACATCTCGTCCACTAGCTCGTGGAACATAACATCCAGCAAACCTTGGTGCTGCAACAGTTTCTTTACGAAACGGGAGAAAGCGGCTTCCGTGGGAGCCAACTGATAACGATAAGACCCTTTTTTCGTACGGATGATCCGAGTTTGGAATCCGCATACCTCCCGGAGTTGGCTGTTGCGCTTCAGTTCCCGGATCAAAGCTGCAACTGTGGGGTGTTGGAACACGAAACTGGCAAGGAAAGCCCGCCACATGGTGAACACAGGATAATCATTCCGCCCCTTCCCACGTTCTTCTTCCAAAAGGGCGATGAGTTTCTCGTCCGGCAATGCATTCAGCACGTCATTTAATTTCTCTAAATCCCCGAGCTGGTTATTTTCAAAAATGGATAATTGTGTTATTCTGTTCATAGAAAAAGCGACCTCCTTAATATTTTGTAGTGACTATATTTTACTGCTATTTCAGCAGTATGGGGCGCTTTTTCTTTTTTTTTTTTTACATTAGTCGCAAAATCCATAAAACAATAGATCGCCAAGGTGAAAGTGCTGTAACAGCAGGCTTTCACCTTGGCGATTTTTATTTTGCTACATCCGCTATCCTTAGAGCCCCAAGGGCTCCAGAACAGCGTAATTGATTCATAATATATATCCATACCTGAATTATTCATAGGTTTTCAGAAAACACCTTGAAATCTTGTTCTATCAACGTATTCTTTATTTCACTTTCACACCCAAAAGGTGTGAAAAAAGAACCCCTATCTGTTATGGTTAATGTACTACCAACAACCATAGAAAGGGGTTCTCTCAATGGCAACTTTACACGAAAACACTCTAAAATTCAATCAAAAAATGACGGTTACAAATACTGGAGGTAATCTCTCCACGGATGCTGGTCTCATTTTGGTTAAAGAATTCCTTCATTCAATCGGATTCGAACAGTTGATGGAGAAAGAGCTTCATTTTCAAGACTCCCGTCTCTCACCTACACATTCGAATGAAACCATCCTTGAACAACTGATTTTCCAATTAATTGCAGGCTATGATACCGATGCATCTGCCAACATCTTACGCCAGGATCCTTTCTTCCAACAGATGCTTGAGAAAAGTACATTGGCTTCACAGCCTTCGCTTTCGCGTTTTTGGGATCGCATCAGTGAGAGTCCCGATGCACTTGTGCAACTCCAAGCACTCAATCAAGCGATGCTGGATAAGGTACGCATACAACGTAATGCAACAGAAATGGTATTGGATTTGGATTCCACCTATAGTGACACCTACGGCAACCAAGAAGAAACGGCCTTCAACAGACATTATCAAACAACCGGTTATCATCCGCTCGTTGCCTTCGATGGTCTGACCAAAGACTTTCTGAAGGCGGAACTGCGTTCCGGAAACACCTACTGCTCAACCGGAGCAGCCGATTTTTTGAATCCGCTTCTTGAACACTATAATCAGACTGTTCCAGTCAGCACCATTCTTGTTCGCGCAGATAGTGGCTTTGCATCGCCGGAACTGTATGACCTCTGTGAAGAAAAAGAGCATCAGTACGTCATTCGACTCAAGCGAAATCGCCGCTTATTCAAGATGGCGGAAGAGTTTGTTCAAGTTGGGGATGAGACCGAATGGAGTCAGAAGGAAGAGTATTTTTACTCCATTCGCTACCAAGCAGGTACTTGGAAGCACGACCGTAGGGTTTGTATTCGTTCCGTAAGGGCAGCTGATGAACTGATTTTTCACCATGAGTTCATTATCACCAATCTATCCGATGCTGTCTCGACTGAACAAGTCTATCAAACGTATTGGAAGAGAGGTACCATGGAGAATTTCATCAAGGAAGCGAAGAATGGTTTCTTCTTCGATAAGACGGACAGTTCTCATTTCTTGGAGAATGCTGTTCGCATGATGGTCAGCTTGCTTTCCTACAACATCAACAATTTTATGCGTACACTAGCTTTCCCAGAAAAGGCCAAAGGCCTACAGATACAGAGTATTCGTCTTCGGTTTTTCAAGATTGCCGGGAAGCTGATCCACAGCGGAAGACGCATAATGCTAAAACTCAGTACCCATCATGTCTATCAAGACGAATTTTTTCATATCTTACGGCAAATTCAATCCTTGTCTTGGTGAGATCCCGCTAATTTAAAAAAATCGTTCGAACAAAGGGATTAGTATGCCCAAAAACACAATAACAATCGCACTCCGTGCTTCTTTTCGTCTCTAAGAGACATTTTGAAAGGGAAAAAATAACAACTCTGCCAAAAATCCAATACTGCAGATGAAATAGGGTTATTCATGTCAAAGTTTCGGGTAGTATGAATAATTCAGATTTACTGTTATTTTAGCATATTGTTGCCAACATCCCTAGTGACGAACTCTTCCCGATTTTGAGGGTCCGCAAAAGAAAAACCAGCTGAGAATACCGTTTTCGCGGTTTTCAGCTGATTTTCCTCTTTTTTGATTATTCTTGAAATGGGACCCGGATTACCCGAGGACTGTCTTTGTTTCTTATTTTTTGCTTATCTCGATAGAAGCAGGGCTGTTCAAGTCCGTGTTGATCAGGTCGAGGATTTCGTTCTTGATCTCCAGATAAGTACTATCTATGTTGACCCGGTGATTATTTGTTTTCAACGCCTGATACGTGTAATCCAAGTCATAAGTCTTAATGATTTTCCCTGGTTGCTTCGACATCACGATGAGACGGTTGCCCAGCGACATTGCTTCATCGACATCATGCGTGATCATAAGAACCGTATTTTTATTTTCTTGCCATAAATCACGGATCAATGTCTGCATATTCAGGCGCGTCAATGCATCCAATGCCCCTAACGGCTCATCCATCAGAATCATTTCCGGCCGATTGGCAAGAACACGTGCCAACGCCACACGTTGGCGCATGCCGCCGGAAAGTTCAAAAACGGCTTTATCTTTATCCTTCAGCATTCCGATTTGTTCAAGGAAATGATCGCTGATCCGATCAACTTCCTTTTTGTCCAACCCTCTGATGTTCGGACCAAAACCGACATTATCTTTTACATTCAGCCATGGATATAACGTTGGCGACTGGAAGACCACTCCCCGATGCCAGTCCGGCCCCTGAATCGGTTCGCCTTGAAAAATCGCTTCTCCGGTTGTCGGTTGTTGATAACCGGCAATGATTTTCAGCAACGTACTTTTCCCGCAACCGGAAGGCCCCAGCACACAGACAAAGTCTTGGGGAGCAATCGTCAGATCGATTTCTTCAAGAGCCAACATCTGGTCTTTGCCACTGCCGTAATCCATACTGACATTGCGGAGTTCGATTAACGGTGATTGTGTATTCATATCAAAACATCCTTATCTTTCCAAGTACATTTCGATGTACTTTGGATTGATGAAAGCATCGAATTCCTCTTGCGATGGAGATTCCGTGATTGATCCTTGCTCCAACAAGAAATCAGCTGTCGCTTTCATGACTTTCGAAAAATCGCCTGCAGTTTCGCTGGT